>JAODMW010000032.1 GCA_025464815.1 Microbacteriaceae bacterium | reverse complement strand
GAGCCTCCGCGATACGGTCGCTGACATCGTCGATGTCGCCGAGCCCATCGACCTCGATGAGCAGTCCCCGGTCCCGGTACACCGCGATGAGCGGAGTCGTCTCGCGAGCGTAGACCTCCTGGCGGTGACGGATTGCCTCTTCCGAGTCATCCACGCGACCCTGCTCGATGGCGCGCTTGCGCAGCCGGGCGACCACTTCCTCCCGGTCCGCGACCAGCTGGATGACCGCATCCAGTGCCTGGCCCTTCGAACTCAGGAGTTCGTCGAGGTAGGAGACCTGCTCGAGCGTGCGCGGGTAGCCGTCGAGGAGGAAGCCGTCACGAGCGTCTTCCTCTTCCAGACGGCTTGCGATGAGTTCGTTGGTCAGCGAATCGGGGACATAGTCTCCGGCATCGACGATCGCCTTGACCTTGAGGCCGAGCGGCGTCTGCTCGGCGATGTTGCGCCGGAAGATGTCGCCCGTCGCGATCGCGGGAATCGAGTACCGCGCGGCGAGCCGAGCCGCCTGAGTGCCCTTACCAGCGCCCGGGGGACCGACGATAAGGAGACGGGTCACCGGAGGAGACCCTCATAGTGGCGCTGCTGCAGCTGGGAGTCGATCTGCTTGACGGTCTCGAGGCCGACACCGACGATGATCAGGATGCTGGCGCCGCCGAACGGGAAGTTCTGGTTGGCACCGAACAACCCGAGTGCGATGAGCGGAACGAGGGCGATGATTCCGAGGTAGAGCGAACCCGGCAGCGTGACGCGCGTGAGCACGTAGTCGAGGTACTCGGCGGTCGGACGCCCAGCACGGATGCCGGGGATGAATCCGCCGTACTTCTTCATGTTGTCGGCCACTTCCTCCGGGTTGAAGGTGATGGCGACATAGAAGTAGGTGAACCCGACGATGAGCAGGAAGTACAGAAGCATGTACAACGGGTTGTCGCCCGTGCGCAGGTTGTCCGAGATCCAGGTGACCCAGGGAGCCGGACTCTTGCCTGCCGCGGGCTGGTTGAACTGCGCGATGAGCGCCGGCAGGTAGAGCAGCGAGGACGCGAAGATCACGGGCACGACACCGGCCATGTTGACCTTGATCGGAATGTAGGTGTTGTTGCCGCCGTAGGTTCGACGACCGACCATGCGCTTGGCATATTGCACGGGTATTCGTCGCTGCGATTGTTCGACGAATACCACGAGGGCCATGATCACGATTCCCATGGCGATCACGAAGAGGAAGGTCTCGAAGTTCTTCGACTGCTCGATCGCCCAGAGCGAGCCGGGGAAACGAGCCGCGATCGACGTGTAGATGAGGATCGACATCCCATTGCCGATGCCGCGCTCGGTGATGAGCTCGCCCATCCACATGATGAGGCCGGTACCGGCGGTCATCGTGATGACCATGAGCAGGATCGCGTACCAGGCCGAGTTGGTGATGAGGGCCGAGCATTCTGGCGTGCCCGACGAACTCGGGAAGAGCGCTCCGCTGCGGGCGACTGTGATGAGGGTGGTCGACTGGAGCACACCGAGCGCGATGGTGAGATAGCGCGTGTACTGCGTCAGGCGAGCCTGGCCGGACTGGCCCTCTTTGTAGAGGCTGTCGAAGTGCGGGATGACTACGCGCAGCAACTGCACGATGATCGATGCAGTGATGTACGGCATGATCCCGAGCGCGAAGACCGACAGCTGCAGCAGTGCGCCACCGCTGAACAGGTTGACGAGCTCGTAGAGGCCCGAAGTGCCGGAGTTCGCCGCCAGACAGGTCTGCACGTTGCCGAAGTTGACGAACGGCGAAGGGATGAAGGACCCGAGCCTGAACAGGGCGATCAGGGCGAGCGTAAAACCGATCTTCTTGCGAAGGTCGGGGGTGCGGAAGATCCGCGCTACGGCTCTGAACACGAGGCCTCCTGGTTGAACTCTGTAGGGCAAAGCAGGTGGCCCTCTCGGGCCACCTGGGTGACTACGCGACCAAGTCGCCCGGGCGCCGCACGGCGCCCGGAAGACTTCAGTTTACGGAGCCGCCGGCTGCAACGATCTTTTGCTCAGCCGAGCCAGAGACCTTGTCAACTGCAACGTTCAGCTTAACCGCAATGTCACCCTGCCCAAGAACCTTGACCTTCTCGTTCTTGCGTACCGCGCCCTTGGCGACGAGGTCGCTGATCGTGACGTCTCCACCCTTGGGGTAGAGCTCGACGAGCTTCTCGAGGTTGACGACCTGGTACTCGACGCGGAACGGGTTCTTGAAGCCGCGAAGCTTCGGGGTGCGCATGATGCTGTTCAGGTTTCCGCCCTCGAGACCGACGCGCACCTGGTAGCGAGCCTTGGTGCCCTTGGTGCCACGACCAGCGGTCTTACCCTTCGAGCCTTCACCGCGGCCGACACGGGTGCGGTCTTTCTTCGCACCGGGTGCCGGACGGAGGTGATGCACCTTGAGCACCTGCGGACGCGCCTCTACGACGGGCTTGGCAGCCTTCTTCGCGGGAGCGGCCTTGGCAGCGCTCGCGGTCGTCGATGCGGCAGCCGTGGAGTCCTCGGACTTCGCGGCAGCAGCCTTGGCGGGCGCCTTCTCAGCGGCAGGCTTGGCAGCGGCCTTAGCCGGAGCCTTCTCAGCAGCAGGCTTGGCAGCGGCCTTAGCCGGAGCCTTGGTAGCAGCGGCCTTGGTGGTTGCGGCGGCCTTGGCAGGCGCCTTCTCAGCAGCGGCCGCCTTGGTGGCAGCGGCCGCTGGCTTCTTTTCGTCAGCCATTAGTCAATCTCCTCGACCTTCACCAGGTGAGCGACAGTGCGGACGTAGCCGCGGTTCTGCGAGGTGTCCTCGCGAACAACGACGTCGCCGATACGCTTGAGGCCGAGGCTCCGGAGCGTGTCGCGCTGGTTCTGCTTCTCACTAATTTTGGACTTGATCTGGGTTACCTTCAGGCGACCGGCCATCAGACACCTGCCTTTGCTGTTGCTGAGCTTGCCGCATCAGCCTGGGCACGCAGGAGACGCGCGGGCGCGACCTCCTCGAGTGTGAGGCCACGACGTGCGGCGACCGCACTCGGCTCCTCGAGCTGCTTGAGGGCAGCAACGGTTGCGTGCACGATGTTGATCGTATTGGACGAGCCGAGCGACTTGCTCAGAACGTCGTGGATGCCAGCGCACTCGAGCACAGCACGCACCGGGCCACCGGCGATAACACCCGTACCGGCGGAAGCCGGACGCAGCAGTACGACACCAGCGGCGGCCTCGCCCTGAACGGGGTGAGGGATCGTGACTCCGACGCGGGGAACCCGGAAGAAGTTCTTCTTCGCTTCCTCGACGCCCTTGGAGATCGCGGTCGGCACCTCACGGGCCTTGCCGTATCCGACACCGACCAGACCGTTACCGTCTC
>JAODMW010000013.1 GCA_025464815.1 Microbacteriaceae bacterium | reverse complement strand
CCCCTATCTGGGGCCGCTCGATTTCCATGACGGCGGCCCGAGCGGCGAGGCCGGCGGCAACAGCGCCTATCGACTGGCGGGCGTGTGGGAGCGGTTCGCGGCCATCGAGATCCCGCAGGGCCGACCGGTGCTGCTCGTCGACGACCTCGTCGACAGTCGCTGGACCATCACGGTGGCGGGCAGGATGCTGCGGCGCGCGGGAGCCTCGGCGGTGCTGCCGTTCGCGCTCGGGCTGCGAGGCTGAGCCGCAGCCGGTTTCAGCAGGATGACCGGTCAGTACAGGAAGATCGACGGCCATTCCGGGTTGTGCGCATGCACGAGCACAAGGAACACGATCAGATCGAAGAGCAGGTGCACGCACACGATGTAGGTGAGTGAGCGGGTGCGCGTGAAGATGTAGCCCTGCAGCACCGCGAAGGGGAAGGTCATCAGCGGGCCCCAGCTCCGGTAGCCGAGTTCCCAGAGAAATGACACGAAGATGACGGCCTGCAACAGATTCGCCTGCCAGACGGGGAAGTGCCGCCCCAGCAGGGCGAAGACCACGCAGATGAAGAACATCTCGTCCCAGATGCCGACGAAGTTGACGCCGACGAAAAGGCGAGCCAGTTCGTCCGGAGCATGGATGGCGGGCCAGTTGCGGTAAGAGCCCGAGGTGATGAAATAGAACGGAAGAATCCCCCAGCCGAGCACGAGCACGAGCGGCAGGTACCAGCGCTCTAGCCGCGTCCAGCGATGCCCGCTCTTGATCGGAAACCGGATCGTGCGACGCCGCAGCGCATAGCGCTCGGCCAGGTACGGCACCGCAATGGCCAGCGTGAGCACGGTGCCCATCAGCAGCATGTTGCCGTAACTGATGTCGGCGGCGACCGAGATCGTGCTGATGATGCAGAGCCCGGCGGCGATGAGCAGCAGACTCGCGAACAGCGAACGGTCGACGATCACCGCGACGATCAGGCTCAGCGCGAGCACGAGGTATCCGGACGGCAGGTTCTGCACCCAGAAGATCAGGACAGCGGATGCCGAAACACCCGCCGCCGGAACCAGGCCCCACGACGTCCGCGGCATCGTCTTCGTCTGAACGGTAGTCACAGACCCCAGCTTGCCTCATGCGGTGCCGACAGGCATCGAATGCACTCGTCGTATCCGCTTGCGCCCCTACTCGCGAATGACGAGGCTGGATTCATGACCGCGATCTTCGAGGACCGCGTCGACGCGGGCCGGCGGCTGGCGAAAGCCGTGCTGCGCTACCGAGGCGACGCAACGATCGTGCTCGGTCTCCCCCGCGGCGGTGTGCCGGTCGCCCGCCAGGTCGCGGACCTGCTGGGTGCGCCGCTGGACGTGGTAGGCATTCGCAAATTGGGCAGTCCGCGGCATCCGGAGTTCGCCGTAGGGGCGATAGGCGAGGACGGCGTGCGCGTCGTCGCCCCCGACGCCTTGAGCTCGATGCGCGTGAGTGAAGCCGAACTGGCGCAGGTGGAACAGCGGGAGCGGGCGGAGCTTGCGCGGCAGATGGCACGCTTTCGGGCGGGCAGGCCGCGGCTCGATCTCGCCGGTAAAACGGCGATCGTGGTCGATGACGGCGTCGCGACCGGCGCGACGGCAACGGCAGCCTGCCGGGCTGTGCGGCAACTCGGTGCGGAGCAGATCGTGCTGGCGGTTCCGGTGGCTCCGCCGGATTGGGTGGACACGCTCGCCCAGGAAGCTGACGTCTATGTCGCCGTCGCGACGCCGCATCCGTTTTGGGCTGTGGGCGAGTGGTACGTCCGCTTCGGACAGACCACGGACGATGAGGTGATTGCCTGCCTCGACTGACGACGACCCCGCTCTGGACACTCGAGCCAACGCCGAGGAGACTAGCTGCGAACAGAGGAGTTCGCATGCCAAACGTCGCATCGAAGCCGGCCGGAGCGCCGATCTGGATCGAGTTGTCGAGCACCGACCCCGTGGAGTCCGCCCGTTTTTACGGCGCGCTGCTCGGCACGACCGTCACGGAACCGAATCCCGATTTCGGCGGCTATCGGAACCTCCTGCACGGCGACGCTCTGGTCGCGGGCCTGATGGATGCCCAGAACGGAATGCCGAGCAGCTGGGTCGTCTACCTGTTGACCAACGACATCGACGAGACGATCACCCTGGCGGAACAGCATGGCGGAGGTGCGCTGGTGTCCCCGATGGACATCATGGGCCTCGGCAAGATGGCGTTCGCACAGGATCCGAGCGGAGCGTACGTCGGTCTCTGGCAGCCGGGCACTCTCAAGGGAATCGGAATCGAGAACGAGCCGGGTACCCCAAGCTGGTACGAGCTGCACACGACCTCGGCGTACCCGGCGACGATCGCCTTCTATGAGAAAGTCTTCGGCTGGACGACGAGCGTATTGGGCGACAGCGATGAGTTCCGCATGGTGACTTTCGGCGAAGGTCGGGATGCGCGGGCCGGTATTTACGACGCTTCGACCGACGCGACGGCAGGCACAGCATCCGCCTGGCAGGTCTACTTCGCCGTCGATGACGCCGATCGCACGGCCGACGTCGTGCGCGCCGAGGGCGGAACGGTGCTCGACGGGCCTGTGGATACGCCATTCGGCCGTATATCGCATGCGATCGACTCGACCGGGGCCGCTTTCACCTTCATGAGGCTCCCGGAGCGCCCGGCCTGAGCGTTACCGCCTGCAACCCTAGACGGCGCTGGACTCCGCCCACAGGTTGATGTCCATGTCGACGGCGTACTCGTCGATGGCCGTGAGCTCCGCGTCGGTGAAGGACAGGTTCGTGACGGCACCGAGGTTGGCCTCGAGCTGTTGTACCGACGACGCGCCGACGAGGGCCGAGGTGACCTCCGGGTTGCGCAGCGTCCATGAGATCGCGAGCTGGGCGAGGCTCTGGCCCCGGTTCGCCGCGATGTCGGTGAGAGCGCGGATGCTTGCGAGGGTTGCGTCGTTGACCATGCGTTTCTGCATCGATCCTTCACGGGCGGCGCGGGCACCCGCAGGGATGCCACCGAGGTACCGGTCGGTGAGCAATCCCTGGGCGAGGGGCGAGAAGGCGATGCATCCGACGCCCAGGTCACCGAGGGTGTCGAGCAGCTCATCCTCGATCCAGCGGTTGAACATCGAATACGAAGGCTGGTGGATGAGCAGCGGGGTGCCGAGGTCGGCGAGAATCGCGGCTGCCTCACGCGTACGCGACGGTGAGTATGACGAGATGCCCGCGTACAGAGCCCTGCCGGAGGCGACCGCGGTGTGCAGTGCACCCATCGTCTCTTCGAGGGGGGTCTCGGGATCCGCCCGGTGCGAATAGAAGATGTCGACGTAGTCGAGTCCCATCCTCTCCAGACTCTGGTCGAGCGAGGCGAGCAGATATTTACGGCTTCCGAGGTTGCCGTATGGACCCTCCCACATGTCGTAGCCGGCCTTGGTGGAGATCACGAGCTCGTCACGGAATGGCGCGAAGTCACGGCGCAGGTGCTCGCCGAAGTTCTCTTCCGCACTCCCGTAGGGCGGCCCGTAGTTGTTGGCGAGGTCGAAGTGCGTCACGCCGAGGTCGAAGGCTCGTCGCAGGATCTGTTGCTGCCGTTCCATCGGAACATCGTGTCCGAAGTTCTGCCACAGTCCGAGAGACACGGCGGGGAGCAAGAGCCCACTTCGCCCGGTGCGGCGGTAGGTCATGGAATCGTAACGGGAGTCAGAAGCGAGATAGGTCACGAACTCATACTTTCACGCTCAGTTGGCGACGGCACCAGCCGTCAGATTGATCGAGCAACATGACGATTCCCGACTAGACGTGCTCCACGTGTTCGATCGTGAAATCGGGTCCGGGTTGGATGACGATTTCGCTTCCGTTGTCGAACCGTATTACGTAAGGTGGTCCACCCGCGACGCCTCGTACCTCGATGATCTCGCCATGTCGATCCGTCGATTCCACCGTTCGCCCGCGAATGACGATCCTGTCTCCCCGTTTTGCCTCCATTGCCAAAACACCTCCTCCTTGCTTATCGCAAGGGTACGCCGATGCCAGCCGCGGCCATAGGAATTGTGGACTTCAGCCGAAGTCCAGACAGTGTGATGTAGCGGCGGCCGGTGATGGCGGTGAGACTCCTGTGCTGTCACAGTGGGGGAAGCACATCGGATGTCGCGGGACTGGCGCTTGCGGCATCCGTCCATCGGCATTCGGCGGTAGCGCACGAGGAGCGGCGATGAAGTTCATGATCATGGTGTTCGGCGAACGGGCCGACCTGCACGCGAAACCGCCGGAGTGGATCGAGCGGATGGTGGCCTTCATGGTGCGCCTCGACGACGAACTCGCGCGCAGCGGCGAGTTGGTCTATTCAGAAGTTCTCGAGGGCGGCGAATCCGCGACGCTGGTCGACCGCCACGGCGGCATCCGCCGCGGTTCCTTCAACGTCTCGGATGCGCCATTGGATCGGTACTGGGTGGTGAAAGTGCCCGCCGAGGCCCGTGCCATCGAGATCGCGTCGAGCGTGGCGGGGGTGCTGGAGGCCGCCGTCGAGGTGCGAAGGTGCATGGAGCAATCCCTCAGGCCGTGAGGATCGCGGGCTCGGTCCGTAAGCTGGAAACGCTATGAGACTCCTCCTGATCCGTCACGGCCAGACTCCGTCCAACGTTCGCGGCGAGCTCGACACCGCCCACCCGGGTCCCGGACTCACCGAACTCGGTGAGCGTCAGGCCGCCATGATTCCGGATGCTTTCCGCGACGAGTCGATCGACGCCATTTTCGCTTCGACACTCGTGCGCACCCAGCTGACTGCCCAGCTGCTCGCGGCCGACCGTGGTCTCGACATCCAGGTGCTGGGCGGGCTGCACGAGATCGAAGCCGGTTCGCTTGAGGGACGTAGTGACCGGGCATCCATTCGCATCTATCTCGAAACAGCCTTCGCCTGGGGCGGGGGAAATCTCGATGTCACGATGCCGGGAGCATCGGACGGACATGCGTTCTTCCGGCGTTTCGACGCCGACATCGACATGGTCGCATCGGGTGTCGAGACCGCGGCCGTGTTCAGCCACGGCGCCGCGATCCGTGTCTGGACGGCCGGGCGTGCCCGCAACGTGCCGCCGATGTTCGCGGGCACGCACGAGCTCGACAACACCGGTGTCATCGAGCTGACCGGTTCGCCGGAGGACGGCTGGACGCTCGTCTCCTGGGCGGGGCTGCCTATCGGCGGCGGCCAATTGGTCGACGAGTCCGCAGAGGACCCAACGGGCGAATCGCTCGACGTAAGCTGAATCGGTGAGCAAAGAATTCACCCACGAACCGGATGCCCGGCGCTACGTTCTCCGCGTCGACGGCGAACTGGTGGCCGTCGTCGACTACGCCATCCTCGGTACATCGATCTCGTTCACTCACACCTATACGGCGCCGCACCTGCGGGGTCATGGCTATGCGGCCGAGGTGGTCGAGTTCGCGGTGAATGACGTCGAGGCTGCCGGCGGCCTGCGCATCGTGCCGATGTGCTGGTATGTGGGCGAATGGTTCGAGAAGCATCCTGAGCGCGCAGGGCTGTTGAGCCGGTAGCGCTTCCCGCGCCCCCGCGGTCAGGCCGCGGCGAACCGCTTCGCCGACCGCACTTTCGCCTTCTCTGCCTCGATCTCTCGGTTCTTCGGCGGGGCCGTGCTGATGAGGTCTTCGAGCAGATGGCGCGAGATATGGGCGATCTCTTCAACCGCTCGATCGAACGCCTCGGCGTTGACCTTCGACGGCTTGGTCGATCCGCTGATCTTGCGCACGAATTGCAGCGCAGCCGCGTGCACCTCGTCGTCAGTGGCGGCGGGTTCGAAATTATGGAGCGTATGGATATTCCGGCACATGTCTCAACGTTATCGAGGCGACGTCAATCCGTCACGCTGTTAGGGTGGCGGCGTGAGCGTACGAGTCGAGAAAGTCGATCTGCCGGGCCTGGGCACCCGGCATGACGTGATTACCAAGACGGGACGCCGAATCGGTGTCGTCTCCTATCGGTCGGGTGAGCGCGAGCTCGCGCTGTTCGGCGTCGACGATCCTGACGCGAGCATCGACTCGATCGCCTTGACCGATGATGAAGCCGCAGCCCTGGCCGATGTGCTGGTATGTGGGCGAATGGTTCGAGAAGCATCCTGAGCGCGCAGGGCTGTTGAGCCGG
>JAODMW010000294.1 GCA_025464815.1 Microbacteriaceae bacterium | reverse complement strand
GTCGGCCAGGAGAATTCGCCTAGTGGCCTATGGCGCACGCTTGGAAAGCGTGTTGGGTGCAAGCCCTCGGGGGTTCGAATCCCCCATTCTCCGCGCAACAAGCGGAACCTGGGTGCAAGCACATCCCCATCGGGAAGTTCGAATCCCCCATTCTCCGCGCAACACATGGATACATCGCCCGATGGGATTCGGTCGAGAGTAGAGCACTACTAGGAGCGCTCGAATCATCCATTCCACGTCGTCGTGCCCTGCGCGACGATTCTTGGGGGATCTGTGATAGTTGACGACGACGCACGGCGCTTCAACGTGCACATCCGTCCGAAGCCGACTCTCATTCGTAGCGGTCTTCTCATATTGCTCATCGTTCCGCTGCCGATCTTCACCGCACTGGTATTCCTCGGCCTGTCCAACGGCTCCTGGCCGATCGGCGTAATCGGCGAAGCACTGAGCGTGCTGCTCTGCTGGCTGGGCCTCGTGCTGTTCCGCGGCACCTTCGTGGGGGTGACGGCGACTTCGATCATCGAACATGGGTTCTTCGGACGCACGAGATCCACCCCGCTCTCCGGGGTCGCAAGCGTGGTGCTCGCGCATACCTACAACGGCTCGAGCGCCGAAACACTTCCGCAGCTCATCGTGAGGAACCAGGACGGCGTACGGATGCTGCGCCTGCGCGGCATCTTCTGGACCGAGGAATCGATGCGCGCTGTCGCGGATTCCATCGGCGGAAGCCTCGAGCTTCCCCCGGAACCGATGACACAGGCAGAATTCTTCGAACGCTACGCCGGCAGCGCCTACTGGTTCGAGAATCGTCCGGCGCTCGCGGGCGTCGCCATCGCCGCGCTCCTCACAGCCTGTGGCGGCCTCGTGCTCGGCTTGATGCTCCTGCTCGGCCAGCCGATCCTGGGCAGCTAGCGCCTGCGCAGGGTGCCGAAGATCCCCTTCACCACGGCGCTCATCACAGACTTGCCCGCCGATGATCCGAGGAAGTCGGCCACCGGGTTCTTCTCCGCTCGCGGCGCGGGCGCTCTGCGGGTACTGGCCCTCTGGGCTTTCGGCTGCGACTTCTGCACCTCGCGCAGCATCCGGTCGTACTCGGCCTGCGTGGCTTTGGCCTCCTCGGCCTGCTGGGCAGCGCTCTCGGTCGCTGCCGCCGTTGCTGCTGCGGCTTCGAGCTTGCGCCCGAGAATCTCCTTGGCCGACTCGTTGTCGATGGCGGTTCCGTACCTGGGAAGAAGACTGGATGACGCCACCGCGGCATCGATCCGTTCTGGCGCGGTCGGCGACATCAGACCCCGTGGTGCGCGAAGCCGGGTCCAGGCGACCGGGGTCGGAGCACCCTTCTCGTTCATCACCGTCACGATCGCCTCGCCCGTCGCGAGCTGGGTGAGAACACTGCCGAGCTCGTATTCGGAGGTCGGATAGGTCGACACGGTCGCCTTGAGGGCTCGTGCGTCATCCGGAGTGAAAGCGCGCAACTGGTGCTGGATGCGCGAACCGAGTTGGGCGAGCACGTCGCCGGGCACATCCTTGGGCGTCTGCGTGACGAACACGATGCCGACGCCTTTCGAACGAATGAGGCGCACCGTCTGGGTGATCGAGTCGAGGAAGTCTTTCGACGCGTTCTTGAACAACAGGTGGGCTTCGTCGAAGAAGAAGACGAGCTTGGGCTTGTCGAGGTCGCCGACCTCTGGCAGGTCGTTGAAGAGATCGGCCAGCAGCCACATGAGGAACGTGGAGTACAGCGCGGGCTTGTCCTGTACACCCGGCACCTCGAGCAGGCTGATCATCCCTCGGCCGTCGCTATGGTTACGCAGGAATTCCGCGGTATCGATCTCGGGCTCACCGAAGAACACATCGGCGCCCTGGTCGGCGAAGGTCACGAGCTCTCTCAGGATGACGCCGACGGTCGCCGACGAGAGCCCGCCGAGATCCTTGAGTTGCACCTTGCCCTCGTCGGTTGTGAGGTAACTCAGCACAGCCCGGAGGTCGGAGAGATCGACGAGCGGCAGCCCCGCCTTCGAGGCGTAGTGGAAGACGAGTCCGAGCGACGACTCCTGCGTCGAGTTGAGATCGAGAACTTTGGAGAGCAGCAGCGGACCGAAGCCGGAGACGGTCGCCCGCACCGGAACGCCCCTGCCGACGCCGCCGAGAGCGAAGTACTCAGTGGGAAAGGATGCGGCGGTCCAGTCCTGGCCGATACCCCTCGTGCGATCGAGCAGCTTGGGGTTCTCGACGCCCGCCGTCGCCACACCAGAGAGGTCGCCCTTGATATCGGCTGCGAAGACGGGAACGCCCGCGGCGGAGAGCTGTTCGGCGAGCACCTGCAGCGTACGTGTCTTGCCGGTGCCGGTCGCCCCCGCGACGAGCCCGTGACGATTGAGCATGGCGACCGGGATGCGCATCTGGACGTTCGGCTGGGCATCCCCGTTGACGAGGGCGCCGATCTCGAGCACCTCGCCGGAGAAATCGTAGCCCGCGCGGATGCGCTCGACGGCCGAGCTGCCGAGCGGACCCGCGGCGGCTTCCGTCCCTGCGGCCGCGCCTCCTTCCGACGAAACGCTGGCGGCGGTCCTCTCGGCGGCCAGGGCGGCCTCGGCCTCGGCAAGGGCCTTCTTCGCTGCCTCGACCTGTGCTGCGGCATCCGTCATGGATTCAGCTTAGAGATTGCCTCGGTAGGCGTGCCAAATGAAGGAGATCTCCCCGCTATGGCGATCCCTTGCCCGGAGATTCGAGAGGTCCGGGACCAGATTTCCTTCATTTGGCACAACACACACGCCTATCGACGCGAACTCTAAGTGACTCACATATGTCGGATGCCGCCCCTAGCGTTGTCGCATGACCATCCCAGCGCGGCTCAGCATCGTGACTCTCGGCGTCGCCGACCTCGGTAGGAGCGTGGCGTTCTACGAGGCGATCGGCTGGACGAGGTCGGCAGCCTCCAACGACGACATCGCCTGGTTCGCACTCGCCGGGTGCGCGATCGGGCTGTTCCCGCGCGGTGAGCTCGCCGCGGACATCGGCGTGCCAGACGGGGCGGGCGGCTTCGGCGGCATCACGCTCGCGATCAATGTCGAGAGCGAGCAGCTGGTCGACGCGGCGCTCGCGACCGCGGTGGCCGCGGGCGGATCGTTGGCCAAATCCGGCCAGCGCGCGGAGTGGGGCGGCTACTCCGGGTACTTCGCCGATCTCGACGCGAACTACTGGGAGGTGGCCTTCAACCCCGAATTCCCGATCGCCGCAGACGGGTCGATCCTGCTCCCCTAGCCTGAGGACGGATCGTCACCTGCGAGGCGGTCTTCCAGCCCCCAGGCCTGGCCGTAACCGCCCTCCGCTTCCGGGCGAGCCATGAGATCGAGGAAGGGTTCGGCGTCGAAGGCTTCGGGACCGACGACACCCGTCCCCGCCCATGCGCCGGTGGCGAGAAGTTCAAGAGCGATCACGGGGTTGAGCGCCGTCTGCCAGACCACGCACTGCGATTCGTACTCCGCCATCGTCCACGCGTTGTCGGCCACATGGTAGAGGTAGACGGACCGCGGAGCGCCGTCCGTTCCGGTACCGGTTACCCAGAGTCCCGCGCAGGTCTTGCCGGTCATCCACGGGCCGATCGTTGCCGGATCGGGCAGGCCGGCAGCGACGACGTCGCGCGGCGCGACCTCGACCGGGCCGTTCGCCGAACGGACCGTGAGCGGTTCCGTCTTGTCGAGGCCGAGCTGGTGCAGGGTCTTGAGGATGCCGATGAACTCGTTGCCGAGCCCGTACTTGAAGGTCACCCGTTTCGCGTCGACCCAGCGCGGCATCAGCAGCACCTCTTCGTGCTCGACGTTGACGCACTCGACGGCGCCGATGCCCTCGGGGAATTCGAAGATCTCGGGTTCACTGAATGGCTCTGTCGTATACCAGCCCCTGTCGCGTTCCCAGATCACCGGCGGGTTGAGGCACTCCTCGATCGTGGTCCAGATGCTGAAGGACGGCGCGAAGATTTCGTTACCCACCTCGTCCCGCACCACGAGGTTGGCACCGTCCCGAACGCCGAGCTCGTCGATCTCGCTGAAGAGGTGGTCGGCGGCGTAGCGCGCAAAGACGTCACTCAGCCCCGGCTCGACACCGATTCCGACAAGGGCGAGACGCCTCGCGGTCTCCCAGTCCGGTGCCTGGGCGAACTGGTCGTCACCGAGCTTGACGCCGGTTTCCGTGTGCGGATCGGTCGGATGCGGCTCCGACAGGCTCATCGCCATGTCGAGGTAGTCGGCGGCGGCGGCGAGCGCACCGGCGAAGATGGTCGGAACGAACCTGGGTTCGACCGCGTTCATGACGTGGGTGATGCGATGTTCCTTCGCCAGCGCCGTCACGCTGTCCGGGTCGGAGGCATCGATCTGTGCCGCTACGAATCGGTCACCCTGCGGGCCGTGTTTCGCCTCTATCCAGGCGATCGTCTTCTCTGCCCGGGCTTTGTCGTAATCGCTGACCACGATCGTTTCGAAGAAGCTGCGACGCGCGGCGATCTTGTCGATCGCATCGCCGACACCGCCGGCGCCGACCAGGAGGATTCTCATGGCTGAACGTTAGCGGCTCCAGCCCT
>JAODMW010000264.1 GCA_025464815.1 Microbacteriaceae bacterium | reverse complement strand
AGGGCGACCATCGTGATCGCGGGTGCGATGAGCGGCAGCTTGATGCGCACCGCGATCTGGAACTCGGATGCGCCGTCGATCTCCGCCGCTTCGAACAGCTCGGGGGGAAGGCCGCGAATCGCCGTATAGAGGATGACCATGTTGAATCCGAGCACCCCCCAGACCGCGACGTTGGTCACCGAGAAGAAGATGCCGGTCGTGCCGAAGTAGTCGATGATCTTGCCGCCGATGGGGCTCGTGGCAGGCAGATACATGAAGCCCCAGAGCAGGGATGCCACCACTCCGGGCACCGCGTACGGGAGGAAGATCGCCAGCCGCGAGAAGCCCACGAGGCGAGCCTTCTTGACGTCGAGACAGAGGGCGAAGAGGGCAGCGAAGAAGATGGTCGACGGAACGCCGATGCCGGCGATGATGAGCATCCGTCCGAGCCCCGCCCAGAACTCGCTGTCGCCGAGCGTCGAGATGTAGTTGGCGAAACCCGCAAAGACCTCCGTGGGGGCACCGCCTCCGAGGAGGCCACCACCGACCTTGCTCTGCATGAAGCTCAGGATCACCGCGTAGACGGCCGGCGCGATGGTGAAGAGGGCGAGCAGGATGACGGCTGGCGCCACCAGGAAGACGGGGAGCGTGCTCTTCTTGAGCCTGCGACGGGGTCCGCCGGGGGGATTCGCCACCGACGTCACCGGTGCCTCTGTTCTGGCCGTGTCATGCACGGTTGTCATGATTCTCCTTGCGGACGGGAAGAGAAGGATGCGGCATGGGCGGCCGGCTCGTTCGAGCCGACCGCCCATGCCGACTGACTACTGGCTGACCTTGAAGCCGAGCTTCTTCATGTCGGTCACCGTTGCGGACTGCATGGTGTCGAGCGCTGCCGACAGGGCCGTCTTGTTCTGGAGGGCCGTACCGAAGGCGTTCGAATACGAGTCGAACGTCACGTTGGCGTTCGGTCCCCAGATCTGGAAGGTGCGCACATTCTTGGCCTGGGCGGCCATGAGCGTGTTGTAGTCCGTCTGGTTCGACATGAAGGGCGGCGGGCTCTTCAGCGCCGGAAGGCTCTGCCCGGAAGTGGAGGCCGGGAAGACCTGCACATTCTTGATGAGAGAGGTGAGGCCTGCATCCGTTCCGTTCATCCAGTTCACGAACTTTGCAGCCTCGGCCGGGTACTTCGAGTTGGCTGTGACTGCTTCGGTCTCGCCGCCCCAGATACCGACCTGCTTGTCGCCGGCACTCCAGGCGGGAAGCGCTGCGGCTTCCCACTTGCCGGCGGTGTCCTTGGCGATCGACGGGAGCTGGTTGGGGCCCCACTGCGCGCCGACCCAGCCGACGAGTGCACCGCTGTTCATGTCGGTGTTCCACTGCGCGGACCAGTTCGGCTGCGGGCTGACGAGGCCCTTGTCGATGAGGCCCTGCCAGTAGTCCGCGACCTTCTTGGTGGCCGCGTCGTTGATGTCGACCTTCCACGTGCTGCCGCTCGTGGTCCACCAGTTGGCCCCCGCCTGCTGGGCCAGTCCCGCGAACCAGCCGGGGTCGGCCGCTGTGAAGTTGCCGATCTGCTGTGCAGGGTTCGCGTTGTGGATCGTGGCCGCGTCAGCCGCGTACTCGTCCCACGTGGTCGGCGGCTTGAGCCCGAGGGTGTCGAAGATGTCCTTGCGGTAGAAGAAGATCATCGGGCAGACGTTCTGCGGCACGCCATAGGTCTTGCCCTCGAACTGCACCTGCGCGAGCTGGGATTTGCTGAACGATGAGGACAGGTCTGGCAGGTACTTGTCGAGGCTCACGACGACGTTGTTGGCGATGAGCGCGGGCAAGGCCTGGTACTCGACCTCCGTCACATCGGGATTGGTGCCGGCCTTGTTGTTGGTGATGAGCTTGTTGTAGAGGGTGTATCCGGTGCCGGCCGGCTTGATGAGCTTGACCTGGATCTTCGGGTTCGCCTTGTTCCAGGCGTCGACGACGGTCTGCATGCCGCCGTCCCAGTTGGTGAAGGTGAGGTGCACGACCTTGCCGGAATTGGCGCTGTCCGCCCCCGGTGACGAGCAGCCGGTCAACGCCGCTGCGGCGACGGCGAAAACGCCGATAGCCGCACCGAGGTTCCTCAGTGTGTTCTTTCTCACTGTGTCTATCTCCTTTGATGAGAGTGGTGTGGGTGGTGCTGGGATGATGCGACTCTCGCTGCATCAGGCGGTGGCGGGAGCCTCCGGCCGTGTGTGAGCCCGCGGGTGCGAGCGCCCGAGACGGATGCCGGTCATGGACGGGCCTCCGCCCAGACGGGGTAGCGGGTCGGCGTGCGCTGGATGCCGATCCACTGTCGGTTGGTGTAACCGTCGAGCTGGCCCTCTCCACCGTGGCGGGCGTAGCCGTCGTTGACATGCACCTCGTTCGCCTTGACCCTCTGCGCGAATTCCAGCCCGCGCAGCTGATCGCCGCTGAACACCGAGTTCATGAGCGTGCGATGGCGGTTGACCAGCTCGAGGGCCTCGTCCTCGCTGTCGACGATGGTGATCGGCATGACGGGGCCGAAGATCTCCTCCGTGAAGACAGGCATATCTGGCGTGACCCCGGTGAGCACCGTCGGCTGATAGAACAGCCCGTCGAAGGCACCGCCCACGGCAACTCTCGCCCCGGCATCGATCGATGGAAGCACGAGTCCGGCGTGAAAGCGATCGCGCTGCACCTCGCTGATGATGGGTCCGAGGTCGACGGTGTCGCGCAATGGGTCGCCCACCGTGAGCTTCTGCACCCGGGCGACCACGGCATCCGTGAATGCCTCGGCGGCCGAGCGCATGACGATGTGGCGACCGGCGGTGATGCAGGTCTGCCCCTGGTACCAGAGCGCCGACCACACCGCGCAGCTCGCAGCCTGGTCGATGTCGGCGTCATCGAGCACGACGAAGGCATTGTCGCCACCCAGCTCGGTCGCGACGCGGCGGAACGATTTCGCCGCGAAGTTCGCGATCTGATGCCCCACTTCGAACGAACCGGTGAAGTGGACGAGGTCGAGGTCGGGATGCTCGGAGAGCGTACGGCCGGTGACCGGGCCGTCGCCGGGAACGACGCTGAAGACCCCCGCGGGGAACCCGGCGGCGTGTGCGGCTTCGGCGAGGATCTGCCCGCCCGCGATCGGCGTGAGTTCCGCCGGCTTGAGCACGACGGTATTGCCGTAGGCGAGGCCGGGTGCGAGCGCGCGCATGGCGAGACTCATCGGATAGTTCCAGGGGACGATGAGTCCGATGACCCCGAGCGGCACCGCTCGGGAGAGGGAGATCTTGCCCTCCTTGTACGGCGGAAGGATCGCCCCCGCGTTCTCCGTGACCTGGGTGGCGGAGTTGAGCAGCTGGTTGATCGACTGCCCGAGCTCTTCTTCGGCCTTCTCCGCCGTTCCGCCGGTCTCGCGGATGATGAGAGCGATGAGTTCATCGTGACGGGCCGCGAGCTGCGCGGCGAACGCGCGCAGGAGTTCCGAACGCTCCGAGGCACTCGTGGCCGCCCAACGGGACTGCGAGCGACGGGCGGCGCGCACCGCGCGGTCCACCTGCTCCGGGTTGGAATTGCTGTAGCGCGCGAACGGCGTTCCCGTCGACTTCTCGAGCACCGGAATCCACTCGGCGGTCGGTGCCTCGAAGACGCCATCGATGTAGGCGCGAGACTCGTAGGTCGTGGTTGCGTGAGCGGACAGCGAGCTCATTCCCAATTCTCCTCTGTGAGACACGTTCGTTATTCCGACCTCTTCGGAATGCGCATTCCGATCAGGGTAAGCGGGATCATGCAGGGTGTCAACCTCGACGCCATGGCTAGGCCATCGCCGCCAGGTCGGACTTGCGCACGGGGAACGCCGGAGCCTCCCCGCTCACGAACAATTCGACCTCGCGCACCACGCTCTCGCCGAGGCGCAACAGCTCGTTGCCGAGCGCGCCCGCGATATGCGGTGTCACAATCAGGCCCGGCGATCCGCGCAGCGGGTCGGTCAGCGGCAACGGCTCCGGCTCGGTGACATCGAGGACGGCACGGATGCTGCCCGCCGCGAGAGCCTCGCCGAGGGCGGTCTGGTCGACGATCAGGGCGCGCGCTGTGTTGATGAGCGTCGCGCCGTGTTCGAGTCTGGCCAGCTCTGCCGCACCCACCATGCCCCTGGTCTCCGGCAGCAGTGGAGCGTGCACGCTCACGATCGAACTGCGGTCGAAGAGCGCGTCGAGAGATACCCGCTCCGCGCGCAGCAGCACAGGGTCGTCGTCCGCGATGATCGGGTCGTAGAGCAGGATCTCGAAGTCGAAACCCGCGAGAAGATCGATGACCAGGCGTCCCACCGTCGACGCTCCGATGATCCCTACGGTCCTCCGGTAGTTGCCGATGGCGGGATATCGACCGGCTATATCGAGCAGGGGATCCGCCCGGTACAGCGCGGCGATCGACAGCGCATCCTTGCCCGCGAGAAGGATCATGGCGAGCGTGTATTCGGCGACCGGATATGCGTTCGCGGCCGCGGCCGTGGTCACGAGGATGCCGCGATCCCAGACTTCGGCCGGCAGGTGACCCTTCACGGTACCTGCGGCGTGGAAGACCGCACGGAGGCGGGGCATGCGCTCCAGATCGTCCACGCTCAGAGCTGGCGTGCCCCAGCCGGTGATGAGTACCTCGAGTTTGTCGAGCACGCGCGGGTCGACCTCGTCGAAGGTCTCGATCACGCGATCGTCATCGAGGTCGAGGGCAGCGCGAAGCCGCAGCAGCGCGGAAGGACTGAACAGCCTGTGCTGCAGGCCGGCCCCCATAGCGAATGCCGCGGGGGTGGATCGAGCGCGCATCGTCGAACGCATCTCCTGCCTTTCTTGCCGGTTCGGTAACCTCGACCTAGGCTATCCGGCAAGCGCATTCCCAAGTTCTGTTAGAGGATATTTAGACAGGAAGTTGGGCTCGTGTCAAAATTTCGGCCGTTCGCTTCGCGCGGCTCGACGTGACGCAGGGCGGCGATCGCCTCACCCGCTGCCGGTAACGGCGGGCTGGTACGCCTACGGTCGGGCTCCGGCCGCTCTGCTGCACGACCCGCGTCTCACGTCGATCCCGGCACCTGGCAGGACTAGTCGAGCTCGCCCAGCAGCCACTGTGCCGAGCGAGCCACGAGCATCCGGTGTTCGGCCGATTCGTAGGAACGACCGTCGTGTCCGAGCGCGTCGTAGACCACACGCGCCGGGCCATAGCTGTGCACCCATAACAGCGGATGCCGCAGGCCGTCGTGCTCGTGCCAGGCGAGTTGCTCGATGTCCGAGCCGAGCCGCAGGTAGCTGTAGCGCTCGTCGAACACCGTGAAGTCCACGACGCCCGCGACGATCGGATGCGCGTCGGTCGCGACTTCGACCCGCGCAAGATCCTGGTCGGGATGCATCGAGGTGCCCCGCACCCAGCGGCCGCCGAGGATCGCCTCCCACTCCGGCCAGTCGACGAACGCCGTCGCCGAGATGTGCGACACGAGCAGCGGATGCCCGGCCGCAAGATACGCGAGCACACCGGTGGCGACCGCCGGATCCGCGGGCCCCGGTTGCTCCGCGTTGCCCGCGTTGATCACGAGCAGGTCGGGCCAGGTCGCCGGATCGACCAGCCCGGCGAGCGTCTCCTCTACCCGGTCGCTCACGGTCACCTCATGGCCGAGTTCGCGCAGAATCGTCGCGAGCTCGCCCGTGGTCGTGGCGAACGGGTGCCAGGGGTCTGTGTAGTCCCCGCCGCCCGAGACGATGAGTGCGCGCAACGCTGAGCCTCCTGATCCAGCGCGGGAATGCGCTTGCTTATTTTAGGTCCACCACCCCAGATATAGGCGCATTCGTCACCCCGCAGTTTGATGCCTTTCGTTCCAGGAGCAGTTGGAATAGGCTTTCCGTGATTCCGCTCCCTCGGAATGTTGAGATTCCCGCATGCGGCACCCGCCGCGGTGAAAGGCACCATGGCTCGCGCTGCCGAAGACGTCCGACGCAAACCGGTGACGCTGTCCGACGTGGCCGCCGCCGCCGGTGTCTCGCAGGCCACCGCGTCTCGCTGCCTCAACGGGAGCGAGCGCAAGGTCAACCCCGAACTACGGGAAAAGGTGCTCGCCGCCGCCGCCCGCCTCAACTACACGGCCAACCTCTCCGCGCAAACGGTGGCTCGCGGCACCTCCACGACCGTCGCGCTGCTCGTGAGTGACATCGCCGACGCGTACTTTTCCTCGATGGCGGCGTCCGTCATGAGTGCCGCCGAGGCCAAGGGGCTTCGTGTCACGATCGCGGTGACGGAGCGTAACGTCGAACGCGAGATCGAGCTCGTGCGTGAATTGCGAGGACAGCACGCGCGCGCCGTCATCCTCGCCGGTAGCGGGTATGTCGACTCGCGATTCGCCGAGCCGCTCGTCCGCGAGCTGACCATGTTCGAAGAGATGGGCGGACGCGTCGTGCTCATCAGTCGCACCGACCTCCCCTTCGAAACCGTCGACCTCGACAATCTCGGTGGCGCTCGGCGACTCGCCTCCGCGCTCGTGCGTCTCGGGTACGAATCGTTCCGTCTGCTCGGTGGCGAAGAGCAGCTCGTCGCAACGCGGGATCGCATCGAGGGTTTTCGCCTCGGGCTCGCGGATGCCGGGATCCATCTCGATGCGGACCGCGTCATCTATTCCGACTTCAGCTGGGAGGGCGGCTTCACCGCGGTCCAGGCGATGGATGACAAAGTACTCGCGGACACCCGCCTCATCTTCGCCGTCAACGACGAGATGGCGCTCGGTGCCATCGCCGGACTTCGGGGACGAGGTCTCCGAATTCCGGAGGACATCGCGGTCGCGGGCTTCGACGACATCCGCTCTCTGCGGGACGTCGTACCCGGCCTCACCACGGTGCGCGTGCCGCTGGTCGAAGTCGGACGCGAGGCGATCGCCCGCGTGATCGGTTCACCGTCGGGCGAGCGCAGCCGTGTCGTGGTGGCGACCGTCGCCCTGCGCGACTCGACACCGCGGCTCAACTAGGGCACCGAGCGCTGCGCAAGGGCATACTGGGGCGATGACAGCGGGGGTGAGCGCGAAGGATGCGCTGCGGATGCGGCTCTCGAGCCAGCGCATCGAGGCATCCGCCGCAGACAAGCTCGACGTGTCCGGGGTGGTACGCCGGATGCTCGCGATGCAGGCGCAGGATTTCGGCCAGGCGCTCTGGGCCGTCGGGCTTCGCTCACCCGGGTCGACCAGGGCCGACGTACTCGGCGCCCTGGAACGCGGCGAGGTCGTTCGATCTTCCCCGTTGCGTGGCACGCTCTTCTTCGTTGCGGCGGAAGACCTGCGATGGATGCTGCGGATCACCGCACCTCGCATGATCGCGAGTGCGGCGACCCGCCATCGACAGCTCGGGCTGGACGCGGCGACCCTCGGCCGATCACGAGATATCGCGATCGCGGCGCTGACCGGCGGCAAGGCCATGACCCGGGACGAGTTCTTCGCAATCCTCGAAACTGCCGGGATTCCGACCACGGGACAGCGCGGATACCACATCATCTGGTACCTGGCCCAGAACGCCGTGGTCTGCTGGGGCCCGCCGGCGAGCACGCAGCAGGCGCTCGTCCTGCTCGACGAGTGGGTACCGCGTTCCCGCGAACTCGGGCGCGACGAGGCGCTCCACGAATTCGCTGTCCGCTACTTCACCGGCCACGGTCCTGCCACCCTCAAGGACTTCGCCTGGTGGGCCAAACTCACGGTCGCGGACGCGCGAATCGGCTTGGAACTCGCTCGCGACGAACTGACCGAGCTGCAGCTCGACGGCGTGCCGTACTGGGTCGCCACCGCGGAAATCGAGCGCGCGGGCGATGGTGAAGGAACGTACGCACTCGCCGGCTTCGATGAATACCTGCTCGGCTACCAGGATCGTTCCCTTCCGCTCGCCGCGGAGCATGCGAACCTCATCGTGCCGGGCAACAACGGCATCTTCCTGCCGACGATCGTGTCTCGGGGAAAGGTGGTCGGCACTTGGCGGCGCGCGATCAAGTCGAACGACGTGACCGTGACGCCAGAGTCATTCGGCACGCTCAACAAGCGCGAGCTCGCCGGTTTCGAGCGGGCGGCCACGACCTACAAGGCCTTCTTCGCCTGACGCTGGAACGCCAGCCCCGCTACGAATCGCGGCGGAGTGCGACAACTGTCACGTCGTCGGGGGCTCCGGGAACTGCCTTGGCGAGCAGTGCGTCGACGACCTCCTGAGCGCTGCGCGCCGAGCGGGTGATCGCCTCCACCTCGTCGAGGGCGGCCAGCGTACCGTCGTAGAGGTCGAGCACCCCGTCACTCGTCGACACCAGCGTGTCACCGGGAGACAGCGTCACGACATGCTCCCTCCAACCGCCGCCGAGTCCCAGTCCGAGCGGAAGACTGGTCGTCGCGAGCCTCTTCGCTCCGCCGTCGGCTCGAACGACCAGCGTCAGCCCGTGCCCTGCGTCGATGTAACGAATCTCGCCGGAGGGAGCGTCGAGTCGCCCATGGAACAGAGTGACGAACACGCCGGCCTGCTGCAGGTCGGAGTCCAACGCCAGAGCCGCGCTGGACACGTCATGGCTGGCGTCGGTGCTGTGCTCTCCCGAGCGCAGCACGGCTCGCACCGTCGCCGCGATGATCGCCGCACCGATGCCCTTGCCCATCACGTCGGCGAGCGTGAATGCGACGCCGTCGTCGACCGGATACCAGTCGTAGAAGTCCCCGCCGACCGCTTGCGCCGGCGTGCAACCGCCGGTGAGCTGATAGCCGGACAGGTCGACGAGCCGCTGTGGGAGCAGGCCTTGCTGCACCTCGGCAGCACGCCGGAGTTCTTCCTCCGTCTCCTTGCTCGCCCGCCATTCTGAAGCGAGACGAACGACGACCGCGCCGAGATGGGATGACGATATCGGCTTGGTGAGGAACTCGTTGGCTTGGCGGCGGAGGGCGTCGACCGCATACTCGACGGAAGCGTGCGCGGTCATGACGACGACGGGAAGCCCCGGTTGATCCTCATGGAGTTGCGCGATCAGTTCGAGCCCGGTCATCCCGGGCATCTCGATGTCGGTGACTACGACGTCGGGCTGGAATTCCCGAACGAGCGCACGCACCAGCGACGGGTCGTTGAGCACGCGCACGTCGCACCCGGCCTTGCGCTCGAGGACGGCACGCGTGTACTCGGCCACATCGGGATCGTCGTCGATAACCAGCGCCCGGAAGCCTAGCTCGTTCATGGGACGCCGATGGTCAGGATCGAAAGTTGCGGCTGATCCGCCACTGATTGAGCGAACCCTCGCGAGCATACTCGACCTCGTTGACGAGCGCCTGGATGAGGGGTATCCCACGGCCGGATTCCGAGAGTTCGTCTGGCATCGCCCGCGGTGTCAGTTGCAGATCGCCCGGCTCCCCACTGTCGCTCAGTCTCGCCTCGACGTGATCGTCGAACACGTCGACGGTCAGAAGGCACTGTATGCCCGAGCCATCGCCCGCATGGCTGATGACGTTGGATGCGAGCTCGATCAGCGCCGTCTCGAAGCAGACGCGGTCCATCGTCGACACGGCCGGCGCATCCGCCCACACCTCGACGAGAAGCGCATGCACCGTGTTGACGTCGTCTGGCGGCGCCGACATCGCAATCGTGTGCCGGACAGGATCAGTCATTGGCGTAGGCGACATCGACGCTCTCATATGGCGGCAGCACCTTCTCGACGTTTGTGAGGCTGAGCACGAGCTTCACCTGATCGTTCGGCGAGGCGATCCGAAGGTCGCCGCCCGCCTGCCTGGCGGTCTTCAGCCCGTTGATGAGGGCGCCGAGACCGGAGGAGTCGATGAACTCGACCGCGGCGAGGTCCACGACGACCCGGACGTTGCCTTCCGCGACCGCCGATGCAACCAGGTCACGCAACCCGCCCGCAGTCGTCATGTTGAGCCGGCCTTCGACGCGTACGACGGCGACGCCCTTTTCGAGCTCTTTCACTGTGAATCCCATGGCTGAACCATTTCCCTAAGAGTTGTAGCCCCGATATCTCGCCGCTTGGACGAGAACGCTGAGAATGAGAAGGTCGAACGCGACCCAGACGAGGTTGACCACGGTACCGACGGGTTCCCCGATACCGGACACGAGACGAACCACCCCGACCGCCGCCGCAAGGACGAGCACACAGGCAACCACGATCTGCGGCACGATGAGACGCCATTGTGGGCCGATGTCCCCACGGTTCTTCGGAGTCACGATGAAGGGAAGCGGCCGTCCGAAGAATACGTTCGCAATGGCGCTGGTCGTCGCCTTGATCCAGATCGGGAACAGCGCGAGGCTGAACTGTTGACCGCGCCAGGTGGAGATGCCATGGCCGGCCACCACGAAGAGCAGTTGGTTGGCGATCATGAACGGCAGGAATCGGAGGAAGAACTCCCCCGCCGTCGTGTGCACCGGCAGGATGCCCACGCACAGGAAGATGATTGGCGCGGCGAAGTAGACCACGGCGGCGAATCCACTCAGATAGCTCCACATGGTGGAGAAGTACATCAATCGTTGCGCCACACTGAGCCGCCGCTGAACCAACGGGTTCTCGCGGATCATGACCTGCATCGTTCCCTGCGCCCACCGCAAGCGCTGTTTGAGCATCGCGTCGAGGCTCTCCGGTGCGAGCCCCTCTGCGAGCGTTTCGTGATGGTAGACGCTCTTCCATCCCATCTCGTGCAGGCGCATGGATGTCGCCATGTCCTCTGTCACGGAGATGGTCGCCAGCGGCATCACCGGCTGAGCTTCGTCGGGACGGTCGACGTCGATGGAGCGCAGCAACGTCTGAACCGACTCCATCGCCCCGAGGGGAGACAGCTCGCGGGACGCGAGCATGTCCACCGTGCTCTCGATATCGGTGACGACATCCCAAGCGCCGTCGGCATGCGCGCGCATCTCTCCGATGGCGACCAGGTCGCGGGCGAGCAGGTGCATGTCGATGGCGACCATGCTCCGCGAGACCTCGGCGATCCGTTGCTGCAGCGTGTAGGTGACCGCGGAGAGCGACTCGTTGGCCGCGACCCCTGCCCGCGCGGCCTCGACGGCAGCGCTGACCTCTACCAGTGCCTGCCGCATGACCTCGTTGTCGTTGGGTACGGTCTTCGCGGCACGCTTGAGCACTCTGCGCGCACCCCGAAGAGCAGCGATGACGGCACGCTCCACCTCCGTCACGTACCCCGTTATCCCCAGATTCATCAGGGCTTCACGGCGGAGAATCGCGTTCGATCCACAGAAGAATGCGGAGTTCCAGCCATCCTTGCCCTGCTGGATGGGGCCGTAGAACAGGGGCGCCTGGCTGCCGAGCGGGTCGCCGGGTGAGACGTTTCCGAACAGTTGAGGCGTCTTGACGAGTGCCACCTTCTCGTCGGCGAAGTAGCCGAGGGTGCGATCGAGAATGCGCGGGTCGGGGACCTGATCGGCGTCGAGTACCAGCAGGAACTCCCCCTCCGTCGACATCAGTGCGTTATTGAGGTTTCCCGCTTTCGCGTGGAGAGGTCGATCATCCCAGGCGGCTCCCCTGGTCACGTACCCGACGCCGAGTTGTGCGGCGGCGGCCGCCATCTCATTGCGGGCGCCGTCATCCAGGATCCAGGTCGAGTGCGGGTAGCGGATGTCGCGGGCAGCCCGCGCCGTGTTCATCACCAGGTCGACGGATTCGTCGTAGGTGGTGATGAAGACATCGACGGTGAGGCCCTGCTGCGCAGGGGCGGCGGCCGGGCGGCTGCGGGAGCGCCACATCGTCAGCCCGAACAGCGCGACGTCGACGAGGCTGTAGGTCTCCGCCAGCACGAGCGGAACCGCGATCCACCAGGCATCCCAATTCAACGAGAAGAACCATCGCCAGGCGAGGTAGTCGACTCCGAGGATCACGGTGACGACCACGACGAGTCGAAGGATCACCAAATGGGCCGTGCCCCGAACTGCACCATCTCGTGCATTCCGGCCATCAGACATGCCCACCCCCGTGTACATTCGACCGAACACCCGCCGTCGCTCGATATTAGCTGCGGTGTCTCCCGTATCACAGGCCCCCTTCGGGGTGGCGCCGGAACGGGGTGACGACAGAACGGCCTGGACGAGTCGTGAGCAGGTACTAGGAGAGCTTCTCGATCGGCGCCAGCTTGACCAGAAGCCGCTTGCGGCCCGCCGACTCGAACTGCACCTCGGCGATGCTCTTCGGACCGACCCCGGTGACCGCGGTGACCTTGCCGTCGCCGAAATCGACGTGACGGATGCGGTCGCCGGCGACCAGCGTCAGGTCGCCATTGTCGCGCACCGTTCCCGTGACCTTGTTGGTCCACTCCGTCTTCGGCTGGGCCGCGCGCGCGGCTCGCGCCAGGGCCGTCGCCCCGGGCGCGCTGGATCGCTCGTAGCCGGAGCCGACACCGGTGAACCCCTCACGCCGCGCGTTGAGCGCGCGGGGCTGGGTTCCTCCTCGCGACGTCGCCATACCGGGCGACTGCCGCCAGTCGATGAGCTCCGGCGGAATCTCCTGCAGGTAGCGGCTCGGCATCGCGACGCTCACGTCGCCGAACTGGGCGCGGGTCATGGCGAGCGAGAGGTAGAGCCTTCGGCGAGCGCGGGTGATGCCGACATAGAACAGGCGACGTTCCTCGGCCGGGCCACCCGGCTCGCTCGCCGACATCTGGTGCGGCAGCAGGCCCTCCTCGACCCCGGTGAGGAAGACGGCCTCGTATTCGAGGCCCTTCGCGGTGTGCAGGGTCATGAGCGAGACCGTTCCGCTCGAGTCGTCCAGCTCGTCGGCCGCGGCGACGAGGGAGGTTTCGGTGAGGAACTCGAGCAGCGTGCCCTCCGGGTTCCTCACCCGGTATTCGCGCGTCTGCGCGACCAGTTCCTCCACGTTCTCCGCGCGCGCCTCGTCCTGCGGGTTGCCCGTGGCACGCAGCGCCTCGACGAATCCGGTCCTCTCGAGCAACGCAATGAGGATCTCCGGCACCGGCGCAGTGTCCGCGACCAGCGACACCTCGTCGAGGACGGCGACCAGACCGAGCACTGCAGCGGTGATCTTGGGGCCGAAACCCATCTCATCCGCGTGCCGCATTGCCTCGCGCAGCGTCACGCCCTCGCGGTCGGCCCAATTCTGCAGTGTCGCCTCCGTTACGCCGCCGATGCCGCGCTTCGGAACGTTCATAATGCGGCGAAGGGCCATCGGGTCATCGGGGTTCGCCACTGCGATGAGGTAGCCGAACGCGTCCTTGATTTCGGCGCGCTCGTAGAACTTGGTGCCGCCCAGCACCCTGTAGGGCAGCGCCGATCGGATGAAGATCTCCTCCAGCGCACGCGTCTGCGCGTTGGTGCGATAGAACACGGCAATATCGCGGTATTCGACGCCCTGCTGGTGCAGCTCGGTGATCTCGTCGGCGATGAACTGCGCCTCGTCGTGCTGGCTGTAGCCGGTGAAACCGATGATCTTCTCACCGTCCCCCACCGTGGTGAACAGCTTCTTATCGATGCGGTCGAAGTTGTTGCCGATGACGGCGTTCGCGGCGCTGAGGATGTTCTGCGTCGAGCGGTAGTTCTGCTCGAGCAGCACCACCTTCGCCCCGACGTAGTCGCGCTCGAACTCGACGATGTTGCGGATGTCCGCCCCGCGGAAGGCATAGATCGACTGGTCAGAGTCGCCGACGACGGTGAGCGAGGCCGGGTCGAGCGGGCGCGTCGGATCCTTGAGAACAGATCCGTCGAATCCGGTCGCGCCCTCCAGCAGGTCGGTCTGCGGGGAGCGCGTCAACTCGCGGATCAGCGCGTACTGCGCGTGGTTGGTGTCCTGGTACTCGTCGACGAGGATGTGCCGGAACCGGCGCTGGTACAGGGCGGCAACGGCCGGGAACGCCCGGAACAGGTACACCGTCTGGCCGATGAGGTCGTCGAAGTCGAAGGCGTTCGCGCTCGACAGGCTGCGGGTGTATTCACGGAAGATGTCGAGGAAGATCCGCTCCTGCGGGTCGTTGAAATTGGCGCCGCGCGCGTAGGACTCCACGTCGCTCAGCTCGTTCTTCAGCTTCGAGATCTTGCCCGCCACCTGGCCGACGGTGAAGCCGAAGGCGTCGGCCTCCAGCTGTTTGATGATCCGCTTGATGAGCGCGCGCGAGTCCGCGGAGTCGTAGATGGTGAAGTTCTTGCCGTAGCCGAAATGCTCCGCTTCGCGGCGCAGGATGCGCACGCAGGCGGAGTGGAACGTCGAGATCCACATCCCCTGTGCCGCCTGGCCGAGAAGCGCCTCGACGCGCTCACGCATCTCTGCCGCGGCCTTGTTGGTGAAGGTGATCGCGAGGATCTGCGACGGCCAGGCTTCCCGGGAATCGATGAGGCTGGCGATGCGGCGGGTGAGCACGCTCGTCTTGCCGGAGCCGGCACCCGCGACGATGAGCAGCGCCTGCCCGCGGTACTCCACCGCCTCGCGCTGCCGGGGATTCAACCCGGCTAGTAGCGGAGACTCTGTCGGCTCAGCCGGATCCAGGATGAAGGTCATAACTGACCCAATTCTAGGCGACAGGGCTGACATCCATCGCGGGTCGAGTAACGCGCCAAGCGCGTGTATCGGGACCTCCACGAGCCACCCGCCCGGTTTCGATACGGTCGCTGAGCGACCTACTCAACCCGCAGGGCGACAGGGCTGACATCCACGGCGGGTCGAGTAACGCGCGAAGCGCGTGTATCGAGACCTCCACGAGCCACCCGCGCGGTGTCGATACGGTCGCTGAGCGACCTACTCAACCCGCAAGGAGGCTGTCGCGAACCTGGATCGCGAGGTCGGGCTGGTCGGCGAATACACCGTCCACGCCCATCCGCATGACGCTCTCGAATTCGGTGCGCCAGTCGCCGAAGTCGCCAGAGGCCGAGCCGAGCCGCAGATCCTCGGCGAGAAAACCGTTCTCCGCACGAAGAGTCCAGCAGAAGACCGACAACCCGGCCGCGTGCGCGCGGGACACGACATCCGCCCCTCCCGGCGCCTGGAGGATGTGCTTGTTGACGCTGATCCCGTCGACGGTGGCTGCGAGTTCCTCGAGCCCTTCGCGGCTGAGGTAACCGGAGTACAGGAAAGCCTCCGCGCCGCGCGATGCGACCTGATCGGCGGGTGCACCAGAATCCTCGACGAGAAAGACGAGACCGCCGCGGATGCCCCGCTCGCGGATCTTGAGCAGCACCGTCTCCTCGAAAGACTCGATCGTGAGACGATCGTCGCTCTCCCAGCCGGCCGAGCTCAACTCAGTAGCGAAAAGCTCATCGAGCGGGAGCCCGATGGACTCGAAATAGGTCGCATGTTTGATCTCCGCGACCATGCCGATGCTGCGGTCGGCAGCGTCGAGCAGCGCGAGCAGGTCGGTGAGCCTCAGGATTCCCTGCTCGCCGGCATGATCAATATTCGCCGGGCGGACCTCCGGCAGTCGCTCCGTCGCGCGGAGCGTGCTGAGCTCCGCCCAGGTGAAATCCTCGGTGAACCAGCCGGTGAATTCCTGCCCGTCGACGACCTTGGTGGTGCGGCGATCCGCGAACTCCCGGTGAGCCGCGACATCCGTCGTCCCGGAGATCTCGTTCTCGTGACGGATCACGAGGATGCGGTCCTTGGTGGCGACGATGTCCGGCTCGACGGCATCCGCACCCTGCTCGAATGCCAGTTCGTAGGCCGCGAGCGTGTGTTCGGGACGATAGCCGCTGGCGCCGCGGTGGGCGATCACGAGGGGGCTGGAGGTCACGCTGCAACGCTACGCGATCGCCGCGACAACTCTTGGTAGCCTGCTCCGCATGGGGATTTGCGCGAACTGTGGTGCCGCGCTCGACCCCGCATGGAAGTTCTGCACCCGCTGCGGCGCACCCGTCAGGCAGGTCACCGTCGAGCCGATACCCGCCGCCATCCGTCCCGATGACGAGGCAGAACCAGCGGAGCCGCGGAAAGACCGCTCGACGCTCATCGGCGTCGTCGTCGCCGTCGTCGGGTTCGCGATCATCATCGTCGTCGCAATACTGGTGTTCTCGTCCCATGGGTGAGAATCGACGCGGATGGCGCGAGCCGACCGCTCTTCTCCCTCTGCGGTGGGGCGGCTACCGCAGTCGTTACGTCGTCGCCCTGGTGCTCATCCTCGCGGGTGCACTGCTTGTTCAGGCGACATCCGTCTACGCCGACTACTTCCTCACCATCGGGCTTGGTGCCCACATCGTCGGATGGCTGATCCTGCCCTCTCGCGGGGCGCGTCGCCTCGCCGCGGCCGTACCGAGTGCCCTCATGGTCGGTGCGCTTCTTCTCGGCTCGATCGCCTGCGTGCTGCTCGTCGGCCCGTTCGCCTTCTGGCTCTACCTCCGGCAGCGGCCCGCGGTCAGCTATCTCACCACCCTGCTGCCCCTCATCAGCGGGCTCGTGCTCGCCCAGCTCTACCCGCAATATGGCGACGGGGGCATCGTCGTCGGAGTCTCTCTCATCGTGATTGTCGGCTCAGCCTGGCTCGCCCGATCCATCGCTAAAAGCAGGCAAATCCCCAGCAATCCGGATGTCCCGCTCCGGTAAACTCTGTACATGGCATCCTCCAACCCTGCATTCAACAACTCCCCAGCGTTCTCCGAGCGAGCCAGCACTGCGGCGAAGCTGACGAGGAACACGACCCCCTCCACCGAGGGAATGACAGCGCAGCAGCTGACCGAGCTCTACAGCCAGCCGTCGGCAACCCCGGCACAGACCGACCGCATGAGCTATGAAGACACGATGGTCAAGATCGTCGTGAGCTTCGCGATCCTCCTCGTGGGCGCGGTGGTCGGCTGGTTCGTGCCGGCACTGGCCATCCCCGCCCTGATCGTGGGCTTCGTGCTCGCGCTCGTCAACATCTTCAAGAAGAAGCCGTCACCCGCACTCGTACTGAGCTACGCGGCCGTCGAAGGCATCTTCGTCGGCGCGATCACGATGTTCTTCGAGACGCTCTACCCGAACATCGCGGTGCAGGCCGTAATCGGAACCCTGGTGGTGGTCGGCGTGACCCTCGCCCTCTTCACCAGCGGCAAGATCCGCGCCTCCAAGAAGGCCACCAAGGTCTTCCTGATCGCGATGGTCGGCTACGCGGTGTTCTCGATCGTCAACCTGATCCTCATGGCCACCGGGGTCAGCACCGATGCGTTCGGGCTGCGCAGCGTGCCGGTCTTCGGTATCCCACTCGGCGTGATCCTCGGCGTGCTGGTGATCATCATGGCCGCCTACTCGCTCGTACTCGACTTCGACAGCATCAAGACCGGCGTCCAGCGCGGCGCACCCCGCGTCTACGGCTGGACCGCCGCCTTCGGCATCATGGTCACCGTCGTCTGGCTCTACCTCGAGATCCTCCGCCTGCTGGCGATCCTCCGCCGCTAGCGCTCCACCCGTTGCGGGTTGAGCAGGGCGCTCAGCTCTGTTGTGCGGGTTGAGTAGGGCGCTCAGTTCTGTTGTGCGGGTTGAGTAGGGCGCTCAGCGCCCGTATCGAAACCTCACGTACGCACAGGGCCGTCCTTTCGGGGCGGCCCTTTGTGTTGCGCCGAACGCCCATGATCAGGTGCCCCGCAGTATCCGCGCGCCGTTTTGTCGTCCGCGCGCATGTTGTAACCGCCGCGCGGATAACAAAACACCGCGCGGATGACGACCTGCTCGACGCGCGAGGTGGTCGTTCACAGAATTAGTCGCGCCAGCCCAGGGGCTTTGCGATGCCCTCCACGATGGTCTCGAGCAGGCGGGCGTTGTAGTCGACACCGAGCTGGTTCGGGACGGTGACGAGCACGGTGTCCGCGGCCTGCACCGCGGCATCCGTTGCGAGGTCGGCGACGATCTCGTCGGGCTCGCCCACGTAGCTCTTGCCGAAGCGGGCGAGACCGCCGTCGAGGTGACCGACCTGGTCTTCGCTGTCGCGTTCGCGACCGAAGTACTCCCAGTCTTTCTGGGTTGTCAGCGGCAGGATGCTGCGGCTCACCGACACGCGCGGCTCGCGCTCGTGGCCGGCCGCCGCGAAGGCCTC
>JAODMW010000256.1 GCA_025464815.1 Microbacteriaceae bacterium | reverse complement strand
CGGAACCGTGTCCGAGCGGCCGAAGGTGCAACTCTCGAAAAGTTGTGTGGGTGAGAGCCCACCGTGGGTTCAAATCCCACCGGTTCCGCCACTAATTGCTGGTCAGAGGCACTATTTGTGGTGTCTTGACCACATTTTGCCACATTTCATGTGAGTTTCGTCGAGGAATCATCGCTTAGCCTGATTTGTAAGCTCGCGCATTCGACGCGCATTCGACGCGCATCCGACGCGCATCCGACGCGGAATTGGCGCGCTGGTCACGGCAATGTGTCACTCCAAGTGGGTGTGCGTAAGACCATTGTGTTGCGAATATTTCGAATAAGATAGATGTTAGAAAGGGATTAGCAAGGGGAGAGGACCATGCAAACCTTCGAAAAGACCAGACAGCCCAAAACCTACGTAACCGATGAAACAGAACAATCGAAGATTAACAAGTTTATTAAGCTATTGGAGTTGCAGTTCCGCGAGAACAATCGTGCGACCCTGACCTCCGCGGCGGGTGAAGTCGTCGAGTTGCCAGCGACATTGTTCGATGTTCTCCGTCAAGTGGCGGAGGCCCTGGCCAGCGGCCGCGGAGTCTCCGTGATCCCGCAGGACATGAAGCTCACTACTCAGCAGGCTGCGGAGTTTTTAGGAATATCTAGGCCGACCCTTATCAAGCTGCTCGAATCGGGAGCGATTCCATTCGAGACAGTGGGCAGGCACCGGCGCATAACGCTGCGCGATCTTCTTACTTACCGCGACCGGTTTCGGCTTGAGCGTCGAACCGCCTTGCGTCAAGCTGCTCGCGCTGGCCAAGAAGACGGACTGCTTGACCTCACGGCAGACGAAATGCCGCCAAGAAGCTAAGTATGTCGTTCCCTGCCTTCCTCGATACGTGCGCGGTATACGGTGCCGCGCTGACGGACCTTCTCCTCGAGTTGGCAGAGCAAGGCGTGTATCGACCTCTGTGGTCGGCGAATGTTTTGGAAGAGCTGCAGGACAATCTGACCGACCGCATTGGAGGCGATAGGGCCAAACTACGAATCGACGCGATGCGCTTCGCGTTTCCGGATGCTGAAGTGCTCGGTTACGAGTCGCTCATAGCTCAGATGACCGTTGACCCGAAGGACGGGCATGTCGCGGCGGCGGCTGTCCGAGGCGGTGCATCAACCATAGTTACCTTCAACCTCAAGGATTTTCCTTCCGAGGCGCTCACGCCATACGACGTGAAGGCGGTGCACCCTGACGAATTCTTACTCGACCAACTCGACTTGTACGAAGAGATCACCATCGGAGCAGTCAAATGGATTGCGGCTGGATATGAGTCTCCGCCGATGAGCACCGAGGAATATATTGAGAATCTCCGCCGCAATGGAGTCCCGCAATTTGCGGACCGCTTACTGGCCACGTTGTAGCGAGTCATTCAGCAGATTCACCGCTATGAGGATTGAAGTCCCACTGGTCGCGGATTGCCTTGTTCGAAGTCCGTCTGACTGAGTGAACGGTCAACTCGCGGCAATGATTGCGGTCGCTCTATACGGAAACGAATGGCTGACGGGCAGCGACCCCGGGCAAACATCGCTTTGGATTCGACGAATTCGACCTTTCAATTTGTGCGCAGATCCAGCGCAGATCTGCCAGGTGTACATCTCCCCGGCGCAGGCCGTGTCGGTACCACTGACGCACTGTTTGACTCGTTGCGCGCAGCGAGGGCTGCCGCACCGCGTTCACGTTGGATGCACTGCCGTTCGTAGGCGGCTTCATGTCGCGAGTTCCGGATCGATGGAGTGTTCGGTCTCATGTAACCAAGTTGCCGATTGACGTCCCTTTTACGAGCAAACAGCGCCCACGTGCTCCAGACGCATGCGCCTCGCGACAGCTCAAGGGGGCAGCAACAGTGTGCAACCCCCGTTTACACGCGAAGCCCGGTTCCGCGGCGATTCCACAAGCCACTTCTCAAAGTGCCTGCGTGCGTTAGCCATTGAATTGGCCATTGATCCAATCGGTTCGTGTCTCTCTCCTCTGCATCAGGTAGATACATTTCTCGATTCCCAGCCCGTCACTTCTTCTCTGGTCGTCGTCTCTTGTCCTGCTTGATCTCCTTTCGGGCTCGCGCCATGAATCGCTATTGGCGTCAAACAAAGCACCTGGCCAATGAGTTCGGTAAGGCACCACTTGGGAGCGGAACTTTAGATAGAGAGATTTGCGCGCTCCTAGCGCCGAGGCCGGCCAGCGGAGCTGTGGAAACGTTCGTCCCAGCTTCAAAGGGACGGTGCTCTCCTGCCCCACCTTCACGGGTCTGCCTCGTCGCGGGGGTGAAGCTTTTCCTGCGTGGATAAGCTCGAGACGGCTCGCCGTAGCTGAGTTTGGCAAGTTTTGGCATTTTGGCACGCTTTGGCAGTTGCATTCGTTTCGATGGGCGGCTTATCTTCGTGCCAAGACGTTTTGCCAAAACGTTTCTGCCATCCTTTCGCTAATCCGCGTGGCCTACCCACGCCCTGAAAATGAAATCGGAGTAATGATGCTTCGCACAAAATCGACGAGCCCCCGCCGCGTGCGCATCCCGCACAAGCGCGTGGTCGCGATCGCCGCAGCGGCGACGGCCGCGCTCATGGCGCTGAGTGGATGCTCTACTAGCGCGACCTCAAACACGTCAACATCGGTCAAGTCCATCACCGTTCTCGTTGAGGCCGGCGGACATGTAGAGCTACAGCCCATCGCTGACCTCTACACGAAGGACACGGGGGTGAAGGTCACTTTCGTGGAATTGCCGTACAACGGCCTGTACAACCGCGTGAACAGCGAGTTGTCGACCGGAAGCATTTCCTTCGATGTCGCGGCTCTCGACGCGATCTGGCTGCCTGCATTTGCCGCGGGCCTTCAGCCTCTGAACAGCCTCTACACGTCTGCGGTGAAGTCGGACAACTTCCCGTCGGTCCTTCAGGAGGCGAAGGTCGGCAACAACTACGTCGGAATGCCCGCCTTCGCCAACTCGGAAATCCTGTATTACCGCACGGACCTCTTCAATGACCCAGCAAACCAGGCGGCGTTCAAGGCGAAGTACGGCTACGACCTCAAGCCGCCGACGACCTGGCAGCAGTACACGGACGCGGCCGCCTTCTTCACTAAGGACGGGATGTACGGCGCGCCGCTGCCCGGCGCTGTGGAGACGCAGTACCTTGCGGCGCTGTCGCAAGCGGGCGAGAAGAACATGGTGCTGAACTCCGCAGGGACGAAGTCGACGCTCGGAGACGCAGCGAGTCTGAAAGCTCTGGACTACTACACCAGTCTGGCCAAATACGGTCCTTCGGGAGCGGCGGCCGTCGACTGGAACGCGGCGCAGAACCTCTACAACCAGGGCAAGGCCGCCATGATGCTCTTCTGGGCGCACGCCTTCCGGCAGATTCCCACCAGCTCGCCCGTCTCCGGCAAGACTGGTGTCGCCCCGATGATCGCGGGACCGGCCGGAATCGCCGGTGTGCCCGGTCCGTTCTATCTGAGCATTCCGAAGGAAGCTGCCCATCAGTCGGCATCGACGGCTTTCGTCAAGTTCGCCTACGACCACAACGCGCTGAGCGCCAAAACGTCCCTTGGACTCGTGGCCCGTATCTCGGCACTCAAGCAGTACGCGAACCAGCCCGGCTACGAGGCTTACAACCCGATGGTCGCCACGCTCTCCGCCCCGGCGACGATCGCTCGTCCGGCGAACTCGAACTGGCAGAACATTGTCAACAACGTCCTCGTGCCGATGATTCAGAAGTCGCTACAGCCCGGCGCGGACAATGCCGCACTGCTCAAGTCGGCAGCCTCCCAGATCGACCAGATTGTCCAGCAATAGCATGACCACGACAACACGTGAGCGGCCGGTCACCAGGCCGGCCGCTCATGGCCCGCAAACCGTCGCGTCGCGACGCCGACCACGTTTCGTGCTGACTGACAGTCGCTTCGCTCTTCTCCTCATGTTGCCGGCTGCAGCATTTCTCGCGGCCTTCGTCGCATGGCCTCTGATTCAATTCGTCTACAACAGCTTCTTCCGGTACAACCCGATCGCGGGAAGTCCGCATACCTTCGTGGGCCTCAGGAACTATCTTCAGGCGCTCTCGTCCGCCGACTTCGGCAACTCGGCTCTGCGTACGGTCGCCTACACGTTCATTGTCGTCGCACTGGAATTCGTACTCGGATTGACCGTCGCGCTCCTCTTCAGCGGGCTGGGAAATCGGTCACGGATCTTCCGCACGATCTTCCTGTATCCCCTAATGATCGCTCCGATCGTCGCCGGGCTGCTGTGGCGGTTCCTCCTCATAGACAATTCGGGCATCGTCAACCAACTCCTCTACGAGGCACACATCATCTCCTCGCCGAACCAGATCCAATGGCTCAGCGATCCGAACATCGCACTGTTCTCCGTGGCGCTGCCCGATGTCTGGCTGACGACGTCGTTCATCACGCTCGTCTTGTTCGCCGGTCTGCAGAATGTGCCGGGCGACATTATCGAGGCGGCGCGACTCGACGGGGCCCGGTATCCCACGCTGCTGGCCAGGGTCATCCTGCCGCAGCTGCGCCCGGTGATCGCCGTCGCGCTCATCGTGCGCGGTGTCGATGCCGCTCGAGCCTTCGACGTGATCGTCGTTCAGACGAATGGCGGCCCGCAGAACTCGACCAACGTCCTGTCGCTGCTTGTGTACAACACTCAGATCGCCAACGGAAACCCGGGGCTGGCCAGTGCGATGGGGACCATCTACCTGATCGCAATGATGGTGATCGCAATCGTCGCCGTCGTCACGATCTGGCGTCCAGGGAGTGAGAGCTGATGAACGGACTCGAGACTCGACGCGCCGGGACCCGCAGCATCCTATGGATCTGTTTGACCGTGCTGGTCATCCTGTACGCGTTCCCCTTCGTCTACATGCTGTTCACGTCGTTCAAGACGCCCATCGAAACGAACGCCATCCCTCCGCAGATCCTGCCTTCGACCTGGACGATTCAGAACTACATCACTGTTCTGAGCACACAGGGTGTGCCGCAGTCGTTCCTCAACAGTCTCCAGACAGCGGCACTGAGCACGATCCTGTCGTTGGTCCTGGCGGTGCCGGCTTCGTACGCAGTCACCCGCTACCGGACCAGGCCCGGGCGCATCTTCATCCTGCTCGCATTGGTCATGAGGATGGTGCCCGCCATCGTCGTCGGTGCGCCGCTCATCACGATGTTCCACACCATCGGGTTGTCCGACACGTCGCTCGCGCTCGCCATCGCCCAGACGACGGTCTCGCTTCCGCTCTCCATCTGGCTCATGGCGAGCTTCTTCGAGGCCGTCCCGGACGAACTGGACGAATCGGCGCGAGTGGACGGATGCTCTCGCCTGGGATCGCTATGGCGGGTCGTCCTCCCGGTCGCTCGAGGTGGAGTGGCCGTGACCGCGATCTTCGCCTTCCTGGCGTCCTGGAACGACTTCATCTTCGCGCTGCTGCTCACGTCCGTACGTGCAGTGACCACACCGCTGCAGATTGCCAACTTCCAAAGCCAGTTCGGCCTCGACTGGGGAAACATGACTTCTCTTGCCGTGCTCTACTCTGTCCCGGTCATCATCCTGGCCATCGTCCTGCAGCGGCATATCGTCGCTGGTCTCACGCTCGGCGCGGTGAAGGGTTGATCCGTGGCATTTTGAAACGAAAGGAACTCAGATGAAATTCTGGCGACCGAGCAGTCCGCTCAACGGGTTCTGGGACGATTGATTTAGCAGGAAACCGAGGGGGAGAAAGGACGTGACGGTGAAATCTGTCGGGATCAGAGACGTGGCCGAAAAGGCCGGGGTCTCGGTGACCACTGTGTCGCACGTGCTCAATGACACGCCCCACACCAGGGTGGCCGAAGAGACGCGCGTGCGGGTGCGAGACGCGGCCAGGACGCTCGGCTATGGCCCGAACCGGATGGCGCAAGCGTTGCGAACCAACCGTTCTGGGCTCATCGGCCTGTTGAGCGAAGAGATCGCAACGACCCCACACGCGGGGCGGATCATTCTCGGTGCCCAGGACGCGGCGCGCGAGCACGACCTCACGCTGGTCATCATCAATACGGAGCGGGAAGCCGAGGGCAGCTCTCACAGGGATGATGTCCAAGCGCTGATCGACCGTCAAGTCGACGCGATCCTGTACGCGACGATGTATCACCGGCGAGTCTCTCTCCCGCCGAACATGCAAGGCCTGCCCGCCGTCCTGATCGACTCGACGGATCGGGCCGGTATCGTTCCGGCGGTCGTGCCCGACGAGGTGGGTGGGGCGGTCGCCGCTGTCACCCACCTCGTCGAGGCCGGCCATACCCGAATCGGTTTCCTCAACAACGACGACGACGTGCCGGCGACGCACCTCCGCTTCGCCGGTTACCGGCAAGTCCTTCACGAGCACGGCATTCCCTTCGAAGAAACCCTCGTCGCCTCCTCCCCGTCAGAGACGCTCCCTGGCTACGCGCTTGCCCACGAGATGCTCAGCCGGAGGGAAAGACCCACAGCCCTGTTCTGCTACAACGACCGGATGGCGATGGGCGCGTACCGAGCCGCCATGGAGCTCGGTCTCGAGATCCCTCGCGACCTGTCCATCGTCGGGTTCGACAACCAGGAACTCATCGCAGCGAACCTCTTCCCCGGTCTGACAACGGTCGCCCTTCCTCATTACGAGATGGGCGCGTGGGCGGTTGAAACGCTCGTGCACCTGATCCACGGCGAGGCAGAATACCGACTTCTCGCCGACAAACCCACCCTGCTCCACTGTCCTCTTGTCATCCGAGACTCAGTGGCTGAACCACGAGCAAACTGAAAGGTACACAGATGCTTCGCCTCGCCGCCTCCTGGGTGTGGGATTTCTGGATCGCCGACGATGGTGATGATTACCACCTCTTCTTCCTCAAGGCATCCCGAGCTCTCCTCGATCCTGACCGACGGCACTGGCGCGCCACGATCGGTCACGCCACGTCGAAAGACCTGAAGACCTGGACGGAGCATGCCGACGCCGTCATCCCCGATGACTCCCCGGCGTTCGACGACCTGGCGACGTGGACCGGTTCAGTGGTACGCGACGACAGCGGCCTATGGCGCATGTTCTACACGGCGGTCAGCCGGTCCGAAGGAGGATTGAACCAGCGCATCAGCTCGGTGGTGTCGGATGACCTCTTCACATGGCGACGAGAACCCGCTCGGCAGGTCCTCGAACCGGATCCGCGCTGGTATGAGACGGCGGCAACCCGCAAGTGGCCCGACCAGGCCTGGCGCGATCCCTGGGTGTTCCGTGACGGTGACATCTGGCACATGCTGATCACTGCACGGGCGAACCACGGAGACCCCGACAACCGCGGAGTCATCGGACACGCAACATCGTCCGACCTGGCGACGTGGACGGTGGAGCCCCCGCTCTCTGAGCCTGGATCCGGCTTCGGTCACCTCGAAGTCGTTCAGACCGTCCTGGTCGACGGGAGGCCTGTCGGGCTGTTCTCCTGTCTCGCATCCGAGCTCTCCCGCGATCGGTACGCGGACGACCCGGTCGGCGGTATCTGGGCTTTCCCGACGGATTCGTTAGCCGGGCCGTTCCGGATCCTGGACGCACACCGCATCACCGATGAGCGGCTCTACGTGGGCCGGCTTATCCAGGACCGTGCCGGACAGTGGCAGATCTTGGCGTTTCGGAACAACGACGATCACGGACGCTGGGTCGGTGAGATCACCGATCCGCAGGCAGTCCAGTGGAATGACGGTCGGCTCCAAATCCCAGCGCATGACCACGCCGACGCACTGAACGATCCGGTCCCCTCGTGAGCCCGGGTGCGCTCGTCGTTGGAGAGGCGCTCATTGACGAAGTGGTCGAGGGTGACCGTATCAATCGTCACCCTGGCGGATCGCCCGCCAACGTCGCGGTCGGTCTTGCTCGGCATGCTTATCCGTGCCGGCTGCTTGTAACCGTGTTGATAGCGGCGTGACGATCGACAGGTTCTGAATGCGTCAACACGGAATTGGTCTGACTCTTAGCGCCGTCAAAGCTGATAAACCATGACACCAAGGGGAGAACCTATGTCAAGCGCCAACTACTACGACGTGACGACGTGGCCCGTCGGTAATCCCGCCGAGGACATCGGTGAGGTAATCAACAGCATCATCGCTGACGTTAAGGGCCGGCAGGCGGTCACCGATGAGGACAAGGGCGGAAAGCCAGGCGGGGTGATCTACATTCCGCCCGGGGACTACCACCTTCGTACGCAGGTGGTGATCGACATCAGCTTCCTCAGGATCCAGGGCTCGGGACACGGCTTTACGTCGTCGAGCATCCGGTTCAACGTTCCCGAAGACGAGTGGCTGGACTTGCATGAGCTGTGGCCCGGAGGCAGTCGCATTCTCGTAAATATTCCCCTCGGCGGAGAAGAGGAGGAGTCCAAGGGCGCCGCCTTCTACGTTGAGCGAAGCGGGAGCCCGCGTATTAGCTCGGTCGAGTTCTCAAACTTCTGCATCGACGGGTTGCACTTCAACCCAGATGGCTCGGAGATGCATCCAGAGAACACCTACGTCAACGGTAAGACGGGTATCTATGTCGCGAACGCCAATGACTCGTTCCGCATTACCGGCATGGGGTTCGTCTACCTCGAGCATGCTTTGACGATCTACAACGCAGACGCGCTCTCCGTTCACGACAACTTCATTGCCGAATGCGGAAGCTGCATCGAGTTGCGTGGGTGGGGACAGGCATCGAAGATCACCGACAATCTGATCGGAGCAGGCTTCAAGGGTCACTCGATCTACGCCGAGAACCATGGCGGGCTCCTGATCACCGCGAACAACGTCTTCCCCCGTGGTGCGAGCAGTGTCCATCTCAACGGCGTCACGCGTTCAAGCGTCACCAATAACCGTTTGCATTCGTTCTACCCTGGGATGGTAGTTCTCGCAGCGAATAGTTCGGAGAACCTCGTGGCCTCGAATCATTTCTTGCGTGACCATGAGCCCTGGACGCCCTTCCTGGGAGTCGACAACGGACTGGACGACCTTTACGGACTTCTCTGTGTCAGCGGCAGCAACAATTCTGTCATCGGTAACCACTTCTCCGAGGTCATCGACTCACAGAGCATCCGTCCAACTGGTGCGACGCCTGTCATCATCCGGCTGATGGTGGGGAGTGGCAACTATGTCTCCAGCAACCACGTGGTGGCGATGGACGTTCACGCAAAGTCAAGTGACTCCGCCTTTTCAGCTCAAGTGGACGCTCTGCTGACGACCGAGGCTTCGAACGGCCTCGCCGTTACGGCCGTCATGGTCGATTCCGAATCAGCTCGGAATACGATTCTTGATTCTGGAAGCGACGCCCAAGTTGTCGTAAATAGGACTACTAACGCCTTTAGAGCCACACCCGCGATCGGTTTCTAGTCGGCTCATGCACCTGAGTCTCAGCAACCCGCTCGAACCCGGCGAGACCCTGGGGATCACCATCATCGAGGGCCCCTCTTAATGAAACCGATCAACTGCTCGGCGACTTGTCCGAGAGCCTGTCTCGCCGACATTGCAGCTAGGCTTCCGCATCAGAGCAGAGATACTCAACGACGAGGCGGCAGACGTGACATTGGTATCGACACTGGCAGAGGAACTGGCCGGGGAATTTCGGCTGCAGCCATTGCTCGAGAAGATCCTGACCAGCGCCGTGCGACTGCTCGAATGCCACAGCGGATCGATCTGCACGATCGACGAAACCGCAGGCACCTACCGCAAAGAGGTCGATCTCGACGTTCACTGCCAAGCAGGCCAGGTCTTCCAGCTCGAGGAGGGTGTAACGGGTGCCGTCAATCGCGCCGGCGGTTTTGTGACATTCGACCGCTACAGAGACGTGCCTAAGGGCCATGTCGCGCCTGACGATGAGCGATTCAACAGCCCTGTTATCGGTGTTCCCCTCCGCCACAATGGATCACTGATCGGTGCTTTCGTTGTATTCGGCATGCCGGGCGGTCGGTCATTCACGGCGACAGATGCCGACGTACTGGCTCGGTTCGCCACACATGCCTCGATCGCCATCGTCAACTCGCGTCTGTACAGCGCCGCTCTCGATCGGGCTGTGGCGGCGGAGTTGGACCGAGGATCATCCTTGAGAACGACCACCGTGTCGGCACGGGAAGACACGACGTCGCGAACGATGCTGAAGCACCTTACAGCGCGCGAAACACAGGTCCTGCACCTGGTAATCCAGGGTTTCCCGGACAAGATCATCGCCCTGAACCTCGGTATTTCGGCCAAGACCGTAGAGAAGCATGTCGGCACCATACTTCGAAAGACCGGAGCGCTGAACCGCACGATGCTGGCAGGTCAGAGCGAGAACCGCATGGTCGGATATGGGGGAAATCCCGTATAGCCGGAGCTCTCGTCTGCTGCTTACAGTCGAAGCACAGAGGAGGCCGCGTGAGCGTTGTATCGCTGAAAGACATCGTCGACCGGGCATTTGCCGAGCGTTACGGAGTTCCGGCCATCAATGTGGTCAATGATCTGACCCTTGAAGCCGTTCTGCAAGGTGCGGTCGACGCCCACAGTCCGGTGATCGTACAGACATCGGTGAAAACGGTGCGTTCCGTCGGAGCAAAAGTGCTGTTTTCGATGTGGTCGTCGATGACTGAGGGTATCGAGGTGCCGGTGAGTCTCCACCTGGACCACTGTCCGTACCGCGATGTCATCTCCGAGTGCCTCGCGATCGGCTGGAACTCGGTGCTCTTCGACGCGTCGGAGCTACCCGTCGAAGAGAACCAGCGCCAGACCATCGAGGTCGTGGCGGAGGCGCGGCGTTACGGTGCACACGTCGAGGGCGAGATCGAATCGATCACAGGGGTCGAAGACGGCATCGGGTCCGACACCGACGGGAAGCGCGAGTCGCTCGACGTGTCGCTCCGCTTCATCGAGGCAACCGGCATCGACGTGTTCGCTCCTTCGATCGGGAACGCCCACGGCGTCTACGCCAAAGAACCGGACCTCGACTTCGACAAGGTCGGCGAGCTCGTGGCAGCCCATCCGATCCCCATCGCCCTGCACGGCGGAAGCGGGATGACCGATACCCAATTTCACGACTTGATCGCGCTCGGCTGCGCGAAGGTGAACATCTCCACGTCCCTCAAGATGACTTTCATGCAGTCGACCCTCTCCAGCCTCGAGCAGGCGAGAGAGAAGAACAAATGGGATCCGCCGACGCTCTTCAGCGACATCTCGGCCGATGTGGTCGGCCTGACGACCAGCCTGGCCAGAACATTCGGCTCTGCCGGAAAGGCCTGGTGAGTCGATGCCTGGCCTCATTTTCGACTGCGACGGAGTGCTCGCCGACACCGAACGTTTCGGCCACCTGCCCGCCTTCAACCAGATGTTCGCTGAATTCTCCCTCCCCGTGCACTGGAGCGAGGCCGATTACGCCCAGAAGGTGCTGATCGGTGGCGGCAAGGAGCGTCTGGTGAGCATCCTGACACCCGAATTCCTGGCGCAGGCGTCTCTGCCGAGCGATCCCGGGGAGCTGGCGTCGATAGTGCGGCAGTGGCACGGACGCAAGACCGAGATCTATACCGGACTGGTCGCATCCGGCGCGATGCCCGCACGCCCCGGCATCGAGCGCATCACCCGGGAGGCAGCGGAGCGGGGGTTCTCGCTCGCCGTGGCCTCAACCTCTGCAGAGTCCTCGGTTCGCGCTGTACTCGAACACGCTGTCGGACCGGAGCGGGCGAGCCTTTTCGCCGTATTTGCAGGCGACATCGTGCCAGCGAAGAAGCCCGCCCCCGACATCTACCTCTACGCGCTCGACGCGCTCGGTCTTCGCAGTGATGACGCCGTGGTGATCGAGGACAGCGCCAATGGAATGACGGCGGCGCAGGCATCCGGTCTCCGCACGGTCGTAACCGTGTCGAGCTTCACGGCAGACGAAGACTTCAGCGGCGCCGCGCTCGTTGTGAGTTCCTTGGGTGACCCGTCGCCCGGCGAACAGACGCGCGTCCTGGCCGACCCGGCGAGAGTGCGGCCTGCCGCATTCGTCACCGTGGACGACTTGGTTGCGGTGCTGCATTCCCCCAACGGCGTCAAACCATCCAACCGCTAACCCGATCAGGAGATCCGCGCATGACCGACACCCCGACCATCGACAGCGCCCTCGCGAACGCTGAGCTCGTCGTGCGCACAATCGCCGAAGAGGCGGTCGCCCAGGAGGAGTACTTCGGAAGTCTCGACGCCGTCGTCGGTGACGGAGATTTCGGCTACTCCCTGGCGCGCGGCTTCGAGTTCGTGATCGCCGAATGGGACAACATCGACCGTACCGACGCGGGTGCGTTCCTGACGAACGTCGCGGTAATGATAACGGGCCACATTGGTGGAACCTCCGGGCCCCTCTGGGGCACTGCCTTCCTTCGAGCCGGCGCGCACTGCATGGGGCGGACGGAACTCGGCGCCGCCGACGTCGTGGAGGCGTTGCGCGGGGCGATCGAAGGGATCAAGAAGCGCGGAAAGGCCGACGTCGGCGATAAGACACTCCTCGACGCACTCGTTCCGGCCGTCGACGAGCTCGAAGCCGCATTCGCGGCAGGCAAGGACACCAAGGCGGCGCTGGCGACCATGGCGCGCGCTGCCCGCGAGGCCGCGGAAGCGACCAGCTCTCTCGAGGCGCGACGGGGCAGGGCGAGTTACAGCGGAGAGCGCAGCATCGGATCCGTAGACGCGGGGGCAGTCGGAGTCGCTGTGCTTATCGAGCGGGTCGCCACGATCTGGCCGACGAACTGATTCAGCCCTACCACCCGACAACCGTTACACCTCACAGAACGTGGAGAGAAAAGTGAAGAAGTTCGTCAACGACCCGAAACAGTTCGTGCCCGAGATGCTGCGGGGAATCGCGCTCGCGAACCCCGACACGCTACGGTATGTGCCGGCATACAACCTCATTCACCGGGCGGATGCACCGAATCACAACAAGGTGACCATCATCCAGGGATCGGGATCTGGCCACGAACCGGCGCACGTCATGACCGTTGGGCGAGGCATGCTCGATGGCGCCTGTCCAGGTGACGTGTTCGCCGCGCCTCCGCTCGACTTCATCACCGAAACGGTGAAGTTGCTCGCGAGCGACAAAGGTGTCCTCTTGCTCGTCAACAACTACACGGGCGACCGCATGGCGTTCGAGATGGCGGAAGAGGTCGCCTCGGCAGACGGACTCGAGGTGCGCACGCTGTTCATCGACGACGACGTTTCGGTCAAGAACTCTACCTACAGCGTTGGGCGCCGCGGGGTCGCAGGCAACTTCTTCGTCATGAAGGCCGTGGGAGCCGCCGCCGAAAACGGGGCAGACCTCGACGAACTCGTGCGCATAGGCGAGGCAGTGAACGCGGTTACGCGCACGATGGGTGTCGCGTTGACGGCATGCACTCCTCCCGCGAAGGGCTCACCCCTCTTCGAGCTCGGAGACGACGAGATCGAGGTAGGCGTCGGCATCCATGGTGAACCGGGTCGGCGACGAGCGAAATGGATGCCCGCGAACGACATTGCCGACGAACTGCTCGGTGCGATCCTGCCCGACCTGCCATTCGAGAGCGGCGATCGTGTGGCGGTGATGGTCAACGGTCTGGGCGGTACACCGATCAGCGAGCTGTATCTGTTGTACGGCATCATCCATGAGAAACTGGCCGATCAGGGCTTCACGATCGGGCGCAATTACGTCGGGGACTATTGCACGTCGCTCGACATGGCGGGTGCTTCGCTCACGCTGGTGAAGCTCGATGACGAGATCGAGTTGTTGTTGGCCGAGCCGGCCGAGATCGCAATCCGCGTATTCTGACGCGGTCGACTTCTGCGCGAACCGGCTCTGAGGTCCATGACGCGTGTGCGAGGTCTCTCACGCGACGATCGCCGCCCTGGTCGCTCATTGTCTGCCATCCGCGTTTCAGCCGTATTGGCTTGGGCGCCGTGGCAAGACGTGTGCGGCCAGGGCCGCACTTGCGAATGTTCCCTTCGCAAAAACGGACAACGTCCGCGTTTCACACAGGAGAGGCGCCACTGGCGTGACGACGATGGGAAATCGTGTGACCCGAGGAGGAATTCGGCCGTTCCCTGGGCGTCGGCGACCCTGCGCCAATATCCCTGCGAGGCTCCATTCCGTGAAAATTGGACCTTGTTAGGGCCTGTTGGCTCCCGAACAATTGACCCAGCGCCAGTCTCCATTGGCGCACAAACCACTCTTTCCAGACAATGACGTTCAAGGAGTACCCATGTCACCACAGCACTCATTTCGAACCCGCAATCACAACACATCGCGCAGCAAGAAGATGCTTTCGCTTGCCACAATTGCACTAGCCGGGCTCGCCCTTTCTGCGTGTTCAGCATCAACGCCGTCTTCGAACGCCAGCGCAAAGGCAAGTGATGGGCCAATCGGTATCTCATGGGCCTCCCTTGCGAATCCCGCGGCCATCGGCGACCTCAAGCAGGTGGAGAAGGCGCTCGAGGCCGAGGGAATGAAGGCGCTCCCGGCAGTAAACGCGAACGGAGATGCGAACAAGCAGAACTCCGACATCCGTAATCTCATCGCGTCCGGTGCAAAGGGCCTCATCATTTTCACTGTTGACCCATTCACCATTGCGCCAGCCCTTACCTACGCGAAGTCGCAAAACGTACCGGTCGTGGCAGTTGATGTCTTGCCCCAGGGGGGCAAGCTCTACATGAACGTCTCCTCGAATAACAAATTGATGGGCCAGATGCAGTGCAAGTCGCTGGGTGAGCAGACGGGGGGCACCGGCAAAGTGCTTCTTATCCTCGGCTCGTTGAAGGACACGGCAGGGCAAGATCGCGCATCCGGAGTGAGCGATTGCCTCAAGGACAAATTCCCAAATCTTCAAGTCATCCAGACTCCGTCGACCGACTGGCTTCCTGAAAAAGCCGCACAGTATGCTCAGACGCTGATTCCGGCTAATCCCGACATCAAGGCGATTGGCCTTGCCAGTGACGGTGTGCAGCTGCCAGCGGTCTCGCAGGTCCTGAAACAGCTCAACCGTTGGGTTCCGGCAGGGCAGAGCGGCCACATCTTCTTGGACGCCATCGACGGTACACCCCTTGCTCTCGAGCAGATTCGTGCGGGTTACCTCGATTCGACCGTCGTGCAGCCGTATGACCTGTACGCCCAGGCCGCTGTCGCTTCATTGAAGGACGCCTTCGCCGGAAAGGTTCCGGTCGAGGGAGACAGCTCTGGCTTCGGGGGAGCACCTGTGACGAAACTTGCGGGCAACTTCCTGACACAACCCGCACCGATCATCGTGACAAAGGACAATGCCGCCGACACCGCCCTCTGGGGTAACCAAGGTTGACCAACGCTAGGTAGCGGAGAGGAGCGGTAGAAAGTTGATTCCACAGAACTCGGACACAGGTGCAACCACGGCAGTCGCTGAGGCCATCGGTGTGACGAAGCGGTTCGGCAAGACGTTGGCGCTGGACAATGTGTCCCTCACCGTCGTGCCGGGGCGGGTGAACGGCCTCCTGGGTCGGAACGGATCGGGCAAGTCCACTCTCGTTTCGATACTCACCGGCCTACAGGCACCCGATCTCGGCCAGATCCTCTTCGAAAACGAGTCTGCTCCTCCCCTCGCGCGACGCTCCGAATGGTCGCAACGAGTGGGATGTGTGTATCAGCATTCTTCGCTCCTCCCCGACCTGTCCATCGCAGAGAACCTCCTGCTCGGGCGGGAGGCCGGTGTAATCGTCTCGTGGAACGATCGATATCGTCAGGCTCGGGAGATGCTCGAACCATGGGGGCTGGATTTCGACCCTCGCACCCCGGTGAAGAAACTGAAGGCCAACGAGCGCCAGCTGATCGAGATTGTTCGTGAAACGCACAGCGGCGCGAGGTTCCTCATTCTTGATGAACCGACCGCCCGATTGCATGGCACCGAGGTGCAGCAGTTGCTGTCGACGCTCCGGCAGATCCGCGAGCGAGGGGTGGGTGTGCTGTTCATCTCCCACTACCTGCAGGAAGTCTTCGATCTGTGCGATGACCTGACCGTACTGAGAGACGGAAGGGTCGTCCTAGAAACACCGACCGCATCGACAGACGAGAAAGCGATAATTTCGGCGATGGTCGGAGCCGGTGCAGCTGATCTCGTGGCAGTACAGCCGATCGTGCCATCCCATACCCCGGAATCGGTCGCCGTGCTCGACGTTGCCGCTCTGGGAATCAGGACGGCGGCGGCGGATGTCTCGTTGCAGGTATTCCCTGGGGAGTGTGTCGGCCTCGCCGGCACCGCGACCTCTGGCAATCGTGCCGTCGCCGAATCTCTTTTCGGTCTGTCGAAATACGAGAGGGGGACTGTCGCGGTCAAGGGACGCTCCTACGCGAAAGGCAATGCGGCCGCCGCCATCAACGCGGGGATCGGATACGTGCCGGCCGACCGTCATCACGACGGCTTCGTACCACTGCTCTCCGTTGAGGAAAATCTCACTCACTCGGCTCTTGACGCAATCGCACGGGTGGGGTTCATCGCTCGAGCGAAGCGAAACGCCCTTGCTTGTAACCTGTTCGAGCGGATGGACGTCGCGGGCGGCGGCCTGAAAACGTCGGTGAAGCTGTTGAGCGGCGGCAATCAGCAAAAGGTCGTCATCGGCCGAGCGATCGCTCGCGAACCGGATCTCTTGATTCTGGTTGAGCCGACCGCCGGCGTCGACATTGCGTCGAGCCAGCACATTTTCGCGACGGTCCGCGCTGCAGCGGAACGCGCTGTGGGCATCCTGATCGTTTCTGACCGGCCTGAAGAGCTCGCGATTTGCAACCGCGTGCTTGTGATGTCGCGCGGTCGGATCGTCAAAGAACTGGGTAGCACGCGATCAGAGGAAGAACTCGTCGCGGCGATAGAAGGGGTCGATCTACATGACGACAGTATCTGAACCGAGAGAACGGCCGAACGCGTTCGCCTTGCTGCGGCGCACAGCCGGCCAGTTGCAAGGTCTCACCTTGCTCCCGGTCATCGTGCTGGTGTTCGTCATCGGGACGTTCACAACGAACGGGTCGTTCCTGACTGTGTCGAACCTGATCAGCGTCGGAAAGCTGAGCACGGCCCTCGCGGTGGTGGTCGTCGCTGAGTGCATCATCCTAATCGCCGGCAAGATCGACCTGTCCCTTCAGTCGATTTTCGGGTTGGCGCCGACCGTCGGCGCGTGGCTGGCGACCTCCCACGCGGTCGGCGGATCCGGTCTGAATCTCGACCCTTACCTCGCGATGGCGGCGACAATCGCCGTCGGAGCGCTCGTCGGTGCGGTCAACGCGTTTCTCGTGGCCTATGTGCGGTTGAATGCGTTCATTCTGACGCTGGCCATGTTGATCCTCCTGCAGGGCGTACAGCTGGGCATCACCAGTGGCAAAACTTTGTATGACCTGCCGGCTCCCATGCTGTGGATCGGCAGCGCCACGCTCCTGGGCGTTCCCGTGGACATCTGGACGGCCATTCTGGTGTTCGTGATCGGCGGCATCGTGCTCCGTCAGACACGCTACGGGCGGTCGCTCTACGCGGTCGGAGGGCGCGCACTCGCGGCCCGAGCGGCCGGAATCAACGACCGCCTCGTTCTTTCCGTGGCCTTCATCATCGGTGGCGCGCTCGCGGCATTCGGCGGATTGATTCTCACCGCCAACCTCACGGCAGTGTCGTCCACGCAGGGCAACAACTTGATCTTTTCGGTGTTCGCGGCTGCCGTCATCGGCGGTGTGAGCCTGAACGGTGGTAGAGGAGGGCTCCTCGGTGCACTCACGGGTGTGATTCTCATCGCTCTGATCACGAACATCCTCACGCTCTCAGGGTTCGAACCGTTCTGGATCGATGCGGCCTCAGGACTGATCATCGTGATCGCCCTGCTCATCGCACGATTCACGACGGGTGAAGCCGAGGATGAGGACGCATAGCCGTTTGAACGGTGCCGCCTAGAGCGCGGAAGAGACCAACGATATGGAGGAGAAATATATGGGAAAGCACGAAGGCAAGGTTGCCGTCATCAGTGGAGGAGCTCGAGGGCAGGGACGGGCTCACGCCATAAAGCTTGCCAGCGAAGGTGCAGATATCGTCGTCTTCGACATCTGCGAACAGCTGCCGACTGTCGATGTTCCCATGGCGACCCTGGCCGACCTGGAAGAGACCGCGCGTCTGGTGCGGGAGACCGGGCGCCGTGTGATCGCTCTGCGTGGGGACGTCCGTGATTCAGACAGCTTGGCTCAGGTCAGGGACACCGCGCTGGCGGAGTTCGGACAGATAGACATCGTCGTCGCCAACGCTGGAATCGTGTCGCTCGGCAGCGCCGTGTCGATGTCTGACGCGATGTGGGACGAGATGATCGCGGTCAACCTCTCGGGTGTTTTCAAGACGGTGAGGGCTTGCCTTCCGCCGATGATCGATTCTGGCCGGGGAGGAGTCGCCATTCTGACCGCGTCGACAGCGAGTTTTCGCGCCTATGACTCCCACGTGCACTACACGACAGCCAAGCACGGGGTCATCGGACTGATGCGCTCGTTGGCATACGAGCTGGTCTCGCACAATATTCGCGTCAACGCCGTGGCGCCTGCTGCTGTCGCTACCCCGCTCGTGCAGAACGAGGTGATGTACAACCTCTTTACCGGTGGTCGTGAAGACGCGACTTTCGACGACGTGCGAGCGGCATTCACCGGCCTCAATTTGATGAAAGAGCCGTGGGTTCAGGCCGAGGATGTGGCCAACGCGGTGAGTTGGCTCGCCTCCGACGAAGCCAGATACATCACGGGCGTCGCCCTTCCGATCGACCTGGGTCTGCTCATCAAGTAGCGACCGGAGCAAGTGCCATTTTCGAAACCGAGAAAAGAAAGACAACAACAATGCCATTACTCAAAGGAACCGAAACCGAGTCCAAGCTGGTGAATATCACCTATTGCCGACAGGATTTCTACCAGATCGAAGACACGAATGATCTGCAACTGTTCTGCCGTGTGCACAAGAAAGCATCCACGGACTCAGACAACGAGTGGCAGGCACATTCCCACCCGAACATCGAAGAGTACACGTTCGTCATCAGCGGCGAGGTCGACGCCCACTTGGGAAATGGTGAGGAGCATCACCTCGAAGCAGGTGACCTCCTGATCACTCCGCGGGGTGTGTCTCACAAGTTCACCGGCGGCGACGCTGAGCTGATCTTCTTCCATGCCAAGCACAACGTGTATGGAAGAACGGTGCAGAACAAGCATCCTTTCATGGCGCACGACACACCATCGCGCTCCGACCCGGCTGATCAAGAAGACCTGCCACCCGTCGGCGCCTACTACGAGATGGACGCATTGGAACGTTCGATGGACACTCCGGTCACTAGCTGAGAAGAGCATCCAGACACCGAGGGCGCCGACCGTGAACAGGTCGGCGCCCTCGTCTCATTGGTCTCGGAAGGTGTTCCACGTGGCGGCGAGCAGTTCCAAGCCTCGGTGAGTTTCGCTCGCCGGACCCGCGTAGGCGATGCGTATGTGATCATCGAGGCCATCATTGTTACTGAAGGTGGGCCCGGGAAGGATCAGCACGCCGGCGCGTTCCGCGCGTTGCGCGAATGCGGTTGCGCAAGTCGTCGGCAGAGCGACCCAGAGCGATGCACCACCAGTAGGCATCTGAGGCCGCCAGTCAGGAGTCAGATCCGCCAGTGCCTCCATCACGAGTCGCCTCGATTCACTGAGAGTGGCGTGCCGTTCATCGCGCGCGCGCTCGATCTGGGGAAGAAGCTGGCTCGCCAGAAGTTGAGCGAGCAGTGAGGTGCCGAGATCTTCGCCGCCTTTCACCGAGGCAAGGCGCTCGATCATCTCGGGATGCGCTCTGACCCAGCCGACGCGAAGGCCACCCCAGAATGACTTGCTCATCGATCCGACCGTGACGATGTGATCTCCTCCGGCCGCAAGGGGGAGAGGGCGCCGTTCCCCGTCGATGATCGTGTCTGCAAGTGTTGCGTCGTCCATAATCGGCACGGAGTAACGGGATGCGATCGAGGCGACGCGGTTTCGCCGGAAGGTGTCCATTACCGAACCCGTGGGATTGTGCACCGTCGATTGGACGATGATCAAGGCCGGATTTTCGCGCGCGACGATTCTTCCCAGCATGTCGACGTCGATCCCGTCGATTCCGGATGGCACTCCGACGAGTCGGGCGCCGATCGCCTTCATCGATTCGATCGCGCCGCGAAATGACGGCTCTTCGATAACAACCGTGCTCCCCTGCGCGACGAACACCGACGCCGCAAGTCGAAGTGCCTGCTGAGCCCCAGAGGTGATGAGAATGTGCTCGGGTTCGGTCGGCAGCCCCAGATCGTTGTAATAGTTGGCGACGGCGAGCCGAAGCTCGGGCAGCCCCGACGGAAGATAACCGTGAGATGCGATCAGCTGCCGCATCCGAGCCCCATCGAGTTGATTGATCTCGCTGGCCGCCATCGGTAATCCCGCAAGTGCGGCGCTCCGCAGATCGATGGTCTCCGCGACGCTGCGGGCCTCGTCTGACACGAAAGATTTCAGGCGATCGTCCCCTCGCGGAGACAGAATCCGATTCCCCACTGAAACGTAGGTTCCATCACCTTGCCTGCTCGAGACAACACCGTCACCTCGCAGCGTATCGAACGCCCTGGCCACCGTGTTTCGGCTGATGTCCAGCGCCGTCGCGAGTGATCGCTCCGACGGTAAGCGCGTGCCAGAGGCCACGACCCCTGTGCTCACAAGATGCTTGATCTGCTCGGCGAGGCGAAAATGCAAGGTTCCAGGCCCCTGCGACCAGTCGCCGAGGAACCGGACAAGACGATTTGCGCCCATTGGGGCCAATTGGAATGAATTGGACCTCGATCTATCGAACACCATCCGTCCATTATGGGGTGAGCGCGTCGAGGGAGACAGCGCAAATAGAAATCTCGAAAGGTACCAATTCACATGCAACACAAGGTGGTGTTGGTCGGCTCATTCGACACAAAGGGCGCAGAGAATGTTTTCGTCAGGGATGCGATTGTCGATGCCGGCGTCGACGTCATAACCGTCGACACAAGCATTCTCGGCGAGCCCGGCCTTGTCCCTGACGTTTCGAGAGAAGAAGTGGCGGCTGCTGCCGGCGAGGAACACGCGAAGCTGGTTTCCGACCAGGACCGAGGACGCGCACTCGCGGCGATGGCTGTCGGCGCCCGAGCGATTGTCGCAGAGCTGTTCACGTCAGGAGAGATCCAGGGCGCAATCGCGCTCGGCGGTACAGGAGGCACCTCGTTGGCTGCCACCGCATTCCGGGAGCTTCCCGTCGGAGTGCCGAAACTGATCATATCGACCGCTGCTTCGGGTAACACCGCGCCCTACGTCGGCGAAACCGATCTCATACTCATGCCGACGATCGTCGACATCGCCGGCCTGAACAGGATCACCACTCCGATTCTCGCCAACGGTGCCGCTGCTCTGGTGGGAATGGTCACCCACACGACGCAGTTTCCCCAGTCATCCAAACCCCTCGTCGCCGCAACGATGTTCGGTGTGACGACGGCCTGCGTTTTGCACGCCCGAGATCTGCTTGAGCAGTTCGGTTACGAAGTGATCGTCTTTCATATGACAGGATCCGGTGGCCGAGCGCTCGAGAATCTGATTCGACGGGGCTATTTTGCGGGAGTTCTCGACGTCACCACCACGGAACTGGCCGATAACCTCGTCGGCGGTGTCTTCGACGCCGGTCCAGACCGCGTGTCGGCCGCGGGGCAATCGGGTGTGCCGCAGGTGGTTTCGGTCGGCGCGCTCGACATGGTCAACTTCGGCGCGCGCGACTCTGTCCCCGAACAATTCGCCGATCGCACCCTCTACGAACACAATTCAAGCGTCACATTGATGCGTACCACGGTAGAGGAGAACGCCGCGCTGGGGAGCATTCTCGGCCGGAAACTCGCGGCAGCAGCAGGTCCGACGTCACTCTTCATCCCGCTCAAGGGAGTCTCGGCGATCGACAGCGATGGTGGAGTGTTCAGCGACCCGCAGGCGGATGAGAAACTCTTCGCTTCGCTACGCCAGGAAGTGGCTGGGAGCAACGTCGAAGTGATCGAAATGGACAACAACATCAACGACCCCGCCTTCGCGGCTGCCATGGTCGAGCGCTTGGACTCCTTGATTCGCGAGCACATCGATTCCGCTCAGAACCCACCAACCGACGCTGATCGTTGAAAGGACTCACATTGGCTCAAATACCACGCTCGGAACTGCTCACTCGATTCCGACAGAAAATCGTCGACAAGCAACCCATCGTGGGCGCGGGGGCGGGTACCGGCCTGTCGGCGAAATGCGAAGAAGCCGGCGGAGCAGATCTCATCATCATCTACAACTCCGGTCGCTTCCGCATGGCGGGCCGAGGCTCACTCTCCGGCCTCCTGGCCTATGGAAACGCGAATGATCTAGTCATAGAAATGGGGCGAGAAGTACTCCCGATTGTTCAGACTGTGCCCGTACTGGCGGGCGTCAACGGAACGGATCCATTCCTTGATGGCGCCGGCATGATGCGAACTCTTCTTGGCATGGGGTTCTCGGGGGTTCAAAACTTCCCGACCGTCGGTCTCATCGATGGGGTCTTCCGTGCGAATCTCGAGGAGACCGGAATGAGCTATGCGCTCGAGGTCGACATGATCGCTCGAGCGCACGATCATGATCTGCTGACCACGCCGTACGTTTTCTCGGCCGAAGACGCCGTCGCAATGACGAACGCAGGTGCTGATATCGTCGTTTGCCACATGGGTCTGACGACAGGCGGCACCATCGGCGCAGACACGGCCAGGGGACTCGATGATTGCGTCGTTCTGGCGACTGAATGGGCAGCGGCCGCTCGATCGATTCGCGACGATGTCATCGTTCTCGTGCACGGTGGGCCGATCGCCGATCCCGAAGATGCCCAGTACGTCCTTTCGAGCGCCAGCGGTATCCACGGCTTCTACGGCGCATCATCGATGGAACGTCTTCCCACAGAGACCGCAATCACCGAGCGTGTCCGAGAGTTCACCTCGCTAACGCTTTAGTTCGTCAAACCATGAGGAGACTCCCGTGACCCGTAGTGAAGCAACAACGATAAGCCCTCCGAGCGGAGCTGCCGCGAGCGATGTAGAAGGCTTGGTTCACTCAGAATCGCTTGTCGAAGAAGTGTCGATCGACGGCATGTGCGGCGTGTATTAGTTCGCCGCCATGACGCTCCAACTCGATAGCGCTTTGGGATAGACCGAATCCTGTTGTCGGTCGTCGAATCCCTCGCCGATTCGCCTTCTGTGCACTCAGCCTGTACCGCGGTGCAAGCTGCCGATCTGCCCCGCTATCAGCGGGCCCGTGACACTCTTGCCGCACCGTCGATGGTCATCGAAAGGACCTCATGACAATTCTGGATGCTCGACCCGAATCACCAACCGAGAGGAAACAGTCATTCGGGCGTATTCCTGCGCCGGCCACGGATCAGACATCGAAGCCGGCTCGGTTGGTTGATTTGTTTGAGTATGGGTTGGATGCGCCGATTTGTCTCACGTGGGAGTTGACGTATGCCTGCAATCTTTCCTGTGTGCATTGTCTTTCCAGTTCTGGTCGTCGTGA
>JAODMW010000237.1 GCA_025464815.1 Microbacteriaceae bacterium | reverse complement strand
ATCGATCTCCGAGTTACCGGAGAGGAACTGGCTCAGCATGTCGCGGAATTCGTCTTCCGGGTCCTGCGCCGAATCTTCAGGCATAGCAACTACGCTAGCCGCTGCACAGCCGAAGCGGCTGTGTTTTATCTTCAGTCCCAGTGCCTTCCCGTGCGCCTGTGGCGAACAGCCCTCCGAAAGGACCAGCGGTGGCACTTTTCACCGATGATCGCCTCGATCCGAAGCCCCGTCGTCGCATCGCCTGGATCGGCTGGACCCTGCTGATCGCCGCACTCATCGGCACCTTCGCCTTCGCCACCGTTCCCGCCCCCTATGTGATCGAGCAGCCAGGTCCGGTGTTCAACACGCTCGGCAAGGTCAGCTTCCAGCACAAGGAGGTGCCGCTCATCGACATCCCCGGGCAGAAGACCTATCCGACGAAGGGCACCCTCGACATGCTGACGGTCAGCGTTGTGGGTTCCCGCGAACAGTCGCCGAGCTGGTTCGAGGTTGCACAGGCCTGGCTGGACCCCAGCAAGGCGGTGCTGCCGCTCGATTACGTCTACCCCAAAGGGGAATCGGTACAGCAGTCCAACCAGCAGGGGACCGTCGACATGCAGAACTCGCAGAAGGATGCGATCGCCGCGGCGCTCACCAAACTGGGCTACACCCTGCCGAGCACTCTCACCGTCGGCGGTTTCTCGCCGAAATCGCCGTCGGCCGGAATTCTCAAGGATGGCGACACGATCGTCAGCGTGAACGGGCAGACTGCGAATACCGTGCTCGGTCTCCGGGCGATCATCGCCAAAGCGGGCGCGGGCACTCCGGTCGCGGTAGACATCGTTCGCGCCGGCAAGCCGCAAACCGTCCAGGTGACACCGGTACTCAGCACTGACCCGAAGCCAGCCCCGATCATCGGGATCTTCCCCGCGATCACCTACAGCTTTCCGTTCGAGGTCAAGATCCAGCTCGAGAACGTCGGTGGCCCGAGCGCGGGGCAGATGTTCGCACTCGGCATCATCGACAAGCTCTCGCCGGGAGAGCTCAATGGCGGTGCGAAGGTCGCCGGCACGGGCACGATCGACGCAGCCGGCGACGTCGGCGGGATCGGCGGCATCCGGCAAAAGATGTATGGAGCGGTGGATGCCGGGGCCACCTGGTTTCTCGCGCCCTATTCGAACTGCGACGAGGTGACCGGCCACGTGCCGCACGGTCTCACGGTGCTTGCGGTGAAGACCCTCGACGATTCCCTCGCCGCGCTCAAGGCGATCAGCACGAAGGCCGACACGAGCGGCCTGCTGAGCTGTCCTGCCGGATGACGTACCCCTGCTTTCTCGCAGCGCGAACCCTTAAGATGAGGGACCACCGCATCCGCCACAAGCCAGGAGCAGTCTCTTGACGTCCACCTCAACCGAAGAGCGAAGGCCAGCGCCGCGATCGAGAGCCACCATTCTCATCACGATCGCCGTCGTCGCGGTTCTTGTCATCCTCTTCTTCATCTTCGCGAGCCTCTACACCGACTGGCTGTGGTTCGACCAGCTCGGCTACCTCAATGTGCTCACGACACAGTGGATCGCCAGCACGGTGATGTTCTTCATCGGCTTCTTCGGTATGGCCATTCCCGTCTTCGTGAGCATCGACGTGGCCTTCCGATGGCGTCCCGTCTATGCGAAGCTCAACGCCCAGCTCGACCGCTACCAGCAGGTCATCGAGCCGCTGCGCCGCCTCGCCATGTACGGCATCCCCGCGGTGCTCGGAATCTTCGCCGGCGTCGCCACATCGTCGCGCTGGCAGCTCGCCCTCGAGTGGATCAACGGCGTGCCCTCCGGCAAAACCGACCCCCAGTTCCACCTCGACATCTCCTTCTATCTCTTCGCGCTGCCGTTCTATCAGGCCGCCGCCGCCTTCGCCTCCGCCGTGGTTCTCGTCTCGGTCATCGCCGCGCTCGCGACCAGCTATCTCTACGGTGCCCTGCGTTTCAACGGCCGTGAGGTGCGCATCTCCCGCACAGCCCGCATCCAGCTCGCGGTCACCGGTGCGATCTATCTCGCTCTCCAGGCTGTGAGCATCTGGCTCGACCAGTATGCGACCCTGAGTTCGTCGACCAGCAGCAACCTCTTCGTCGGCGCTTCCTACGCCGATGTCAATGCCGTCATCCCCGGGCGTCAGATTCTCGCCGGCGCGGCGGCCGTCGTGGCGCTGCTCTTCGTCATCACCGCGATCGTCGGCCGCTGGCGCTTCCCGCTCATCGGCACCGCGCTGCTCCTGGTGAGCGGCCTCCTCATCGGATCCGTCTACCCGTGGATCGTGCAGAAGTTCCAGGTCGAGCCCAATGCGCGCACACTCGAGGCGCAATACATCGATCGCAATATCGCGGCAACGCGGAACGCCTACGGAGTCGCCGGCGTCAAGGAAGAGCCATACACCGCGACGACGAACGCCCAACCGGGCGCGCTGCGAAACGACGCCGAGACGACGGCCAACATCCGCATCATCGACCCGGCGCTGGTGTCGGATGCCTTCGCCCAGCTCGAGCGGATCAAGCAGTACTACCAGTTCAACAAGTACCTTGACGTTGACCGCTACAGGATCAACGGCAAAACCCAGGACACGGTGATTGCGGTACGCGAGTTGAACCCGACCAACACGGGGGCGACGCCGAGCTGGTACAACAACACGCTCGTCTACACGCACGGCTACGGCGTGGTCGCAGCTTACGGAAACCAGCGATCGACCGATGGCCTCCCCGTCTTCCTCGAGTCGGGCATCCCCAGCAAGGGGGAGCTCGGCACGTACGAGCCGCGCATCTACTTCGGCGAGGGCTCCCCGGGGTACTCGATCGTCGGAGGCCCGAAGGGCGGCAAGAAGATCGAACTCGACTATCCGTCCGGCGACCAGGGCAGTACGCAGAATGCCGCGACGACCTACGGCGGCAACGGTGGTCCGAAGCTCGACAACGTGTTCAAGAAGCTGATCTACGCGATCAAGTTCCAGTCCGAGCAGATCTTCCTCTCGAGCGGCGTGAACGACGACTCGCAGATCCTCTACACCCGCAATCCGGTCGACCGCATCCAGAAGGCCGCACCGTATCTGACTCTCGACAGCGATCCGTATCCGGCGATCGTCGACGGCAGGGTCCAGTGGGTCGTCGACGGGTACACCACGAGCGACAAGTACCCGTACTCCGCGGTGCAGCAGCTCAGCAGCGCGATTGCCGACACCTACACGCCGGAACCGCAGCTCGCGCTCGACAACATCAACTACATCCGCAACTCCGTCAAGGCGACCGTCGATGCCTACAGCGGCAAGGTGACGCTCTACGCCTGGGACGACAAGGATCCGATCCTCAAGACCTGGGAAAAGATCTTCCCGGCGACCGTGAAGCCGGTGAGCGAGATGAGCGCTCAGCTCATGAGTCATGTGCGCTACCCGTCAGACCTGTTCAAGGTGCAGCGCGAGATCCTCGGCACCTATCACGTCACCGACTCGGACACGTTCTACTCATCGACCGATGCCTGGATCACGCCGAATGACCCGACCAAGCCGGCGGCAGGGGCTCCCCTCCAGCCGCCCTACTATCTCACGATGAAGTTGCCGCAGGCCAAGACCTCGGCGTTCTCGCTCTACACCACCTACATCCCCAAGTCGAAGGGGACGGCAGGAACGAGCAGCATCCTCACGGGTTACCTGGCGGCGAATTCGGATGCGGGCAGCACGGCAGGCAAAGTGGCATCCGGATACGGCAAGCTGACCCTGCTTGCCCTGCCGAAGCAGGACACAGTTCCAGGCCCGGGTCAGGTGCAGAGCAACTTCAGCACCGACACGGCCGTTGCCAACCAACTCGCATTGTTGCAACGCGGAGACACCAACGTGGAGAAGGGCAACCTGCTCACGGTGCCTGTCGGTGGGGGACTGCTCTACGTGCAGCCGGTCTACGTGAGGTCGAACGCAGAGACGAGCTACCCGATCCTGCGCAAGATCCTCGTCTCCTTCGGCGACAAGATCGCCTTCGAAGACACCCTGAATGCGGCACTCGATTCGCTCTTCGGCGGTGATTCCGGTGCGAACGCCGGCGATGGCGGCCTTCCGACGACGCCAACGCAACCCGGAACGACTCCGACGACTCCCACGACTCCGACGACGCCGGCCACCGACGCCCAACTCAAGGCGGCACTCGCCGACGTACAGACGGCGCTCACGAATCGCGCGGCGGCTCTCAAGTCCGGTGACCTCAGTGCCTACGCCACGGCGGATGCTGCTCTCGTCACCGCGCTGAACAAGGTGTTCGCGCTCGAGAAGTAGCTAAGGCGAATGACGGAACCGGTCGATCTCGGTCGCAGTTGCGAGCGGGCGATGGCCGATTAATGAGCCTCGCGGCCACCCGCGTCTGAACCGCTCACAGCACCTGTGCTAGTGTTAATCCTTGTGCCGCGGGGTGGAGCAGTTCGGTAGCTCGCTGGGCTCATAACCCAGAGGTCGCAGGTTCAAATCCTGTCCCCGCAACAGATGAAGGCCCGGAATCCTTGTGAATCCGGGCCTTTTTGCTGTGGCTTTCACCGCTTGCCCCACCGATCTACAATGACGCAATGCGCCGCGCCGCCGTATCCTTCTGCATCCTGACCCTGATGTTGGCCGGGTGCTCCACCACGAGCACGACATCGACCGGGACACCATCATCGTCCGCCAGGCAGACCTCCACGGCGAGCGCCGCACCATCGGCCTCGATCACGAAGGTGCTGGTCTTCGTCGAGGAGAACCATTCGCTGAGCGAGATGAAATCCGGCATGCCATACACGTTCGGACTGGCCCAGCAATTCGGCTATGCCACGAACTACACGGCGATCAGCCATCCGTCACTGCCGAACTACATCGCGATAGCGGGAGGTCAAACGTTTGGGATCACCGATGACGCGAACCCCTCTGCCCATGCAATCGTGGGCGAATCGGTATTCGGCCAGGCGATTGCGGCGGGCAAGACCGCGATGGTCTTCGCCGAGGGGATGCCAGGGAACTGCGCGACGACGAACGGCGGCTCCGACTACGCGGTCAAGCACAATCCCTGGGCATACTTCACGGCTGAGCGCGGTCTCTGCCAGAAGTACGACGTCCCCATCGATCGACTCGATGCTGCGATCGTCGACGGCAAACTGCCGAACGCGGGAATGGTCGTCCCCAACCTCTGCAATGACGCGCACGATTGCCCGCTGAGCACGGCTGATGCCTGGTTCATGGGCTGGATGACCAAGATCTTCGCGGGTCCGGACTGGAATTCGGGCCGTCTTGCTGTGATACTGACCGCCGATGAAGACGACAAGTCCGCCAACA
>JAODMW010000230.1 GCA_025464815.1 Microbacteriaceae bacterium | reverse complement strand
GCCCGAGGATTCGCTGCCAGGCCCTGGCGATGTCCGCCTGCTCATCGTGCGGCCAGCCGAGCGCTTCGCAGATCCCGTGTTTCCACTCGACGCTGCGTGGGATCACCGGCCATTCCCCGAGTCCGAGACGGCCCGGCTTGACACCCTGCCAGACGTCGACGAATGGATGCCCGACCACGAGAACATGGGCGCCGAACTGCCCGCGCGCCACGGCATCCGCGATCCTGCTCTCCTTCGACCCGGGAACGAGGTGATCGACGAGCACCCCGACCCTGCGCCCAGGACCCGGAGCGAAGCGGGTGACGATCGCTTCGAGGTCGTCCACCCCCTCGAGGTATTCGACCACGACGCCCTCGACGCGCAGGTCAGCGCCCCACACTTTCTCCACGAGTTCCGCGTCGTGCCGACCCTCGACGAAGATCCTGCTGGGCAGCGCGACGCGCGCTCGCTGACCGGTCACGGCGAACGAGCCGGATGCCGTGCGCGCCGTCCCCGTCTTCGCCGCCGAGGGAGCGCGCAGGATGACCGGCTTGCCCTCGAGCAGGAACCCGGAGCCGAGTGGAAAGACCCGCACCTTACCGTGGTAGTCCTCGAGCTGCACGAGCTTGCCCTCGATCCTCAGCACGGCCCCGCAGAAGCCGGTCGCCGCCTCTTCGACCACGAGATCCTTCTCGGCGGCGACGGTCGGAACGGCCACACGGCCCGCCTCGCGCCAATTGCCGGCGAGCGGATCGCTGTCGTATCGATCGAAAGTCACTCGGCGAGGGTAGCCGCTGGCATCGGCAGAACTACGACGACGCGCTCAGTCCTCGATGACCGGGGGCGCGAGTTCGAGGTATTTCTCGTGCACCTGGACGCTCGTGAACGGGCCGTCACCCTCGGCATTCGACTGCGGCTCGTCGAACTCGACCCACCACATCCGTCCGCCGCCTCCGCGACCCCAGACGCCCGCCAGCGCGGAACCGCCGGCGCGCACGATGATGCCCGACGGCTCGGCCGGCCAAGGCGCTCGATCAGTGGTCGAAGCATCATGCACGAACACCTGTGCGCCGACACCGAAGTCGCCCACCGGACGGTCAGCCGTCGAGCCGCTTGAGCACGTGGAACGGCACAGCGATCGACAGCGCGATCGCCACAAGACCGCTGAAGAACATCAGGCCCTCGCCGCTGCCCGGCTCGAAGGAGTAGCCCATCAGCACGAGGCCACCGAGAAACAGGACCATCGAGACGACAAAGGCGATGAACTTCACGGTTCCTCCAGGATTCGGATGCAGGACCACCATTCTACGGAACCATCCGAGAAGCGAGGCATGATGGTATTCGTGAAAGAAATAGCGGATGTCGGCGGCCGGTACGAACTCAGGATCGACGGCGAGCGAGTCGGCATCTCTACCTACCGTGACTCTGGAGTGCGCCGGGTCTTCCTGCACACCGAGATCGACGCCGACTACGCCGGGCAAGGCCTCGCGACCGAGCTCGTCGAGTGGGCGCTCACGGATGTCCGCAACACGGGCAAGCGGATCGTGGCGCGTTGCCCCATGGTCGCCGCCTACCTCGAGAAGCACCACGACTTCGACGACATCGTGGATCGCCCCGCAGGGGTCGACTAGTCCGCTGTCCCCTGCGCTTCGACCGAGACGTCGTTCCACTCCTCCCAGAGCGCGATCCGGCCGGCGTAATCAGCCTTCGCGATGCCAAGCGGTCCCTCGCCGAAGAAGATTCGCAGTGGCGGCCGGTCGGCGTCGACGACCTTGAGGATCGCGCTTCGGGTGGCAGCCGGGTCGCCCGGATTGCCATTGCGCTGCTGGCGCGCAGCCTGGACTTTTTTACGGAAATCCTCGTAGGCGGGATTCGGCTCAGAGTGCACTGATGAGGATCCGCTCCAGTCTGTGGAGAATCCACCCGGCTCGACCAGGGTGACGTTGATACCGAAGTCCGCGACCTCCTGGGCCAACGCCTGGGAGAAGCCTTCGAGCGCCCACTTGGAGGCGTGGTAGAGGCCGACGATCGGGAACGCACTGATGCCGCCGATCGACGACACCTGGATGATGTGGCCGCTGCCCTGTTCACGCATGATCGGAATGGCGGCCTGGGTTACCCACAGCGCGCCGAAGAGGTTGGTCTCGATCTGGGCTCGCGCTTCATCCTCGGTGACCTCCTCGACGAACCCGAAGTGGCCATAGCCCGCGTTGTTGATGACGATGTCGAGGCGGCCGAAATGATCGTGCGCCTCCGCGACCGCGGCCGTCGCGGCGGTCCTGTCCGTGACATCCAGCTCGATCGGCAGCACTGCGTCGCCGTATTGGTCGACCAGTGCGCTCAGGCTGGCGGTGTTGCGCGCGGTAGCCGCCACCCGATCGCCGCGGTCAAGTGCCGCAATCGCCCACTCGCGGCCGAAGCCGCGCGATGTACCCGTGATGAACCAAACTTTGCCAGTCATGTGGCCTCCTTCGACGACAGATTCAATTCGACAGGCCGCGTCGGCATTCCCTCATTCGCCTGATTGGGCCGCGAATGCATCACTCACGAAACAGGTTCCAGGCCGTCCCGCGACCACGGGACCGGTTCTGGGTCGAGGGGGTGCATCGCCTCGTCGTGCGGTAATCGGGCCACCAGGATGGCGACGACCGCGAGTACGACGGGCACGGCACCGGCGATCGCAAACGCAGGCGCCAGCCCGACAGCCGTACCGACGGGGCCTGCGATGGCCATCGAGATGGGCATGAAGGCGAGAGACACGAAGAAGTCCAGGCTTGATACGCGTCCGAGCAGGGCGGGCGGAACCCGCCTCTGCAGGAGGGTCCCCCAGATGACCTGCGCCGCTGAAAAAGCGAAACCGACCACGAAGAGCGCGATGACCATGAGCCAGAGCTGCGAAGTGAATCCGATGATCGCGAGCGGGAGGCATCCGGCTCCCCACAACAACACCATGATGGTGAGATACCGGCGCGGCAGGCGAAGCGAGGCGACGAGGATCGAACCAGCGGCGCCCCCGATACCGAAGGAACCGAGGGCGAGAGCGAAGCCGGCCGCGCCCCCATGTGCCTGCTCCTTCACGGCGAAGGGCAGCAGCACCTCGATGGGTCCCATGATGAGCAGGACGAGGAGCGAGGCGAAGAGCAGTGTCGCGAGCAGCCACGGCGTTCGCACCATGTAGACGAATCCGCCGCGCAGGTCGTCGAGCGCGGCACGCAGCGGATGCTTGCGCTCGACTTCTTCGCGTCGCAGGGGTGTCGCGCGCAGGAATAGGAGCCCCACCGCGGCGAGTACCTGCGCCACGGCGACCATGCCGAACGCCGCGCCCGGCGACCAGACCGCGATGGCCGCGCTAGCCGCGGCCGGTCCCGCCGCCTGCATGATTGCGGGTCGCAGAACACCCTCCACGCCGTTCGCCGCCAGGAGGTCGTCGGCGGGAAGGAGCGACGGCAGCAGAGCCGAGTAGGCGGGATAGAAGAAGCCATCGGCAATGCCGAGCACGAGGGCGATCAGGGCGAGCTGCCACAGCTCCAGCCAGCCGCCGAGTGCCCGCGCGGCACCTGTGGCGAGCGCGACGGCCTTGGGGGTCTCGCCCGCGATGAGTAGCCCGCGCTGGGGG
>JAODMW010000191.1 GCA_025464815.1 Microbacteriaceae bacterium | reverse complement strand
TGTCCATGATGTGATGCCCGGCTCCGGCGAAATGAATCGCCATCCAGTACCCTTTGCTCTATGTCTGCCCAAAAAGTGAAGCCCTCCGGCGTGCTCGGGGGGCTCGCTGGCATCCTCGGCTTCAGCGTGCTCGCCGGCGTGCTCGTCGCCGCGATGGTGACCCCCGCTCTCGCCGTAACCGGCAACACGGCCAAGAGCAGCATCGGAGTTTTCGAGAATCTTCCCGATTTCATCCAGCTCGGCGCGCAGGCGCAGCAGAACCAGTTCTACGCGAATCGTGACGGACAGCCGGAGCTGATCGCCACGACGTTCAAGCAGAATCGTCAGGAGATCACCTGGGACCAGGTCTCCCCCTTCCTCAAGGACGCGGTCGTCGACGGCGAGGACCGCAGGTTCTACCAGCACGGCGGGGTGGACGTCTCCTCGATCGCACGCGCCGCCATCGGTAACGCCTCGTCGGGCCAGATCCAGAGTGGAAGCTCCACGCTCGACATGCAGCTCGTCAAGAACATCCTCGTGCAGGAGGCCCTCGGCCTTCCGACCGTGAAAGAGCAGAACGCCGCGATCGCGGCCGCGACCAAGACCAGCCTCGACCGCAAGCTCAAGGAGATGAAGCTCGCGATCGGCCTCGACAAGCGGTACACGAAGAAGGAGATCCTTCTCGCCTACCTGAACATCGTCGGCATGGGCTCGAACACCTATGGCGTCGAGTCCGCCGCGCGCCAGTACTTCAGCGTCTCGGCGAAAGACGTGACGCTCGCCCAGGCGGCCAGCCTCATCGCGATCGTGCAGCAGCCCAACCTGCAGAAGCTGAGCGACCCGAAGTATTATCCGGCCAACAAGATCCGTCGCGACCAGATCCTCGCCGCGATGCTCCAGCTGAAACACATCACCCAGCAGCAGTACGACGAAGCCGTCGCCACCCCGATCGAGTCCTACGTCAAGATCAGTCCGCCGATCAGCGGATGCCGTAACGCGGCCCACGCCAAGCTGGCCTGCGATTACGTGTCGAAGCTGATCACGGCCAGCACCACTCCCGGCACTCTCGGGCTTCCGCCGATGGTCCTGTCGCTGGGAGCCACCGCATCGGAACGGCGCGCGAACTTCGATCGGGGCGGCTACAAGATCTACACGAGCATCGACCTGAACCTCCAGGATGCCGCACAGGCGGCCCTCGACGTTCAGGCACCCGCGAACGAATCGCGATTCCAGCTGGGCGCGACTGCGAACACCGTGGAGGTCGGCACGGGCCGCATTCTCGTGATGGCACAGAACAAGGTGTTCGACGATGCTCCGGAAGCCGCGACGGATCCCACGAGGACAGCAGTCAACTTCTCCACCGACTATCCCTATGGCGGTTCCACCGGATTCGAGACCGGGTCGACCTACAAGGTCTTCGACCTCGCCAACTGGCTCCAGAACGGTCGCGGGCTGAATGACCTCGTCGACGGCCACTCCCCGCAGACCTATGTGGCGTCGGACTTCACCGCGCCCTGCGACCCCTCGCAGATTCCGACCACGTTCAAGCTCAAGAACGACTCAGGCGCCGGCGGCATCATGACTGTCAGACAGGCCTTGATCGGATCGGTCAACAACGCGTTCATGCGGATGGCGACGAAGCAGGACCTCTGCAGCATCCGCGACACCGCCGCGAGCATGGGCGCTCACCTCGCCACCGGCAAGGAGCTGAAGGTCAATCCGAACACGATCCTCGGCGCCAATCCGCAGGCCCCCCTGACCATCGCCGGGGCCGCGGCAACCGTCGGCGGCGCCGGTCTGCACTGCGACCCGATCATCGTCGACAAGGTCGTCGATCCGGACGGCAAAGAGCTTCCCGGGCAGATCAAGACCTGCAACCAGGCGCTCACCGCGGATGTCGCCGCCGGGGTCGCAAACGCGATGGTCGGGAGCATGACTGGCGGCACGAGCCGCCCGGGCAACCCGAATGACAAGACTCCCATCGGCGGCAAGACCGGGACTTCGGATGTCGCGGACCACGTGTGGATCATGGGAACGACCACCAAGGTCGCCACCGCGGTCTGGACGGGCAACATCCTCGGGCACCAGAGCCTCAGGAAGCTGAGCAACCCGATCACCAAGCAGAACTACGCCAGCAACGCGCGGTTCAACGTGTTCAAGACGATCATGAAGCTCGCCGACGCGAACCCCGCCTATAAGGGTGGGGCCTTCGGCGTTCCGAGCGCCGCGATCATGGGGGGCTCATCCGCAATCGTTCCCGGGCTGACTGGCCAGACAGCGGCCCAGGCGAAGGCGCTGCTCGAGAGCCTGCAGTTCGTGTACGTCGACGGCGGGCCCGTCCCCTCCGGCCTCCCCGCGGGCCGCGTGGTCAGCACGGATCCGGCCGCCGGCACGAAGACACCGACCGGGGCCTCCGTCACCGTCTTCACCAGCGATGGAAGTCTCGCCACGGTGATGCCGGACGTGATCACTAAGACCAGGCAGCAGGCGAATGCCGCGATCGTCGCGAGCGGCTTCAACCCCGGCAATGTGACCTACACCTGGATCCAGGGAACCCCCGCAAACGTCTGCACGGTCCAGGCCTCCAACCCCTCAGCCGGTTCCGCGGCGACCAAGACCGACCCGGTCACGCTGACGGTCTTCGGAGCCGTCAGCCCGGACGGGAGCGGCCACTACGACCCGCCGCCCGGACTCTGCCCGCAGTAACCCGGGGGCGCTTCGCCCAGCTGAAATTAACCCACCATCCCGTACCCTTGTCTTCATGCCTGCCAAAAAAGTGAACCTTTCCGGCGTGCTGGGGGGATTCATCGGCCTCGTCGGCTTCAGCGTGATCGCCGGCGTGCTCATCACAGCCATGGTCGCCCCCGCGCTCGCCGTGTCGAGCGTCGCGGCGAAGAGCACTATCGGCATCTTCGAAAATCTGCCCGACTACATCACCATCGGCGGGCAGGCGCAGCGCAACGAGATCTACGCGAACCGTGGCGGGCAGCCGGTGCAGATCGCCAGCGTCTACAGCCAGAACCGCCAGGATGTCGGCTGGACCGACGTGTCCCAGTTCCTGAAGGATGCCGCGGTCGCGGGCGAAGACCGTCGCTACTACGATCACGGCGGCGTGGATCTCCAGTCCCTCGTGCGTGCCGCCACCGGATACGTCACGAACACCGGTTCCACCGGCGGATCGACCATCGCGATGCAGCTGGTCAAGAACATCCGCATCGCGCAGTCCCAGCTTCTCGACACCAAGGCTGCCCGCGACAAGGCCTACGCCGACGCCATCAAGACGAGTCCCGACCGCAAGCTCGAAGAGATGAAACTGGCGATCGGGCTGGAGAAGCGGTATTCCAAGCAGGAGATCCTTCTCGCCTACCTGAACATCAACGGTTTCGGTGGAGTCACCTATGGCGTGCAGGCCGCCTCCCAGCGATACTTCAACGGTATCGCCGCCAAGGACGTGACGCTTCCCGAGGCCGCGAGCCTCATCGCGACGGTGCAGCAGCCGTCCGCCCTCAACCTGTCGGACCCGAAGAACTATCCGGCGAACAAGGCACGTCGGGACACCATCCTCGACGACATGCTCACGCTCAAGAAGATCACGCAGAAACAGCATGACGAGGCCGTCGCAACCCCGATCGAGTCGTACGTCAAGCTGCAAGCGCCGACCAATGGTTGCCTCAACGCTCTCGACGCCAAATTCTTCTGCGATTATGTGGTTCGCAACGTTCCCAATTTGCCTGCGCTCGGGGCCACCGTCGCCGAACGCGAGGCGAACTGGAAGACCGGCGGCTACAAGCTCTACACGACCATCGATCTCGACCAGCAGGACGTGGCACAGAACCAGATCAATGCGACGACTCCAGCCACGGAAACCCGGTTCGCGCTCGGGTCCGCGGCAGTGGCCGTGCAGCCGGGCACCGGCAAGATCCTGGTGATGGCCCAAAACAAGGACTACAACAACACGACCGAGGCGACGACGGCTCAGACCTCCGTCAACTACAGCACCGATCAGAACTACGGCGGATCGAGCGGCTTTCCGACGGGATCGACGTACAAAATCTTCACCCTCACCGACTGGTTGCAGAACGGTCACGGCCTGAACGAACAGGTCAACGGCACGCAGCGGGCGTTCCCCATGTCGTCGTTCAAGGCGTGCGGCGGATATCCCTTCGTCGGATCGAACCCGCCAACCTACAAGCCGTCGAACGACGGCGGCGGCGAGAACGGCGTGCGAACGGTGCTCTCGGCGACAGCGGCCTCGGTGAACGTGGCGTTCATCACGATGGCGCAGAAGCTCGACCTCTGCGACATTCGGGACGACGCGATCGCGATGGGCGTCCACAGCGCCGATGGCAAGAACCTCGAGACCCTCCCTTCCTCGGTGCTCGGCATCAACGAAATCGCTCCGCTGACCATGGCCGGGGCCATCGCGACGATCAGCGCCAACGGCTTATATTGCGCACCGATCGCCGTCGACAAGGTCGTCGGTCCGGATGGCAAGGAACTCCCCGGCCAGACGCAGGCGTGCAGCCAGAACATCGATCCCAAGATCGCCGCCACCGTGGCCTATGCACTCAAGACGGTCTTCAAGAGCGGGGGAACCGCGACGGCGGCTAACCCCGGCGACGGCGTCGAGATCATGGGAAAGACCGGCACGACCGACGGCTCATACCAGAACTGGCTCATCGGCGGCACGACGAAGGTGGCACTGGCTGTCTGGGTGGGGAACATCCAGGGCAATCCGGCGAAGATCACCGCGAAGAACACGGCCGGAGAGCAGAGCCTCCGCCAGACCAGCGTGAACGGCGTCAACGGGTACAGTCTCAAATTCATGATTTTCAAGGCCGCCATCAAATCGCTTAATGCCAACCCCGCCTATCGTGGGGGCGCTTTCCCTGCGCCGGAGCAGTCCCTGTTGACCGGCCGCAAACAGACGGTGCCGAAGGTCGCCGGCCAGACGCCGACCGCCGCTCGCAAACTTCTCGAGAGCCTTCAGTTCGATGTGGTGAATGGCCCCGCGGAGCCTTCGTCGCTTCCGGCGGGCACCGTGTCACGCACCGACCCCGCGGCCGGAGCAAGTACCTCAGTCGGCGCGACGGTCACCCTGTATACGAGCACCGGTTCGCTCGCAACCGTTCCCGACGTGGTGACCGGGCATTCCAATAGCTTCGGCGGCGCAAAAGCCATGCTCAACAGCGCAGGCTGGACCAACGTGAGCCAGGGCTGCCAGGTGGTCACGCTCCGTGCAGAGGTCGGCAAGGTCGTTGCGAGCAACCCGGCACCGGGTACGCCCGCGCGACAGACCGATGAGATCGTACTCGCCATCGGCCAGACGAAAGCATGCCATTGACACGCGCATCTGATCGCACCGTGGCCGGGACCGCGCTGGCGGCCCTGGCGACCGCCGGACTCGGTGCGCTGGCGTGGGGCACACTCGTCGAGCGCAATCGGTTCACCCTGCGCAAACAGGTCGTACCGGTGTTACGACCGGGGGCGCGCCCGCTTACGGTGCTGCACCTCTCGGACCTGCACATGGCCCCCTGGCAGCGGGCGAAACAGGACTGGATCCGCGGCCTCGCGCTCTACGAACCCGACCTCGTCATCGACACCGGTGACAACCTCGGGCACGTGCGCGGCAACGAGGGCGTCGAATACGCGCTTGAACCCTTCCGCGGGATCCCTGGCATCTTCGTACACGGATCGAATGATTACCACGGGCCGTTAGTGAAGAATCCCCTCGCGTACTTTTCCGGGCCTTCGGAAAAGAAGCATCATCCGGCCAACCTCGACACGGCGCGGCTCAACTCGTTCCTCGGAGGGCTCGGCTGGCTGGATCTCAACAACACGGCCCGCGCGATGAGCATCAAAGGATCGCGGCTCGAATTCATGGGAGTGAACGACGCGCATATCGGCTGGGACAAGCTCGCCAAGCTGCCGGGCGCGATGGATGACATGCGTGAGAACGTCGGCTGGCAGGATGACGTGTCGGGTCCCGATCCGATTACCATCGGCCTCACGCACTCGCCATACCAGCGTGTGCTCAACTCCTTCGTCACCTATGGCGCGGAGCTGATCTTCGCCGGGCACACCCACGGCGGGCAGGTCTGCCTGCCAGGGTACGGCGCGCTGGTCACCAACTGCGACATCCCACGCGACCAGGTCAAGGGCTTGAGCCTGTGGAAACACGCCGGCCACGTCGCCTACCTCAACGTCTCTGCGGGCCTCGGCACCTCGATCTACGCGCCGGTGCGATTCGCCTGCCCGCCCGAGGCGACACTCCTGACACTCGTCGGTCGCGATATCAGCTATTCTTGATGAGGCTTGGGACAGAATCCACGAGGTTCGGCTCCAAATCAATCGGGGTGTGGCGCAGTTTGGTAGCGCGCTTCGTTCGGGACGAAGAGGTCGTGGGTTCAAATCCCGCTACCCCGACATTGCAGTTGAGTCACATATCGCCTTCCTTCGGGAGGGCGTTTTGTGTTTAGCCTCACCCGCGGGCCTAAGTCGCTGAGTTGCCCACTTATGTCGTATTTGTGTTGGCTTTACAGCAAAAGTGGGCAATTCAGTGGCGAACAGGCGCGGTTCTACTCGAAGTCGGGATCGGGGGCCGAGCTGTAGACGGTCTCAGCGGGCTCGACCAGGACGCGACGACGGCCGCTGCCGAGCTGCCCGTGGCTCTCCTCGAGGTAGCAGGCACCGCAGAGCGATTCGTAGGAGACCTCGACACCGTCGATGGCGACCTGGTCGCCGTCGAAAACGAATTCGCCGCCGATCTTGCGGGCGTTGAAGACGGCTTTACGTCCGCAACGGCAGATCGTCTTCAGCTCCTCGAGTGAGTGGGCGATCTCCAGCAGGCGACGGCTTCCGGGGAAGGCGACCGTCTGGAAATCGGTACGGATGCCGTAGGCCAGCACCGGAACGCTCTCCTGGATCGCGATGCGCAGCAGGTCGTCCACCTGCGGCTCGCTGAGGAATTGCGCCTCGTCGACGAGCAGGCAGCTGACATCGACGCCGGTCTCGCGCAGGACGCGCGAACGCTCGCGCTCGAATTTCGCATACACGTCTTCGCTGGGGACGATCACGAAGTCGACGGGCCGGGTCACGCCAAGGCGCGAAACGATGCCATTGTCACCGCGCGTGTCCACGCTGGGCTTGGCGAGCAGCACCTGCTGGCCGCGCTCCTCGTAGTTGTAGGCGGCCTGGAGCATCGCGGTACTCTTGCCGCTGTTCATCGCGCCGTAGCGAAAGTAGAGCTTTGCCACTACTGGAGGTATCCGTCCTCGGCAGCCCTGCGGATCAGCTCCGCTTTCTTGCTCGCCGGTCGATTGGCTTTGGCGTACTTCTCCCGCACCCGACGCAGGTAGGTCTTCGCGGTTTCGTACTGAACGTTCATCTGCTGTGCGACCTCCGTGGTGCTGAAGCCCGACACATACAGTTTAAAGGCTTCGGACTCGCCATGGCTCAGTTTGGGCCTCGACTGGTTGATCGCGCCGACGGGCAGCGGCCGCCAGTCCTTCTGCAGCAGCTCACCGGTCTCGACCCCCATCACGGCGCGCGCAGCATCCATGACCTCGCGCATGGGGATCGATTTACTGAGAAATGCGGATGCCCCGGAATCCAGCGCGCGCTCGCGGACTTCTCGCGTGTCCAGGCTGCTCAGCACGATGACCTTTGCGCCGGCGGCGCGACAGGTGCGCACGCGGGCCTCGATCGAAACCGGCTCCTTGAGCTGGAAGTCGATGAAGACGAGTTCGGTGGGGAAGTTGTCACTGTGCACGAGTTGCAGCCAGGTGTGGGCGCTGAGGACGAGGTCGAAGTCGGGTGCATTTGCACTGATCCAACTGCTCAAGCTGTCGAGAAGCACCTCGTGGTCGTCGAGAATCGCAAGGCGCACACGATGTGTCGAGCGGGCACCCGCCGGACTATTGCTGCTCATAGGAGAACCTTAATGTGAGTGTGGGTTGGGCGAAATCGATCTGGAAGTCGGCGAAGACGGCGCGCATTACCGCGAAGTATGGCGCGAGTGCCGATCGGAGAGCGTGGTCGGTGATGTTGAGCTTCGCGGTCACGCGGCCATGACAGCCCGGGCCACTCCTCGAGAGCCGGATGCGAAGGTCGCCGCGATCGAAGCCCGGGAAGTCGATCATGGCGACGAGCAGGGCGCGTACCGCCGTGCGCTGGTCGGTGGTCATGGCGGGTGCCACGCGGTCGGGATCGACGACGACTTCGACGGCTCCGGGATCATCCGACCCGACTCCCCCTGTCAGTTCGATCAGGTTCTCCAGCCAGCTGCGATCGAATTCGGCGACCATGACACTGCGGATCGAATCGGCGATGCTGCGCGCACGATCGCGATCCTCATCGGTGATCCTCTCCCTCGCGAGCACCTCGCTGAAGAAAGGCACTACATCCCGGTTGAGGATGGTCACTCGATCCTGTTGGACCGAGCGGGCGATTCCCTCTCTCAGTTCCCGCGTGAGGTTCTGGGTCGCAACGAGCGCGCGTCGTTGCCACTTCTCGATCGAGCGCACGAGGCCCGAGGAGAACACGCACGCACCGAAGCAAAGCGCGAGCATCGGCGTGACCGCGACCGCGACGAACGCGAAAGCCGGCGTGTGGCTGACCAGCTGTTCGGCACGCAGGAGGGTGAGGAACCCGATGAAGATCGCCGAAACGACAGCGGCGGAGGCCAACTCTCGTGCGGGACGGTAGGGGCTGAGAGCGATGATCACGACTCCGAGGCAGAGGGGACCCCAGTCGTTCGTCACGAGCGCGTTCGGCGTCCACTGTCCGCCGGCCTCGAGCGCGATCGCCGCGAGAACCCCCACCTGGATGATGTAGTGCATACCCCTGGTGAACGGCGCACGGTAGGAACTCGAGGCCACGATGAGCAGGAAGCAGGATAGGGCGAGCATGACGAGCGCCATCACCGCGAGCAGCGGGTTCGATATTTCGTGCCGGAACACCACCGTCATAACCAGTGCATAGCCGACGGCTCCGATGGCCAGCGTGGTGGTCAGCGCTCGTGTTCCCGCGGTGCCGGCGGGATCGAGCTGCTGTCGCGTCAGTTCTCTCGCGCTCACGCGGTGCCCCGCGCGCTTACCTGGCCCCTGGACGCCGGAACCCTGATCATGATCGACGTACCGCGGCCGGGTGTCGACCACACCTGCACGGCGCCGCCGACCGATTCGATCCGGCGGCGTACCGACTGACGGAGTCCCAGTCGATCCGTTCCCGTCTCGGATTCCGTGAAGCCGCGTCCGGTGTCGACGACCATGACCGAGACCTCCTCCTCGGAGCCGTAGACGGCCACCTCGGCCTGGTTCGTATCGGCATGCCGCAGCACGTTGACGAGACATTGCTTGACCGCGAGGCCCAGGGCATACGAGGTTTCGCGATCGAGTCGTGCGACGGCGGAGAGATCGCCCGTGGATGCGACATCGAGGCCGATCGCCCGGCTCTCCTGGATGGCCGCGAACAGTCCGCTCTGACGCCAATCGCCCTGCGGGCTCGCATCGGCCTTCGGCGAGTCGTCACCGAGCCATTCCTCGCCGATGAGCACCTCGAGGTCGCGCTCGACCTGCGCTCGGAGCGCCGGATGCAGCGGGCCGTCCGCCGTGCTGGCAATCGCCGCGAGGTGGTTGAGTACCGTGTCGTGCATGAGAGCCGCAGCTCTGACCTCGATACGGTGGCGCATCGCGGCGAGCTCCTCGTCACGGGCGGCGCGGTGGAGCAAAGGCTGGCTGCGGCGGGACAGGCGACGGCTGCGGTCGTTGAGCAGGAAGATCACCACTGTCACCGCGAAGGCGAGCAGGGTGGTGACGTCGAACTCTACCCGCTTCCCCGTCAGCAGGATCGCGACGTCGACCGATGCTTCCGCCGTGACATAGCCCGCCACACACCAGCCGATGCGTTTGGCCAGCCCGCCCCGTGGGCCGCCGACCATCACGAGCGCCACCTTGACCAGGGCGACCGAGAAGGCGTCGCTGGTCACCAGCTCTGCGGATTGAGAGTAGAACGTCACTGCGAACCAGAAGCTGCACGCGCCTCCGACGACGAGGTAGGCCGTGGAATAGAAGACCGTCGGCATGCGATCCGCGAACCAGAGGGCAGTCATCATCGGCAGCAGGGCGATCATCGCCGGCCAGAGCACGAGATTCGGATTCGCCCCCTGGAACGCGATCGTGATGAGGAGGGTTCCGGAGAGGGTTGTGAACCCGACAGCATGCAACCCTCGAACGAACCAGCGGTTGACCGCCTGAGGCGCCAGATGGGACGGCAATCCGAGGGACACGTCTCTCCCCCTCCCCGGTCGGCGCAGAGGATCAGTATGACATCTGCGCGCTCGAATTTGTACCCCGATGAGCGCAGCGATTTCGCGAATTCCGCCCATTTCGCGGGCTAATTGTGCCCCGCCAGCTTCGTGGGAAGCCGTTCTAGAAGAGGGTCGGCTGCCGCGGGGCCAGGGAAGCGGCGGGCAGTTCATCGGAGATGAGCGAGCGATTGCCGTCGGTGCCGCGTACCCCGAGTGCGCTGGAGCGCACGGCACCGGATGCCGGATCCTCGCGGCCGCGATCGAGTCCGTGAGCCTGGATCAGCGGCGTGATCTTCGCAGCCAGCCAGCGGCGGTAGTCTTTCGGCGCAGACGCGCCCTTCGCGTACAGCTGCTGGTATCGGGGCAGCAGTTCCGGCCGTGTCTCCGCGAGCCACTGCATGAACCACTCCTTGACGCCGGGGCGGAGATGCAGCGCCGTGTAGAGCACCGAACTCGCCCCCGCATCCTTGATCTGGCGCAGTGCGGAGTCGAGGTGGGCGCGCGTGTCGGTGAGAAAGGGCAGGATCGGCATCATGAAGACCGAGCATTCGAGCCCGTGCTCGCGTGCAGCCTTCACCGTAGCAAGTCGTGCCGCAGGGGTCGGGGTTCCCGGCTCGACGGATTGCTGCAACTGGTCGTCGTAGATGGCGATCGACATCGCGAGGTCGACGGGCACGATCCGGCTCGCCTCGGCGAGCAGTGGCAGGTCTCGCCGCAGCAGGGTGCCCTTCGTCAGGATGCTGAAGGGCGTGCCAGAATCGGCGAGCGCGGCGATGATGCCCGGCATCAGCCGGTACCGCCCCTCGGCGCGCTGGTAGGGATCGGTGTTGGTGCCGAGTGCGACAGGATGCTTGCCCCATGAGGGCTTGGCAAGCTCTTTGGCGAGCACCTCGGCGACATTCACCTTCACGACGATCTGACTGTCGAAGTCCTTGCCGGAATCGAGGTCGAGGTACTCGTGGGTCTTGCGGGCGAAGCAGTAGACGCACGCATGGCTGCATCCCCGGTACGGGTTGATCGTCCAGCCGAATGGCATGGCACTCGCGCCGGGAACGTGGTTGAGTGCGCTCTTCGCGAGCACCTCGTGGAAGGTGATACCCGCGAATTCGGGGGTCTGAACACTGCGGACGAGGTTGGAGAGTTTGGCGAGCCCGGGCAGGGCTGATGCCTCCTCCGACCCCAGTTCCTGACCACTCCACCGCATGCGTTTATTCGAACATAGGTTCGAATGTCTGTCAACCGTGCCTCCCGCTATCCGCCCGCGGGCGTCGGCAGAATCGAGTCACGGTGTCGTCCCGATTCTGACCGACTCAGCCGCGTAGTCCGCCTCGATGTGTGTCCGGCATGTTACGGCCGTGTTCGGGCTCTGTTAAAACCCGCCCTTGTATTTGGCACGAACGACGAGGAGGCTATATATCTAGAGATATAGATATGTTCCACAAGCGACAGCCGAGGAGGCATAGTGGGCAACGGAAAACCGGAAACTCGGGC
>JAODMW010000174.1 GCA_025464815.1 Microbacteriaceae bacterium | reverse complement strand
TGTATGGGCGCAAACTGTGGGAGACGATGAGCTCCCACTGGCCGACCGCCGACCAGCAGCCTGGCACCACACCGGCGGAGATCGAGTTCGCCCACCGCTGGCGGGACATGCCGAAGGTGGTCTTCTCCTCGACGACCAGCACGGTCGATTGGAACACCCGCCTGGTCACCGGCGACGCGGTCACGGAGATCACCCGGCTCAAGGCCGAGGACGGCGGCCCCATGGACATCGGCGGCGCCACACTTGCCGCGGCGGCCATGCGGGCCGGGCTGATCGACGAGTACGTGATCGTCACCCACCCGGTCCTGGTAGGCGGCGGCACGCCGTTCTTCACGGCCCTGGACAACTGGGTCAACCTGAACCTGATGGAGACCCGGACGTTTCCCGATGGCGTGGTCCTGACCAGGTATGAGACCAGGCGCTGAATTCCGCCGGCCGTCCTGAGCCTCAACCGGCTCGGGGGTCTACTCGTCCCACTGCAACAGCGATGTAGCCGACCAACCACAGGTCGGTGTCGGGATCCGTGAGGATGTCGCAGTCCAACGTCACCAGGCCGACTGTTTCCGAAGTCGAAGGATGGCTGGAGGCCAGGTACCTAGAGAACCCGCTTGACAGGTAACCGTTCGGCTGCTTATTCTGATTAAGGCAACTAAACGGCTGCATGTTTGGTTGCCTGGCCAAGCGCCCTCAGATTGACACGACGGGACTCCAAATGACGATCCAAAATCTCAGCCCAATTGCCGCATCCGAAGCGAGCGCCGGCAAACAGGAGACGATTCGCGCGCAACCGCACCTCGAAGCGCTGATTCAGATCATCACGCGCTTCGAGCACGCGTTTCGCGCCAGCGACCAGGCGACGATCGATGAGCTGTGCGATCCGGGCCTGGTCGACCACAACACGCCCGAGGGAGACTCGACGCTCGCCGGCTTCAAGCAGAAGGTCGCGTACTTCAAGGCGATCTTCCCCGACCTGGAGGAGGACCTGCAGGATGTCATCGCCAGCGGCGACACCGTCGCGACCCGATGGGTCTTGACCGGTTCTCAGCAACAGGAGTTCATGGGGATCCCCGCCTCCGGTCAGACGATCCGGGTGGAGGGCATGAACTTCTACCGCCTCAGGGAGGGTCGCGTGACCGACATGTGGACGCAGTTCGACGGGGTCGCGATGATGCAACAACTCAGCGCTATCCCGGCCTGACGCTGGGATCATCGACTTGCCCATGGACGACGAGGTATTCAAGGCTCTGGCCGATCCTTCCAGGCGCGAGCTGCTCGACAGCCTCAAGTTGCACGACGGACAGACCCTGCGAGAGCTGAGCGCGGGCCGGCCCATGGTGCGCCAGTCGGTGAGCAAGCATCTTGGCATCCTCGAGGACGCGAATCTCATCACGACTCTTCGGCGGGGTCGAGAAAAGCTGCACTATCTGAACGCCGAACCGATAAACGCCATCCATGAGCGATGGATCAGTAAATACAACGCGGATCGGATCGCCGCACTGGCCGATCTGAAATCCGCGCTGGAGGAGAAAACCATGGAAACCGATTCATTCGTCTACACCACCTACATCGAAGCACCACCGGAGTTGGTCTGGCAGGGCCTGACGGACCCGGCGTTCACCCGCCGGTACTGGGGCATGGAATTCGAGACCGACTGGACACCGGGATCGGCAATCACCTTTGTGCACTCCAAGCGCGGGGTGCGCGTCGCGGACGACCAGATGATCGTCAAGGAGTACAACCCGTTCCGGCGACTGTCCTACACCTGGGAGACATACACCCAGGAACTCGTGGACGCGATCGGGTTCACGGCGGAATTCCTCGAGCACGCCGCACGCGAACCCCGATCCACTGCCACCTTCGACCTCTCCGTGGAGGGCGACCAGACGCGCCTCACCGTCACGCACTCAGGATTCACATCCGGCAGCGTGATCTTCCCCGATATCAGCGGCGGCTGGCCAAAGGTCATGTCCTGGCTGAAGACATTCCTCGAGTCAGGCCGCTGGCAGGACGCGACATGACCCAGACGAGGAGTCGGCCTCCGCTAAGCAGGAACACCACGACCGAATCTACGCCGCCGTATAACACCGAACTCGCCGTCGGACTCGGATCAGCGCTACTGATCCTCGCCGCTGTCACTGCACTTCTTCTTCGCAGCCTCAAGTGGTCGTCACTAGCCGCCCAAATCAACTGAAACGAACGGACCCACTGAAATGACCAACCCCCAACACGGAACCCTAGGGTCATCCGACGCGAGCACGGACTACCAGAAGACGATCCGCGTGCAGAGGGAGCCCGACGCCCTGTTCGACGCGCTGACCAGCCTCGCCGGGCTGACGGCCTGGTGGACGGACGCAAATGGATCGGCGGAAGCCGACGGCGATATCACCTTCCTCTTCCCCGAGCCGCTCCTGATGCACGTGGACCATACCGACCGCGCAACCTCGGTGGCGTGGACCGTCATCGACTACGACATCCTTCCCGAATGGCCCGGAACCCACCCAACGTTCACCATCACCCCCGTCGACGGCGACGCGTCGGAGCTCAACTTCCGCCACCACGGGCTCACAGCTGACCTGGACTGCATCGAGCAGTGCCGGCGCGGCTGGGACCACTTCCTCGACAGTTTTCGCCAATACGTCGAGACCGGCCAGGGGGCACCCATCGGAAGTGCCGAAGATCAAGCGCGCCGCCGCGAGCGCAGCTGAAACCAAGTTCCTCGACAGCTTTCGCGAATACATCGAGAGCGGCCAAGGCTCGCGCAGCGGCTGCGCGGGAGGTAGTGCTAGTTCAGCACGCAACGCGGCGGGCGCTGATCAGCGCAACTGCTCGATTCCGTCTCGATCCCGAAGCGGGTGGCGATCAGGCGGCCGAGTGGTTCGACAGGCAGATCAAGATCGTGGATGGCATGACGCCGTACAATCGCGACCGATCGAACGAAGAGATTCTCGCCCTCGGGCCGCTTGTGCGCGGGTATGTCGGCGGCGTGGAGGACGCGCCGGTGGAGTGGCAACGGGGCGAGTCCAACGACCGGCTCTCGACCCGCTCGCTCAAGCAGATCGACAAAGCAGCTTCTCGAAAGTCGGGGCGAATCCGTCATTGGCATCGACATTCGCGATGCCGATGTGCTTGTCGATCTGACGTCGCCTATCGATCGCGAGCGAATGGTTGAGGAGGTCAGCGCAAGGTCCGGCGGCCGGGTCGATGCGATCGTCGCCGTCGCAGGGCTCGCAGCACCGATTCCGGCGACTGCGGCTGTCAACTATTTCGGCATGGTGCCCACTCTCCAGGGCCTACGCCCCCTCCTTGCGGGCTCCGATCCCCGCGCGCACTGGGTGTCGCGTCCTTCGCCAGCATTACTCCGGGCGACGAAACACTCCTCGCCGCCTTTCGGGCTGCGGATGAGCCCGCAGCGCTTGCGCGCGCAACCGACCTGGCCGCCGACCCCGAGACATAAGGAATGCTGATCTACCCGTCGAGCAAAGCCGCCTTTGCGCAGTGGGTTCCCGCACCTCGATCACCGACGAATGGGCCGGCGCCGGAATCCCCTTGAACGCGATCGCGCCTGTGCAGGCAGGTGCTCTTCGTGGACGGCGGCAGCGACGCATCCGTTCGGGGTGACTCAGTCTGGTAGCGGCAGCTCGAGATCACTCCGCCAGGAACGCGACCGTCTCGGCCGCGGCCTCGGTTGCGTACTGGAAGATCGAGCCGTGCGAGGCGTCCGGGAAGATCGTGATCCTGGAATTTGGGATGATCTCGGCAAGCGTGTGGCTGGCGGTCGTCGGGATCATGATGTCGTTGTCGCCCTGAAGGATTAGCGTCGGCTGTGCGATGCCGGCGAGTCGCTTCTCCGCCTGCTCGTCGGGGTCGCCCCAGCTGACGATCGCCTTGTACTGTGCGTCCTTCGCGTCGAGCGTGACGCCGGTGTCGCGTCCCTCCTGGCGCTGGAAGATCCGCCCGAGGGATGCTTGGCCCGCGCCCTGGCTGGATGGGGTGTGTGCGTAGAAGACATACAACAGGTCCTCCCCACCTGGCTGCTCCCGCAGCACCAGACGGTCGGCGACCTCCCGCGACCATGCACCCATACCCGGTGCACCCTGTGCTCCAGTGCCGGCAAGGATCAACCGGCGCGCGATGGCCGGGCGGCCGAGCGCGATCGCCTGTGCCACGAATCCACCGAGGGAGAAGCCGAAGAGGTCAACCTGTGCGAGGTCGAGCGCCTCAATGAATGCGATGGCGTCCCTGGCCATCTCCTCCACCGTGCTTGGCACAGCCCCGGTAGACGCCCCGATGCCGACGTTGTCGAAGAGGATCACGTCGCGTTCGGCCGCGATCGGATCAACGAGCGCCGGATCCCAGTTGTCGATGTCACCGCGAAAGTGCTGCAGGAAAACCAGCGGTACCCCCTCCCCTGCACGGCCGAGGCGGCGATAGGCATAGCTCACGCCATTCGCTCCCTGCACGTGCTGAAGTTCGGCCTCGATCAAATCGAGCGTGTTCGTCATTTCGTTTACTCCTTCTCGCTTCCGACTCCAATTTAATATGACCGGTCGTCTTGAATTCTAGATGCATAGTTCCGCCGGGACAACTCCCTGGCGCAACTAGCGCAGGACGGTATCGAAGGTCACCGACAGGAAGTCGGCAATCGGGCCGTCGTTCCTCAGGGTCTTCGCCTGGGCGATGGCTCCCTCAAAGCTAGTGACCAGATAGCCCGCCAGAGTGCGAGCGTCAGTAGCGTTCCGGATCTCCCCCGCCGCCTGTGCACGACCGACCGCGATCGCGACCGCGTCGACCCACCGTGCGAACCCCTGCGTTACTGCCTCGCGAAGGCCATCATTGAATGCGACCGCGTCCGTGCTGAAATTGCCCAGCAGGCATCCGTACTCGATACCAGTGGCCTCCCGCGCCGCGATGTTCGCCGTCAGATGCTCGTGGATATGTTGGAGCGGGGAACCGTCAAGATCGGCGAGCTCCCGAAGCCCAAGGTCGTCGACGTAGCGCCGCAGCACCTCGGTCGCCAGCTGCTCCTTGCTTGCAAAGTGGTTATA
>JAODMW010000084.1 GCA_025464815.1 Microbacteriaceae bacterium | reverse complement strand
AGCGCGACCGATGAGCTTGTCGGCGAGCGCGAGCGCCGGCATCCCCTGCGGTATGCCGTCGAGCACGCTGGTGCGATGCGGTTTCTCGGCGGCCTTGAGGTCGTCCCATATGGCCACGACATCGTCCGCGGTCTCCGCTGTCGTGTCGCCGAAGACATGCGGATGACGACCGACCATTTTCGCTGTCATATGCGCCGCCACATCCTCGATGTCGAATCCCTCGCCCTCGGACGAGGCCGCGATGTCGGCGTGGAAGATCACCTGGTACAGCACGTCGCCGAGTTCCTCGAAGAGTTCGTCACGGCTGCCGCTCTCGATGGCGTCGACGAGTTCATAGGTCTCCTCGATGAGGTGCCGCACGAGCGACTCATGAGTCTGCTCGCGGTCCCAGGCGCAGCCGCCCGGCGCGCGCAGCCGGGCGAGGACCGCGATGAGTTCGTCGAGCTTGGGATGCGGCGGGGCTGTGGCCAATGGGTCGATCATGCTCTCAATCCTGCACCCCTGTCGGAACTCCCGCCGCGAACCTCCCATCTCTGCGGGAGACAATGAGTCGTGCTTTCACCCGATTCCCCGTCCACCCCCTGGGTGCTGGGCGTGGTGCTGGCGGGCTTGCTCGGACTTCTCGTCGCGCGTGCCGTTCGGAGGGACCGCAGGGACTACCAGCGCTTCAAGCGTTTCGTCGACACCGCCGATCGGCAGAGGATGTTCCGCATGTGGCTCATCGAGGCATTCGTCACTTTCGGCGGGTCGGCGACTGTCATTCTCATCCTTGCCTGGCAGTTCGTGCCACTGCTGCTCACCGCGGTGCGCGAGTGGCCTGTCGGGCGCTGGTTCGCGGCCGTCGTCGGAACTTCCGGTCTCATCCCCGGAATAGCTCTCGGGATTGCGATCGCCATCGTTCTCGGCACCATCGTGGTCGTCTACGCCGTGCGGAAGACCGACGATGTCCCCACGATCGGCGACATCGGCGCGCTGCTCCCGCGCAACCGGGCAGAGCTCGCGTTCGGCGCGGCGCTGTCCCTCAACGCCGGCCTCGTCGAGGAGTTGCTGTTCCGGCTCGCGGTGCCTGCACTCATCTACGGTGTCTTCGGCGACGCGGTCGTCGCCGTGATTGCGAGCATCGCGCTCTTCGGCGGGCTGCACATCTACCAGGGCGTCTGGGGCGTCCTCGGATCGACGGCGATCGGCGCGCTACTCATGCTGCTCTACCTGACGACCGGGAACATCCTCGTGCCGATCATCGCGCACGCCCTCATCGACCTGCGCTCGCTCGTGCTCATTCCGGTTGTCGTCTTTCGTGTGCACACGAAAGCAGCGGAGAAGGTCTAGCTCGCTGCCCTCTCCGATGCTCCCGGTGCGACCGGCACCGGGGCCGGCGTGCGCGGCATGGTGATCGCCGCGATGACGGTGGCGACTGCTGCGATGACCACGGAGAGGAACACGCTCGCCGAGGCTGCCTCGACGGTGGCCGGGACCTTCTCGCTGGTGCCGGATGCCACGAAGATCGCGTTGGCGACCGCACCGAAGATGGCGACTCCCACCGCACTGCCGATCGAGCGGGAGAACAGGTTGGTGCCGGTGACGACGCCGCGCTCGTTCCACCCGACGCTCGACTGGGCGGCGATGAGGGTGGGCGTGGCGACCAGGCCGAGGCCAAGACCGATAAGGAAACAGCTCACCGCGACAACAGCGAGCATGGGAGTCATCGTGAACGCGGCCAGAATCACGGCCCCGACGACCACAAGTGACATCCCGATCAGCGCGGTCGCACGGAATCCGATCCGCAGGTAGAGGCGGCCGGAGAGCGAGGCGGAGATCGGCCAGCCGATGGTGAGCACGGCGAGCGTGAGACCCGCAACGATCGGCGTCGTCCCGAGCGCGCTCTCCAGGTAGGTGGGCACGTAGGAGGTGAGCCCGATGAGGATAGCGCCCACACCGACGGAGATGAGGGCAGTCGTGAGCAGCAGCCGCCGCGAGAACACCCAGAGCGGAAGTATCGGCTCCGCCGCTCGCCTCTCGGCGAAGACGAACGCCACGAGCAGCAGGCCGCCGATGACGAAAGCGCCGATGCTCTGCACGGAACTCCATGTCCAGGCTTGGCCGCCCTCGAGCACGGCCAGGATCAGCAGGCTCAGCGACACGGTCAGGAGAACAGCCCCGAGATAGTCGACCCTGTGCTTGCGGTGCTCGATCTTCTCGTGGAAAACCCGCACCAGCAGCACGATCGCGACGACGCAGAGGGGCACGTTGACGAAGAAGATCCAGCGCCAGGAGAGGAATTGCGAAAATACACCCCCGAGGGTCGGCCCCACCACGGAGGAGATCGCCCACACGCTCGCGAGGTAGCCCTGCGTCTTCGCACGCTCGGCCACCGTGTAGATGTCTCCGGCGATCGTGATGGCCATCGGCTGCACCGCCCCGGCGCCGAGTCCCTGAACGACACGGAAGGCGATGAGCGCGGGCATGCTCCAGGCGAAACCGCAGAGGATCGAGCCGAGCAGGAAGAGGCCGACACCGATCAGGATGATGGGCTTGCGGCCGATGACATCCGAGAGCTTGGCGTAGACGGGCACCGAAACCGCCTGGGCGAGCAGGTAGATCGAGAACAGCCAGGGAAACTGCGAGAATCCCCCGATGTCCTGGGTGATGGTCGGCACGGCGGTCGCCAGGATGGTCGAGTCGATCGCCACGAGACCCGTCGTGACCATGAGGGCGATGAGGATGGGACCGCGTTCCGAACGGAACCCGACGTCGAGGGTGGTGCTGCTAGTCACTGGCATCCTTGCGGGGGGAAATTTGCGGGCGCTTGCGCGAGGCCCCTGGGTAAAAGCAGTGGGAGCGCCGGTTCATTCCCCCTGGCTCGCACCAGGTCGGATAAATGTGTCGGGCGATCACCCAGCCCAGTGGATGGCCGCGCCCAGCACGGTGCCCAGACCGTTGTCGAGGATGCGCTTGTAGAAGGCCGGGGCGTCGTCGGCGCCCATGCGATCGGTCATGGTCAGGTCCCACTTGAGCCAGCCGTTGCTGAGCGAGCTCATGACGGCCTGGCGAGAGGGACGATACCCGTCGTCACAGGGAAACACCATACGGATCCGGCGGTGGTGCGCCTCGAGGAATTGGAACGAGATGGGGCCTTCACCGTAGTTGCCCTGCCAGACGAAGCATCCGAATTGGCGCAACAGCGTGATGCCCATGTCGATGGAATCGCGGAGGCCCGTCGACTCGAAGACGAAGTCGACGCCGTCGTGGCCGAAGACGTCGGCGACACGAGCCGGAACATCGGACTCCCGCGCGTTCACTGTGTGCTGCGCCCCCAGACCGGCGGCGACCTGCAGCGATTCATCGCGGATGTCGACGGCAAGAACGCGGGCGCCGCGGGCGACGGCCGCCGCGACGACTCCCAGGCCGATCATCCCGACGCCGATCACGACCACGCGGTCGCCGACGCCGACCTCCGCTTGATTGACTCCGGTCAAACCGACCGACGGCAGGACGAACATACTCGCGATGTCGTCGGGCACGTTGTCCGGGATGTGGTCGGCGCCGTGGTCGCCGGTCGGGTCGAGCACGGCGACGGAAGCGTGAACACCGGCAGCGCAGTTGATGGATTCCCCATTCGCGCCGAGGAGCTCCTGATTGCGGCGGTAGTACACGCGGTCGCCCGGCCTGTAGCCGTCGACCTCAGAGCCAACGTGCGTGACGACGCCGGCGCCCATGTAGCCGGTGGTGAGCGGGACGGGTCCCCAGTCGAGTTTCCTGCGCAGGACCGCGAACTCAGTGCCGAAGCTCACGCCCGACCAGCGGGTCTCGATTCCGATCGTCTGCGGCGTGAGCGCCGCGGTCTGCACTTCCTGCAGGCCGAATGTGCCGTCGTCCTGCGCCACAAGCGCACGGCCGCTCAGGCGATCGCCATCGCCGGCCGATGTGTTCGTTCCTGCATGCACGTCACTCTCTGCGATTGTCATTCTGTACTCCAGATTCCTGTCTTCTCGGATGCGGTTTCGCTCGCTCATGCGAACGTGATCATGGCTTTCACTACCTCGCCCTTCGCGATGTCATCGAATGCTCGGGTGATGTCTGCGAAGGGGTAACGATGGGTGAGGAACTCGTCGCGGTCGATCGCCCCGGTTTCGACCATCCGCACCATGCGCGGTAGCACGGCCGCCTCATGCGTGCTGGCGACCGTGAGCGACACGTCTCGCGGGCCGGTGAACAGGTCGATCTCGGCAGGAGTATCCGGGGCGCTGTAGACGACGGCGTGGCCACCCGGGCGCACCCAAGTGTATGAAGCAGCTGTCATGCTGGCTTGCCCGGATGCCTCGAAGACGTAGTCGACGCCGCCGAGACTCGCCGCGAGGCCGGCAGCATCGTCGGCGAGTACTACGTCGTCGGCTCCGAGCCGCGTCGCGACGGCGAGTCGCTCGGTACGCCGGCCGACCGCGATAACCCGCGCCGCGCCCAGCTGTTTCGCGTAGGTGACGAACGAGAGACCGGCAATGCCGGTTCCGACGACCGCGACGACCCTCCCGAGTACGTCGTGCCTGGCTATCACGCTGAACGTCTCGCTCAGGCTGATCGCCAGGGACGCATCCTGTGCGTCCACGCTCGACGGAAGCACCACCTGGTCGTGCCGCGGGATCCGATCGCCGGTCTCACGGTCGGCAGCAAGCGCGGCCCAGTCGGTGACGACGCCCCATTCGGCGAAGCCGCCCCAGTACTGGTCAAGCGGGCCGATGTCCGGCCGGTAGGCGCTCGGTCGTGTGACGAGATCTCCGACCGCTAACGCGCGCACGCGAGACCCGACCCGCGCGATCCGCCCAACCGATTCGTGGCCCAGGATGCTCGGATACGTTACCCCCATCCGGAACGTGCCCATCCGCAGCATCTTGTCTGTGCTCGAGCACACCCCGCACGCGAGCATCTCCACCAGCGCGTCGTAGTCGCCGACCTCCGGCTCTGGAACGTCCTGGATCGAGCCAGCGCCGGGGGCCGTCATCACAAAAGCACGCATGTCTACTTGATCGCTCCCGCCGCGAGTCCACTGGTGATGTATCGCTGCGCGAAGAGGACGGCGACGAGCGCCGGAATGCAGAGCAACACGGCGCCGGCCATCACCTGCGGCCACGGCGTCACGCCCGATTGTCCCTGGATGAGCCCGGAGATGGCGATGGATGCCGGCGTCAGGTCGCGCCCGGCGCCGAACGTGACCGCGAAGAGGTAGTCGCCCCAGCCGAAGAGGAAGGCGAAGATCGCGGTCGTCGCGATGGCGGGCATTCCGAGCGGACACACGATACGTAGGAAGACCTTGCCTTGCGATGCGCCATCCACGACGGCCGCTTCGATCGTCTCGGAAGGGATGGTGGAGAAATAGGTATAGGAGACGAGGATTCCGAGCGGAACCGCGTAGATGCTGTCCGCGATGATCAGTGCGGCGACCGTGTTCAGCAGGCCGACCTGGTAGAAGAGGTTGTAGAGCGGGATGACGAACATGATGCTCGGGAACATCAACGTACTGAGCACCACGAGCTTGGAGATCCCGGCACCACGCTGACCGCCGAGCAACGTCAGCCCGAAAGCGGTGGGCAACGCCACCACGAGGGTGAGCGCCACGCATCCCAGCGCAATGATCGCACTGGTGCCGAGGTCGGGCACGATGGTGGAAAGGATCTGCTGGAAGCCGTCCAGGTTCGGTGGCGTTGGGAAGAACTGGGGCGGGTCGGTGAACAACTGGGTGTTGTTCGAGAACGCCGACTTCGCCAGCCAATAGACCGGAATGAGCAGGGCAGCGATCGCCAGGATCAGCAGGATCCGGCCGGCCCAGTCGCGCTTCGTCGACTTCACGAGGGGCTCCCTGTCGTTTCGAGGGTTGTCGTTTCGAGGGTTTCGACCCTGTTCTCCGCGGCGGCCGCCATGTCGGGGGCCGGAACGATGCCGACCGCCTTCACGACCCGCGCTCTGCGGTCCGCCTTCGTCAGGTCGCGAGGCGTGGTCACCCGGACGTAGATCAGCGAAAGGACCACCATCAACAGCACGGTGAGCACGATGATCGCGGAGCCGTTGCCGTATTGGAACTGCACGAACGCCTGTTGATAAGCGAGCGGGCCGGGCAGCATGGTCCCGTTTGCGGGGCCGCCTCCGGTCATGATCCAGACGAAGTCGAA
>JAODMW010000139.1 GCA_025464815.1 Microbacteriaceae bacterium | reverse complement strand
TGTTCCGCCGAGGAAAATACTCGAGGGGAACGCTGCCGGTGGAGGGCTCAAGTTCGGATGCCGCACACTTCAGCACAGACACCAAGGATCAAGATTAGTCCATATGAACCAGCTCGGTCAACCGAGGGGTTCCTGCCCGGCCGTCGCCTCTACTCCATCGCGTCGATCGCGGGCCTGCGCGCTCGAGTCTGCAGCGCGCGCGCGGCGAGTTCGGCATCCGGCGGATATCCGACTTCCATGAGCACGAGCCCTTTGGCCGGCACGACCTTGAACTCACTCGTACGTTCGAGTTCGTCGCGCACAGCCGCCAGCCGGGCGACTTCGAGTTTGCGCTCCCCCGCGGAGATGGTCGCACCGACGAGCGACCGCACCATGCTGTGACAGAAGGCGTCCGCCTTCACATGGGCGACGAGAACTCCGTCGGATCCACGGGTCCAGGAGAAGTCCTGAAGGGTGCGAATGGTCGTGGCGCCCTCTCGCGGTTTGCAGTACGCGGCCCAGTCGTGCAATCCGAGAAGAGATTCGGCGGCTCGATTCATCCGATCGATATCGAGCGTGGCCGGATACCAGAGGGTGCGATTGCGCTCCAGCGGGTTGCGCGGACCCGAGGCATCGGCCACCCGGTACTCGTACCGCCGCCAGATCGCCGAGAAGCGGGCGTCGAATCCCTCGGCAGCGACCGTCGCGCGCGAGATGTGGATATCGGAGTCGAGACCCAGGATGCCGTTGAGCCGTTGCGCGAGTGTCGCCGCGGCGTCGAAGCTCTCGAGCGCTGCGGATGCCTTGCCTCTCGGCCGCGCGAGGCTTCCGAGCTCCTCATCGCCGAGGTCGACATGGGCGACCTGCCCGATGGCGTGGACTCCCGCGTCCGTGCGGCCGGCGACGGTCAGGGTCGGTGGGTGGGACGATCGACTGAAAATCGTCGCGAGCGCCGTCTCGAGTTCGCCCTGCACGGTGCGAAGTCCGGGCTGTTTCGTCCAGCCTTTGAAACCGGCGCCGTCGTAGGCGATGTCGAGACGGATGCGCGTTGTGGCCCGCTCATCCGTCGCCAGGTTGTCCGCCACCACGCATCGAGTCTATTGGCGCTGATCTGGTGAACCGCCGCCGACGAGTTGACCTCAGCACCGTACGCCGCGAAACTCAGATGGCGAAACAATGAATGCTTCCACTCCCACCCCACCGAAAAAGACAACCGCTGCTGCGCGGAAGTCCGCGGAGGCGACTCCGCCGAAAAAGGCGGCAATCCCGGCTCCGAAAGAAGCACCCGTTTCGACGCCCAAGAAGGTGCCGGCTTCCGCTCCGGCGAAGGTGACCTCTCCCGCTCCCTCACGAGTCCCCGGGCTCGATGGTCTGCGCGCGATCGCAGTCGTCGCGGTCATCCTGTTCCACCTCACTCCGGGATTCCTACCCGGCGGATACATCGGCGTCGACATCTTCTTCGTCATCAGCGGCTTTCTCATCACCGGGCTTCTCGTGCGCGAGCGAGCGGCGACGGGCCGCATCCGGATCGGAAACTTCTGGCGACGGCGCGCTCGACGCCTGCTGCCGGCGCTCGGCATCCTTCTGCTGGCCTGCGGCACCGCCGCCTGGTTCATCGGCGGCGACGTACTCGTGCACCTCGGTCGGCAGGCGCTTGGCGCTGCCACCTTCAGCAGCAATTGGATCTCGATCGCCGTCGGCCAGAGCTATTTCGACGAGGCCTCCCCTGAGCTGCTCCGCAATCTCTGGTCGCTCGCCGTCGAGGAGCAGTTCTACCTGGTGTGGCCCCTCCTCATCCTCGTGCTCATGCTGATACCGCTCCGCTGGCTGCGCCTTGTCGTCGTCAGCCTCATAGCCGTCGCCTCCGCGGTATCGATGGCAGTGATCCAGGCTCCCGGCGGAGACCCGACACGGGTCTACTACGGCACCGATACCCACAGTTTCGGTCTCGCACTTGGCGCGGCCCTGGCGCTCGCCATTCATCCGTGGTCCACGTCCACGATCGCCAGGAGCACGCGGGCACGATGGTTCTGGCCCACCCTCGGCGGCCTCTCCGTACTCGGACTGCTCGCCCTCGCCGCGTTGCTGCCCGCGGATGACCCACTCGTCTATGCGGGAGGCCTGGCGTTGGTGGCGATCCTGACCGCAATCGCGATCGCCGGGTCGATCGGACCCGGGTCCTGGCTGGGTCGTGTTCTCGACCTGGCGCCCCTGCGCTGGATCGGAGAACGCTCATACGGTCTTTACCTGTGGCACTGGCCGGTGTTCGTACTCGTGGTCGCCGCTCTGCCCGGCTGGTCTCGCACCGGGGCTGGTGGCTGGATTCTCGGCGGTTTCGCCCTTGCGATCACGGTGCTGGCCGCCACGTTGTCCTATCGCTTCGTGGAACAGCCGATCCGACGTGCCGGGCTGCGCGCCACGCTCCGAAAGTGGTTCGGCTCCCGCCTGCGAGTGGCGGTCTCCACTGTCGCCGCACTCGTATTGATCGCGTCCGGGACCGCGACCTATGTGGGCATCGTGAGCGATCCAGGTGAGACCGCGGCGCAGCTCTCGATCGAGCAGGGACAGCACGCGATCTCGACGCGGCCGTCGTCGCCGACTCTGGCACCAACACCGACACCGACACCGACTTCCGGTGCCCAGCCTCCGGCACCTCGTCCTGCGCGTCAGCAGCCCGCGTTGCCCGGCGGAGACCAGATCGACGCGATCGGCGACTCGGTCATGCTCGCTTCGGCACCCGAACTGCAGGCCGGTTTCCCCGGCATCCAGATCGATGCGGTCGTCTCACGGCAGCTTTCCTCGGCACCTGAGATCGTCCAGCAGCTGGTGGACACGGGAAAGCTCAGGCCGACCCTCATCATCGGCTTGGGGACCAACGGACCCATCCAGAGAGCATCGCTCGACCAGATCCGCGGCATCGTCGGCCCGCGCCACGAGATAGTCGTCATCAACGTGCAGGCACCGCGCGGCTGGACCGACGGCGTCAACACCACCCTCGCCCAGTTCGCACAGCGTTACCGCGACGTCGAACTCGCGAACTGGAAAGATGCGATCGCCGGCCATCTCAACCTGCTCGCCCGCGACCAGATCCACCCGGGTACGCCGGGTGGGCTGATCTATGTCCGGGCGGTCACGGATGCCCTGCAGCGGCTCGCAGAACTCCCTCCAGTTCTCGGACCGAACGACTACGGCCTCGCGCCCAGGCCGCTCTAGGGGCAGGATCGAGCCATGGACTTCGACGCCGAGAACCCCCTCACCCCCATGCTCGCGAAAGCCGTGGATGCGGTGCCGGAACCCGAGAGCGTGCGTGGCGGCCTCAGTTATGAGCCCAAGTGGGACGGCTTCCGGGCGATCGTCTACTTCGACGGGCATGATGTCCAGATCGGCAGCCGTGGCTCGAAGCCGCTTACGCGCTACTTTCCCGAGCTGGTTGCGACTCTTGCCGAGCAGCTTCCCGATCCGTGCGTGCTCGACGGCGAGATCGTGGTGCGCGTGGGCACCGCGCGTCACGAACACCTGGACTGGGAGGCGCTGTCGCAGCGCATCCATCCCGCCGAAAGCCGGATTGCGAAGCTCGCCGTCGAAACCCCGGCCGCTTTCGTCGCGTTCGACCTGCTGGCGAAGAACGGAGAGTCGTTGCTCGACGAGCCCTTCGAAGTACGCCGTGCCGCGCTCGAGACGATGCTCGCGGCGGCCGTCGCGCCGCTGCACCTGACCCAGGTGACCCGTGACGTCGCGCTCGCACGCCGCTGGCTCGACGAATTCGAGGGTGCAGGCCTCGACGGAGTCGTGTCCAAGCCGCTCGCTGCCGCCTACGCACCGGGCAAGCGGGTCATGTTCAAAACCAAGCACGCACGGACCGCGGATGTCGTGCTCGTCGGCTATCGGGTCCACAAGAGCGGGAACGGCGTCGGCTCGCTGCTGCTCGGCCTCTACGACTCGACCGGAGAGTTGCAGAACGTGGGCGGCGCGTCAGCATTCACCGACGCCCGGCGGCTCGAACTCGTCGACGAACTCGCACCGCTCGTGATCACGGACGACGACGGGCAGGCTGTCACCGGCGAACGGGAACGCAACCGGTTCTCCGCAGGCCGGGACACCTCGTTCGTGCAGCTCGAACCCACTCGCGTGGTCGAAGTGCGCTACGACCAGATGGAGGGGATGCGCTTTCGTCACTCCGCACAGTTCTTCCGCTGGCGACCGGATCGCGACGCCCGCTCCTGCACCTTCGAACAGCTGGATCGTCCTGTCGCCTACGACCTGGGCGAGGTGCTGATCTAAGCTTCGGGCGCTTTCCGTGCCCGGCTCGGCTGCACACGAGGCGGCTCCCCCGGCATCTTCGGGAAGTCGGGCGGGAACGGGAGTTCCCCGAGTCCTGCCGCGACATCCCGATCCCACCAGCCGAGCAGTCCGTCGATCCGGCCTGGCTGCGCGTGCATGTTCGCCCACGGGTCGCCGACGGTACGCAATCGATCGGGAACGGTCAGCACGGTGAAGTCCCGGGGGTCGGCGCTCTCGAGTTCGTCCCACTCGATCGGACAGGACACCGGAGCACCCGCAATGGCGCGAGGGCTGTAGGCCCCGGCCATGGTCCGGTCCCGGTTCGCCTGGTTGAAATCGACGAAGATGCGTGCACCCCGCTCCTCCTTCCACCAGGCCGTCGTGACCTTTTCCGGCATCCGACGCTCGAGTTCGCGGGCGGCTGCGATCACCGCGTGACGCACCTCGAGAAACTCATGGGTCGGCTCGATGGGCGCGAAAACGTGCAGGCCGCGGTTGCCGGAGGTCTTGATGAAAGCCGTGAGACCGACCTCCGCGAGCACCGATCTCAGTTCGACCGCGGCGGGAATGGCGTCCTCGAAGGCGGTACCCGGCTGCGGGTCGAGATCGATGCGCAACTGGTCCGGATTGTCCGGATCGGATGCCCGCGACGGCCATGGATGGAAGACCACCGTGTTCATCTGCGCGGCCCAGACGGCGGCCGCCGGTTCATCGATCACGAGCTGCGGATGCGACCGCCCGCTCGGATAGGTCACGGTCTCCGCGCGTACGTACTCCGGTGTGCCCTTCGGCGGATTCTTCGAGAAGAACTGTTCGCCGTCGATGCCGTCGGAGAAGCGCTGCAGCGAAATCGGACGGTCACCGTTCGCCGTGACGAATGCCTCCCCGACCTCGGCGAGGTAGCGGGCGAGATCGAGCTTGGTGATGCCCGGATCCGGCCACAGCACGCGTCCGGGGCTCGAGATCCGCACCTCACGCTCACCGTGCGGACCGTCGACGGAGAGAACAGTCGCTTCGCTTGCCATGGCCTCAACCTACCCGCACCCGCCCGCCCTGATCCGAAAACGCAGGACATCGTGCTCCGGATGCGGAAAAGAGCGCTCTCTGCGGCTCCCCCCACGGTATGTCCTGCGTTTTGGGTGAGCGCTGCTGTGCCCCACCAAATGACAACGGCCCCTGCTCGGTGAGCGGAGGCCGTTGCCGGAAGTTCGAAGTGCTACTGCTTGTCGTCCGCCTTTTCGGCATCCGCGGCGGCGTCTTCCGCGGGAGCGTCTTCTGCGGGAGTCTCTTCCGCCGTGATCTCAGCGGTCTCGGCGTCGATAGCCTCGGCCTGCTCCTCGGATTCGACCGGTGCGGTCTCCTCCTCGGCAACCGGCTCCTCGGCGGGAGCGGGAGCCGCAGCGGGCTTCTCCGTCTTGGCGGCCTTCGTCTCTTCGACGGGCTCAGAACGGCGCTTCGGTTTGGCATTCACGGGCTCGAGAACGAGCTCGATCTGCACCATCGAGGCGTTGTCGCCCTTGCGGAAGCCCAGCTTCGTGATGCGGGTGTAGCCGCCATCGCGCTCGGCGACCAGAGGAGCGATCTCCGTGAAGAGCTCGTGCACGACGTTCTTGTCGCCGATCACAGCGAGCACGCGACGACGCGCGTGCAGGTCACCGCGCTTGGCGAACGTGATGAGCCGCTCGGCGACGGGACGCAGGCGCTTGGCCTTCGTCTCCGTCGTCTTGATGCTCTTGTGGGTGAACAGGGCAGCCGCGAGGTTCGCAAGCATGAGGCGCTCGTGCGCCGGTCCACCGCCGAGGCGGGGTCCCTTAGTTGGTGCAGCCATTAGTTAATCTCCAGAGGTGAATGAAGTCGTCAGGTTGTCGAAGAGCGACAGGCCTTAGTTGCTCTCGTCGGCGTCGTCGTACCCGCTGTAGAAGTGAGCGCCATCGAATCCAGGAACGGTGTCCTTGAGCGACAGGCCGAGCTCCACGAGCTTGTCCTTGACCTCGTCCACAGACTTCTGTCCGAAGTTGCGGATGTTCATGAGCTGGGTCTCCGACAGGGCGACCAGTTCGCTCACGGTGTTGATTCCCTCGCGCTTGAGGCAGTTGTAGCTGCGCACAGACAGGTCGAGGTCCTCGATCGGCATGCTCAGCTCGGAGGAGAGAACGGCGTCGACAGGAGCCGGGCCGATCTCGATACCCTCCGCAGCGGAGTTGAGCTCGCGCGCCAGGCCGAACAGCTCGGTCAGCGTACGACCGGCGGAGGCGATGGCGTCACGAGGGGTGATCGCGTTCTTGGTCTCGACGTCGACGACGAGGCGGTCGAAGTCGGTGCGCTCACCGGCGCGAGTCGCCTCGACGCGGTAGGTGACCTTGAGCACGGGCGAGTAGATCGAGTCGATCGGAATCTGGCCGGCCTCGCTGAACTCGCTGCGGTTCTGGGTCGCCGAAACGTAGCCGCGGCCGCGCTCGATGGTCAGCTCGAGCTCGAACTTCGCCTTGTCGTTGAGCGTCGCGATGACGAGCTCCGGGTTGTGGATCTCGACGCCGGCTGGCGCGGAGATGTCAGCCGCGGTGACCT
>JAODMW010000285.1 GCA_025464815.1 Microbacteriaceae bacterium | reverse complement strand
CCCTGCCCTCCTGGGCGAGCACGATCATCCGCTCGAGTTCCGTCGGCTCGCGCACTTCGGTCATCCGTCAATCCTAGGTTTCGTCGGCGCGCTCCCGACGGGGAATAGAGTCATCGCATGTCTATGGAAGACACCTCCGCCGCAGCAGTGCCCGCACTCGCAGACGCCGTCGTGATCGGGGCCGGACCGGCCGGGCTGGCCGCGGCCGCAGAGCTTCGCCGGGCCGGGTTCGCGCCGCTGGTGTTCGACGAGGCACAGGAGGTGGGTTCGAGTTGGGCGAGACACTACGACCGTCTCCACCTGCACACCGCACGGACGATGAGCTCGCTGCCCGGTCTCGTGATTCCGCGCACCTACGGACGCTGGGTCGCTCGCGACGACTTCCGTGCCTACCTGCGCGACTACGCCGATCATCACCGACTCGACGTACGCCTCGGCGTCACCGCGACCTCGGTCGACCAGCGTGACGACGGCGACTGGGACATCGGATGGCGCAGCGCAACCTCCACCGGGACCATCGTCACCCCGCTCACCGTCGTCGCCACCGGGTATAACCACAGTCGCCGAGTGCCGCGGTGGCCGGGGCTGGAGAGTTACGGCGGTCGCGTCATCCATTCGAGTGACTACCGCAATCCCGCCGAACTCGGCGCGCACCGAGTGCTTGTCGTCGGGCCGGGCAACAGCGGAAGCGAGATCGCCGCGGACCTCGCCGAATCCGGCGCCGTGGTGCAACTGTCGGTGCGGACGCCGCCGAACATCGTCAGGAGGCAGGTGGCGGGAATCCCGGGGCAGGTGCTCGTGCTGTCGATCTCCCCGCTCTCGACGGCGATGGGCGACCGCGTCGCCCGCGTGCTGCAGCGCTTCACGGTGGGAGACCTGAGCCGGTTCGGGCTGCCGCCGGCTCCGCGAGGGGTGGTCACGCAGATGGAGCGCGACGATGTGACCCCGACGATCGACGTCGGGCTCATCGCCGCCCTGCGTTCGGGTTCCGTCACCGTGGTGCCCGCCGTCGCCTCCTTCACAGCCGACTCGGTAACCCTCGCCGACGGAACAGAGGTGCTCGTCGACGCCGTGATCGTTGCGACGGGGTTCAGCCGCGGACTCGAAGCGCTCGTCGGCGCCCTCGCCGTGCTCGCACCTTCCGGCCGGCCTCTCGTCAATGCGGCCGCCCAACTGCCGGGTCGCGCCGGACTCTACTTCCTCGGATATTCCAACCCGCTTTCGGGCAATATCCGCCAACTCAAGATCGATGCGCGAGCGATCGCGCGACACGCGAGGCGGCGAATCGCCCGCACCTAGGTTTCGTCGGCGCGCTCCCCGGCCTCGGTCGGATGTGCGTGAGACGATTCGGTGATGGCCCTGAATTTCACCGCGATCGACTTCGAGACCGCCAACTCATCCAGCGCATCCGCCTGCTCGGTCGGGCTCGTGAAGGTCCGTGACGGCGACGTCGTCGACAGGGTGAGCTGGTTCATCAAACCCCCGCTCGGTCACGACCAATTCAACGAGTGGAACACGCGCATCCACGGCATCATGGCTCCGGATGTCGCGGACGCGCTGCTCTGGAGCGAACAGCTCCCCGACCTGGTCGCCTTCGCCGACGGCGATCACCTCGTCGCCCACAACGCCGGATTCGACATGGGAGTGATCGCGGGAGCCTGCCGCGCGAGCTTCATCGAAATCCCTTCGTTCAGCTACCTGTGCAGCCTCCAGGTCGCCCGCAAGACCTACAGCCTCGACTCGTACCGCCTGCCGGTCGCCGCGATGGCCGCCGGTTTCGAAGACTTCGCGCACCACGATGCGCTCGCCGACTCCGAGGCCTGCGCGGCGATCATCGTGCACGCCGCCCGTCGCCACGACGCCGACTCGATCGAGCAGCTGGCCGAGGCCGCGAACGTGCGCATCGGCTCGATCGGCTCGGCTGTCTCGACGGTTGCCCAGTCGCGGGCGGTGGCGACGGGTTAGATTTCGCGTCGACAGCTGCCTGCTTTCTGTGCCAAATGAAGGAACTCTGGGGCTGCACCTCCTGAATCTTCGGGAACGGATCGCCACAGAGGGCAAGATCTCCTTCATTTGGCACGACTATCGACGCGAACTCTTAGGTCAGCCTGCGGGCTCGACGGTCTCAGACGGCGGTCGAGGTCGCTTCGTAGGGAGACCGCGCGGAGTTCGGCGGGGATATGTGCTCGGGGACGGAGACGCGTCTCGGTCCCCGAGCACATATCCCCGCCGCGAGCGCTATCGGTTCTCGGGGAAACCGAGGTTGATGCCACCGTGCGAGGGGTCGAGCCAGCGCCGTGTGACCGCCTTCTGGCGTGTGAAGAAGTGGACGCCGTCCGGCCCGTAGGCCTTCGTGTCGCCGAACAGCGAATCCTTCCAGCCGCCGAAGGAGTAGTAGGCGATAGGTACCGGAATCGGAACATTGATGCCGATCATGCCCACCTGCACTTCGCGCTGGAACCTGCGCGCGGCACCACCGTCATTCGTGAAGATCGCCGTGCCGTTGCCATATCGGCTCCTGTTGATGAGGGCGACGCCATCCTCGTATGAGCCGACCCGCACGACCGAGAGCACCGGACCGAAGATCTCGTCGGTGTACACCGTCGAAGTGACCGGCACCCGGTCGATGAGCGTCGGGCCGAGCCAGAACCCGTCAGCCTCGCCATCCACCTGGATGCCGCGGCCGTCCACGACGACCGTCGCACCGTCGACAGCAGCCACGTCGATATATCCAGAGACCTTGTCGCGGTGCTCCCGGGTGATCAACGGACCCATGTCGCAGTTGCGGCGACCGTCCCCGACCGTGAGTCCCGACATCCGTTCGGCGATCTTGGCGATGAGGTCATCAGCGACCGGCTCGACCGCGACCAGCACACTGATCGCCATACAGCGCTCCCCCGCCGAGCCGAAGCCCGCGTTGACCGCCGCGTCCGCCGCCAGATCGAGGTCGGCATCCGGCAGCACCAGCATGTGGTTCTTGGCACCTCCCAGGGCCTGCACCCGCTTGCCGTGCCTGCTGCCGGTCTCGTAGATGTACTTCGCTATAGGTGTCGAGCCCACGAAGGAGATCGAGGCGACATCCGGGTGCTCGAGCAGCGCATCCACCGCGACCTTATCGCCGTGCACGACGTTGAGAACCCCGTCGGGAAGCCCGGCCTCCTTGAACAGCTCGGCCATCCAGACGGATGCCGACGGATCCTTCTCTGAGGGCTTCACGACGACGGCATTCCCGGCCGCGATCGCGAGAGGGAAGAACCACAACGGAACCATCGCCGGAAAGTTGAACGGACTGATCACACCGACGACACCGAGCGGCTCACGCGTCGAGTAGACATCGACACCGGTCGAGACGTTTTCGCTGTATTCGCCCTTGACCAGGTGTGGAATGCCGGTGGCGAATTCCACCACCTCGAGTCCGCGGGCGATCTCACCGAGGGCGTCGGAGAGTACCTTGCCGTGCTCCGCGGTGAGGATCTCGGCGAGCTCCTGCTTACGGGCGTTGAGCAACTCGCGGAAGTTGAAAATGATGGCCTGCCGCTTGGCGAGCGAGGTCTCCGCCCAGTCGGGGAAGGCTGCCTTCGCTGCGGCGACCGCTGTGCCGACATCCGTGACGGAGGCGAGCCTGACTTCGCGGGCGACCCTGCCGATGGCGGGGTTGTAAACGGGTGCCGTGCGTGTCGATTCGCCCTCGAATGATGCGCCGGCAATCCAGTGGTTAACGATGTCCATGTCGCCATGCTAACCGGGCGTGGGTCCCGAAATTCGGGGTTCCGCCAGACCGTATTGTTCTTGAAATGTTTGGCTCGACGGGAGACTTCTGCGGCGCTGCGGCGGATCGCGTGCGGCCATGGCATCGTGGTCCCATGCACATCCAGCGCATCGGATACACGCCGGTCAAGGGCGGCCGACACCTCGAACACGCTTCCGTGGACCTCGCACTGGACGGACCGGTCGGCGACCGCCTGTTCTCCCTCGTGGATCTCGAACGAGGCCGGATTCTCCGCACCGTCGAGAATCCGGCGCTGCTCGCGGGTGCGGCCCGCTGGCAGGATGGCGTGCTCTCGGTCGAACTCGACGGCCGGACGATCACCGCGGTGCCGCGGTCGACCGGCGAGCAACTCGCACTCGACTATTGGGGACGACCCGCGGCTGTCGAAGTCGTCCAGGGACCGTGGGCGGAGGCGTATTCCACCTATCTCGGCCGGGAGGTGGCGCTCACGCGAGCCGTGCGTGCCGGCGAACTGGTCTTCGGCGCCTCGGTGACCGTCGTCACGACCGGGGCACTGCGCCTGCTCGCCGCAAAGGTCGGGCACGAGGTCGACAGCGCCAGGTTCCGCGCGACCCTCGTGATCGATACCGACGATCTCGATCCACACACGGAGGACTCCTGGGCCGGCCGGGAACTCCAGGTGGGAGCGGCCCGCCTGAGAGTGGTGAAGGCCGTAGACCGCTGCGCCGTCATCGACTTCGAACCGGCGACCGGCGCATCCGGAACCCGGTTGTTACAGGCACTGGCGACCTATCGGCTTCGCGACGGGGGGATCGACTTCGGGATGTATGCCGAGGTCAGTGCGGCGGGGCTCGTTCGGCGCGCGGACCCCGTCGAACTGATCCCGGAGTAGCCGACAGGCCTACCGGGCAATGTCGCCCCCCGCTGTCACACTGGGTTCATGGATCCCATATTCGCCCTGATCATCGGCCTCGTTGCCGGAGTCGTGCTGGGTGCGGTCATCGGGCTGTTGCTCGCGCGCAGCCGGCGCGCAACCTCCGACCCCCAGCTCGATCCCGCGCTGCTGGCGGCGCGGCACGAGAACGCGCTCGCACAGGTGCGGGCCGAGGAAGCGGCGGAGCAGTCACGACTGGTGGCCGATCTCGCCTCGATCCAGGCCACGGCCGTCGCCCTCAAGGAGCAGGTCGAGGCCCAGCAGAACCAGTACCGCGACCTCATCGAACGCCAGCGACTCGGACAGCTCGCCGAGACGGATCGGCAACAGAAAGAGAGCAAGGTGCTGCAGGCACTGACCCCGGTGCAGGAATCGCTGCGCACGATGCAGCAGAAGGTCACCGAGCTCGAGACCCAACGTAGCCAGCAGCACGGAGAGCTGAGCCAGCAACTGCGCAACGCGACCGAGTCGGAGGAACGCCTGCGCAGCACGGCCGAATCGCTCGCTTCTGCCCTGCGCAACAACGCGACCCGCGGCGTCTGGGGCGAGACCCAGCTGCGCAACGTCGTGCAGGCCGCCGGTCTCATCGAACGGGTCGACTTCGACGTGCAGTCCAGCATCTCCTCGGATGCCGGATCCGGCCGGCCGGACATGGTCATCCACCTGCCGGGCGGCAAGAAAATCGCCGTCGATGCGAAGGTTCCCTTCAACGCCTACCTCGAGGCGAGCCAGATCGCGGTGACCGCGACCGGTGAGGAGGGTGCTCGACGCGAGCAGTTCATCAAGCAGCACGTGCGCGCCGTCCGCGCCCACATCGATACTCTCGGCAGCAAGGCCTACTGGGCCGGGCTCGATGCCTCACCGGAGCTGGTGATCGCCTTCATCCCGAGCGAGTCGCTCGTGGCATCCGCCATGGAAGCCGACCCCGGCATCATGGACTACGCCTTCTCCAAGCGCGTGGCGCTCTCCTCCCCCGTCACACTGTGGTCGGTTCTCAAAACCGTCGCCTTCAGCTGGCAGCAGGACGTCGTGACACAGGAGGCGAAAATGCTCTTCGACCTGAGTCGCGAACTCTACGGCCGCCTCGCCACCCTCGCCACCCACGTTGAGAAGCTCGGCCGTTCTATCGAGAACACCGTCAAGCACTACAACGGTTTCGTCGGTTCGCTCGAGCGCCAGGTGCTCCCCTCGGCCCGCAAACTCAGTGTGCTCGACGAGTCGAAGGTGCTCGGTATGCACGACGGAATCGAGGAGGTGCCCCGCGAACTGACCGCCTACGAGTTGGTGGCGGAACTGGATATCGTGGCGTCGGTCGAAGCCGAAGCGGGGAGCCGCAGCTAGGTTACGAGACGAGCGCTAGAGCCACTTCTCGGCGAGGTGATCGGCGCTCACGCGACGGATCGTGCCCGACTTGCCGCGCAGGACGATGCTCTCGGTGCGGATGATGGGTCCCATCTTCCGCACACCCGCGACAAGCCCGCCATCGGTCACGCCCGTCGCGACGAAGTAGGTGTTGTCACTCGTGACGAGGTCGTCCGCCTCCAGTACGCGGTCGAGATCGTGCCCGGCGTCTATCGCCTTCTGGCGCTCCTCGTCGGTATTCGGATGGAGTCGCCCCTGGATGAAACCACCGATCGCCTTGAGGGCGCAGGCGGTGATGATCCCCTCCGGAGTGCCTCCCGTGCCGACGCACATGTCGATGCGGGTGCCGTAGAGCGCGGCGTTGATACCCCCCGCGACGTCCCCGTCGAGCAGCATCCGGGTGCCTGCCCCGGCGGCACGGATGTCCTCCACGAGTTGCGCGTGCCGTGGACGATCGAGCACCGCGACCGTCATATCCGCAACGTCCTTGCCCTTGGCCTTGGCGAGTGCTCGGATGTTCTCCCCGATCGGCTTGCGCAGGTCGACCACGCCCTTGCCTTCCGCACCGGTGACTATCTTGTCCATGTAGAACACGGCCGACGGGTCGTACATGCTGCCCCGATCGGCGACCGCGATCATCGAGAGTGCGTTCTGGCGCCCGGCAGCGGTCAGCGAGGTGCCGTCGATCGGGTCGACGGCGATGTCGCAGGCCGGACCGCGCCCGTTGCCGACGTTCTCGCCGTTGTAGAGCATCGGCGCGTGGTCTTTCTCGCCTTCACCGATCACGATGACGCCGTCGAAGTTCACCGTGCCGAGAAACTTGCGCATCGCGTCCACTGCCGCGCCGTCTGCCGCGTTCTTGTCGCCGCGGCCGATGAAGGGAACGGCACGAATCGCCGCCGCCTCCGTGGCGCGCACGAGCTCCATGCCGAGGTTGCGGTCGGGGTGGAGGAAGAGGGACGCGGTGTCAGTGTTCACCTGCTTAACCCTAGCCACGTCATCCGCTTCCCCTCCTGCCGGGGCCGAGAAAGATTGGGCATTCTTGATCACAGCACGACTGCCTATACCGCTGGCGCTCGACCTCCTCGAGGTGCCGCCATCGCCGCCGCATCCGTGGTCGCCGAGCGGAATAGACTCGACCAAGACGACCTGCCAGCGCCGGAGACCGGCCTTCGAAGGAGAACAGCAATGCCCATCGCGACCCCCGATCAGTACGCGGAAATGCTCGACAAGGCAAAGGCGAATGGTTTCGCGTATCCGGCATTCAACGTGTCGTCGTCACAGACCGTCAATGCAGTACTCCAGGGCCTGACCGAGGCCGGCTCCGACGGCATCATCCAGGTCACGACCGGAGGCGCCGACTACTTTGCCGGCCAGACCGTCAAGAACCGGGCATCCGGGGCACTGGCCTTCGCCGCCTTCGCACACGAAGTCGCGAAGAACTACCCCATCACGGTCGCACTGCACACGGACCACTGCCCGAAAGACGCCCTCGACGGCTTCGTCATCCCCCTCATCGAGGCTTCTGAGGCCGAGGTGAAGGCGGGCCGCAACCCCATCTTCCAATCCCACATGTGGGACGGCTCGGCCGTGCCGCTGGACGAGAATCTCGAGATCGCCAAGTCCCTGCTTCCCCGCATGCGCAACATCAGCGCCATTCTCGAGGTGGAGATCGGTGTCGTCGGCGGCGAGGAGGACGGCGTCAAGCACGAGGGAACCAATGAAGCCCTCTACACGACGCTGGGTGACGTTGAGCGACTCGTCGACGCGCTCGGCTTCGGCGACCAGGGCCGCTACATCGCCGCTCTCACCTTCGGCAACGTGCACGGCGTCTACAAGCCGGGCAACGTCAAGCTCAAGCCAGAGCTGCTCGGCGAAATCCAGGCCGGCATTGCGCAGAAGTACGGCACCTCGGCCAAGCCCCTCGACCTCGTCTTCCACGGTGGATCCGGCTCGACCGACGAGGAGATCGCCACCGCGGTCGCCAATGGCGTGATCAAGATGAACATCGACACGGACACCCAGTACGCCTTCACGAGGTCGATCGCGGACACCATGTTCAAGAACTACGACGGAGTGCTGAAGGTCGACGGCGAGGTCGGCAACAAGAAGATCTACGACCCACGCGCCTGGGGCAAAATCGCTGAGACAGCGATGTCGAAGCGCGTCATCCAGGCGACGCAGCAGCTCGGGTCTGCAGGCCACTCCGGCAGGTAAGCCGGTCTAGCCCCGCCCGTTGAGATAGGCCGAGAACGCGGGATCGGAAAACAGCAGCACCATCAGGCAGCTCGCCGCGACGATCGACGCGACGGCACCGCCGATGAGGGGCACATAGAACGCCAGCTTCTGGCGACGGAGCAGTCGGACCGTCACAAACGCCGTGGCGATCCAGAGCACGACATTGCTCGCATTGATGACGATGCCGAGGGTCGCCGAGAGGCTCGTAGGCGTGAACTGTCCGACACCCTGCGTCGCGTAGACCCCGTCGATCAGCCTGCCCAGGTCGGAAAACTGGAAGAAACCCGAGAAGACGTTGATCAGTCCGTAGGCGAGCAATGCCGTGCTCAGCACGAGATCCCAGCGCCTCGGGGTCGTCTTCGCGGCAGGCGGCGCGGAGTAGGTCGGTGGACTCGCCGGCGGGATGGCGTGACCGAAGTGCGGGGCGGATGCGCCCACCGCCTTCGCCTGTTCCTGTGGCGTCGCGTACTCGCCGTACTGCGGCCGCGGACGTGGATCGGTCATCGTGACTGCCAATCGAGCTGACGCGTGCGTCCGCCGAGGCCGCGTTCGTCGGCCTGGCCGTCCGCATCCTTGCGCAACTCCTTGGGGAGCGAAAACATCAGGTCTTCCTCGGCCGTGACGATCTGCCGCACGTCGGCGTAGCCGGCATCCGCCAGGTCGTCGAGCACTTCCTGCACGAGCACCTCCGGTACAGACGCTCCGGAGGTGACCCCGACGGTCGCGATGCCGTCGAGCCATTCCTGCTGAATCTCGCTCGCGTAGTCGACACGGTAGGCGGCCTTTGCGCCGTTCTCCAGCGCGACATCCACGAGGCGCACCGTGTTGGAGCTGTTCGCCGAACCCACCACGATCACGAGTTCCGCCTCTTCGGCGACCTTCTTGATCGCCACCTGGCGGTTCTGGGTCGCGTAACAGATGTCGTCGCTCGGCGGGTTGTGCAGGTCGGGAAAACGCTCGCGCAGCAGTCGGACGGTCTCCATCGTCTCGTCGACGCTCAGCGTGGTCTGGGAGAGCCAGACGAGATTGCCGGGGTCCTTCACCTGGATACCCGGCACATCGGCCGGGCTGTTCACGAGCGTCGTACGCTCCGGTGCATGGCCCATGGTCCCTTCTACCTCCTCGTGGCCGGCGTGCCCGATGAGCAGGATCTCGAAGTCGTCCCGTGCGAAACGCACGGCCTCGCGGTGCACCTTCGTCACGAGCGGGCAGGTGGCGTCGATGGCCTGGAGGTTGCGGTCGGCGGCGCCTTTGACGACGGCAGGGGAAACCCCGTGGGCCGAGAAGACGATATGAGAACCCTCCGGCACATCGTCGACCTCGTCGACGAAGATCGCACCCTTCTTCTCCAGGGTCGACACGACGTGGATGTTGTGCACGATCTGCTTGCGCACGTAGACCGGCGAACCGTAGTGCTCGAGCGCCTTCTCGACCGCGATCACGGCGCGGTCCACTCCTGCACAATAGCCACGGGGAGCGGCGAGTAGCACCCGCTTGGGCGCACCGACGGGGTTGTCCCGTAGCCTGTTACGTACCGCGGGAATCCGCGGCGTGCCGAGGCTGGCGGCTGCGCCGTTGGTTATCGTGCTCACGGATCGATTCTACTTCGCAGGCGTTCGCGCAGACTGGGAGGCCCATGGCAGGCAACGAGACGCGTGAGGCCTACGAGAACCTGGTGCTCTCACTCCGCGACGAAGACGGCGTGACGGTCGATCCCACCGGCCTCGCGGTGCACGGCACGCTGTTCGCCTTTCTCGAGGGGGACGATCTTGTCGTAGAGGTGCCCGAGGCTCGTGCGAAGGATCTCGTTTCGCGCGGCGTCGCACGGCGTTTTACCTCTGAAGGCCACCCGAGCCGCAAGTGGGTGCGCGTGAACGACATACAACTCTGGGACGAGCTCGCGCACGAAGCGCACGAATACGTGGGCGAGCCGGCGGTCGGAGGCCAGTCCTAGTGCGCACGGCGATGGTCGGGCGATCATGACCATCATCGACGGCCCCTCCACCGTAGACGCCCCGTGGCCGGTCGCGCTTCTCTCCAACAAGATCAAGGGTTGGATCGATCGTCTCGGCACGGCCTGGGTGGAAGGCGAGATCACCCAGTGGGGCGTGTCAGGGGGCAATGTCTACGGCAAGCTCAAGGACCTCGAGGTCGACGCCACGGTGGGCTTCACCGTCTGGTCCTCGGTGCGGGTAAAACTTCCGGATGACCTGAAACAGGGCGACCGGGTCGTCGCGCTCGTCAAACCCAATTACTGGGTCAAAGGCGGGACCCTCACGATGCAGGTCGTCGAGATGCGCCATGTGGGTCTCGGCGATCTGCTCGAGCGACTCGAGCGCCTGCGCCAGAAGCTCAGGGCGGAGGGGCTCTTCGACCTCGATCGCAAGAAACGCCTGCCCTTCCTCCCCGGCTGTATCGGTCTCGTGACCGGTAAGGATTCGGATGCTGAGAAAGACGTGCTGCGCAATGCCCAGTTGCGCTGGCCCGCCGTCGAGTTCCGCATCGTGCACACGGCCGTCCAGGGTGACCGAGCTTCCAGCGAAGTGACCGCGGCGCTCAAGGCGCTCGACGCCGACCCGGACGTCGATGTGATCATCGTCGCTCGCGGCGGCGGCGATTTCCAGAACCTCCTCGTCTTCAGCGACGAGACCCTGGTGCGCACCGCCGCCGCCTGCGCGACACCGATCGTCAGCGCAATCGGGCATGAGGCCGATCGCCCGCTGCTCGACGATGTGGCCGACCTGCGGGCATCCACCCCCACCGATGCCGCGAAACGCGTGGTCCCCGACGTCGCCGAGGAACTGAGTCGCGTGCAGCAGGCGCGCGCTCGCATCGGCAGTCGGATGACCGGGCTGGTCTCGACCGAGATCGACCGCCTCGAACAGCTCAGATCGCGTCCCGTTCTCGCAAGCTCGGCCTGGCTCGTCGACTCGCGGGCCGAGGAACTCGGCCGCTACGTCGCACGCAGTGGGGACCTCATCGAGCTCATGATCGAGCGATCGCATACTCGCGTCACCGAACTGCGCTCGCAGCTGCGGGCGCTGTCGCCGCAGCGCACGCTCGACCGCGGCTACGCGATCGCCCAGCTGCCCGGCGGCGCCGTACTGCGCAGCGAAAAGGACGCGAATGTCGGTGTTCCCCTCCTCCTTACTCTCGCCGATGGAAAGGTCACCACAACCGTGACTGCCAAGCCGACCGCCCCCGACAAGGCTGGGTAGAGTTAAGCCGTGGCAGCTACTCCTTCCCCCGGCACCTCCCGTGCCGATGACGTCGCCGCGCTGAGCTATGAGCAGGCCCGCGACGAACTCGTGCGTGTGGTGAACGAGCTCGAGCAGGGTTCCTCGACCCTCGAGGAGTCGCTCGCGCTCTGGGAGCGCGGCGAGGCGCTCGCCCGCCGCTGCGAGGAGTGGCTGATCGGGGCCAAAGCCAGATTGGATGCGGCCCGAGCCGCATCCGTCGACTGAGGCCGGTGTCCACCTCCCACGATCGTCCGCCGCGCGTCGTCGCGGAGCTCGGTCGACCCGAAACTCCCGAGGAGACAGCCTCCCGCAAGGCCGCGAGTTCCCGGCGGCACCGGTCGAACCAAACCCTCATCAATCTCGTGCTTGCTCTCCTCGCCTCACTCGGAGTCGTGCTGTTTCTCGTTCTCGTGGTGGTGCGCCCCTCACAGCCGGATCGCAACCCGGTCGACTACCGCAGCGTCGCGTCACAGGCCCAGCCGCAGGTGAAGAACACTCTCGCCGCTCCCGACCTGCCCGGAACCTGGACCGCGAATGCCGCCGGACTCGATACCGGCTCCGACAAGGTCGTGGCCTGGTCCATCGGCTTCATCACCCCTGGAGAGCAGTTCATCGGCCTCACGCAGGGAATCGACGCGAATGCGACCTGGGTGTCCAATCAGCTCGAGAAAGCGCGCGCGACCGGCGCCAGAACGGTCGGCGGCCTCGACTGGACGGTCTACGACCAGCGAAACAGGCAAGACACCGGCAACTTCGCCTACTCGATGACGACGACTGTCGGAACGAGCAGCATCGTGCTGCACGGAACGGCGACCACCACGGAGTTCACCGTGCTCGCCGAAGCGGTGGGCAGGCAACTCGGCACAGCGGACGGGAGCGGCAAGTGATCGAGGAACAGCGGACCCCGGCGCAGGCCTGGCGTGAAATGGCTCGCGGAAATGAGCGCTTCGTTGCCGGCACGCCCAGCCATCCCCGACAGGACGTGGAGCGTCGCGAGCAGCTTGTACAGCGCCAGGCGCCGCATGCAGCGCTCTTCGGGTGCAGCGACTCCCGGCTTTCAGCCGAAATCATCTTCGACAAGGGCCTCGGCGACCTCTTCGTCGTGCGGAATGCCGGTCAGATCATCTCGGATTCCGTGCTCGGCTCGCTCGAGTACGCCGTGGCAGTGCTGAACGTGCCGCTCATCGTCGTGCTCGGGCACGACGAGTGCGGTGCGGTGCGTGCGGCGATCGAGTCGCAGCGACCCGATTCCGTTCCGCTCCCGCCGCACATCTTCGGACTGATCCAGAAGATCATTCCCGCGGTGCAGCGGGTCCAGGTGGGTCGCCCGCCCGGCGCCGAACCCGATTCGAACGAGGTCGGCCGCGAACACCTGCGCGACACCGTGGCCGAGCTGCTCGAGAGTTCGGAATTGATCAGCGACGCGATCGCCGCGGGTACGCTGGCTATCGTCGGCGCGAACTACCGGCTGCTCGAAGGCACAGCAGTTCCCGACATCATCGTGGGCGCGGTCTAGCGACCGTCCACCGCCCCGATCAGCACAGAGAAGCCCCGATCAGCACAGAGACAAAGGAAGACACAGCGCCGTGAGCAGTTCCCCGCAGGAATCCGAAGACCAGTACCGTATCGAGCACGACACGATGGGCGAGGTGCGGGTTCCGGTTTCAGCGCTCTACGGTGCCCAGACCCAGCGCGCGGTCGAGAACTTCCCGATCTCGGGCTCGGGGCTCGAGTCGGCACAGATCGTCGCCCTCGCCCGGATCAAGCGCTCCGCCGCCGTCGTCAACAGGGAACTCGGTATCCTGGATGCCCCCGTCGCCGATGCGATCGTGCTGGCCGCGGATGAGCTCATCGCCGGTCGCCACCACGATCAGTTTCCGGTTGACACCTACCAGACCGGCAGCGGAACCTCCTCGAACATGAACATGAACGAGGTGCTCGCCAGCCTCGCGAGCGGCTTCGCCGGATCCCCCATCCACCCCAACGACCACGTGAACGCGTCACAATCCTCCAACGACGTATTCCCCACCTCGGTGCACGTCGCCGTCACCGGCGCCCTGCTCGGCGACCTCGTTCCCGCGCTCGACCATCTCGCGGTGTCGCTCGAGAGGAAGGCCGAGCTGTGGAAGGGTGTCGTCAAGTCCGGCCGCACCCACCTCATGGATGCCACCCCTGTCACCCTCGGCCAGGAATTCGCCGGCTATGCCGCCCAGATCCGCCACGGCATCGAGCGGGTGCAGTCCACCATCGTCCGCGTGGCGGAGGTGCCGCTCGGCGGCACGGCGGTCGGCACGGGCATCAACACCCCAGCCGGCTTCTCCCAGAAGGTCATCGCGACTCTGGCCTCCGACTCCGGCCTGCCGATCACAGAGGCGCGCGACCACTTCGAGGCGCAGGGTGCCCGTGACGGACTGGTGGAGGCATCCGGCGCTCTCCGTGTCATCGCCGTGAGCCTCACGAAGATCTGCAACGACCTGCGTTGGATGGGCTCTGGCCCCAACACCGGGCTCGGAGAGCTGCACATTCCGGACCTCCAGCCGGGGTCATCCATCATGCCAGGCAAGGTCAACCCGGTCATCCCCGAGGCCGTGCTGATGGTGGCCGCACGGGTGGTCGGCAACGACGCGACGATCGCCTGGGCAGGCGCCTCCGGAGCCTTCGAACTCAACGTGGCCATTCCGGTCATGGGCACCGCGCTGCTCGAATCGATCCGCCTGCTCTCGAACTCCACGGTCGCCCTCGCCGACAAGACCGTCGACGGGCTCACGGCCAACGTGGAGCGGGCACGCGCCCTCGCCGAATCGTCCCCCGCGATCGTTACCCCGCTCAACCGGGTGATCGGTTACGAGGCGGCGGCGAAGGTCGCCAAGAACGCGGTGAGCAAGGCGATCACGATTCGCGAGTCAGTCATCGACCTCGGCTTCGTCGAGCGTGGCGAGATCAGCCTGGAACAGCTCGACGCGGCACTCGACGTGCTCTCGATGACACGGCCACCCGAGGCCTGATCGGCCCGCTCAGTTGACGGCAGTGCCGACCTGTTTGATCGGCGAACCGTCGAAGTTCACCACGGTACGACCCAGTACACCCTCGGACAGATTGATCGGGATGAGCACCGAGGTGGAATCCGCCTTCCCACCGTCCGTCGCGCAGTCGGTGAGATGCGCGATATTGGTCTCATCCGGTGAATCGGGCTGCCCGTAGTAGACGCCGATGGTGATCGAAGTGCTCGACTCGACCACGGCCACCTGGTAGGGAATGCAGCGCTTGTCACCGCGCACCTGCACGACGATGTCCGCCATGTCGAGCGCGCTCAGTCCCACCGGCGGATCTGAACCGATGTAGCCGTCCGCGTTGGAGGCTCCGGAGTGCTTGAAATCCTTGAGGTCGAAGAGGTACGCGGGATCGCGCTTGGCGCCGTCCACACTCTGGTAGCTGAGGACGGGCTGCACGACGAGACCGCCCGGCTGGGCACCCAGCGGCGCGAACACACGATCGACTACGGCGGGTTCCGGAGTGCCCCAGAGCGGATTCTTGGCCGGGGTTCGAACCGTGGGGTTCGCCAGGCTGCGCTGGGGCGCGGTGTAGAGCGAAATCCCGACGGTCACCACTGCGACGAGAGCGACGGCTGCGACCAATCGGTGGATGCCGAGCGCGACCGCTCCCGGATCGCTCACGTACGGGTCGCGACGGTTCCAGCCGGTGAGAACACGCCATTGCCCTCGCGGTGAGATGAATCCCCACAGGGTCAGGATCAGCAGCCCGAAGAGCACTGCAATCACGATGGGATTCACGCTAAGAGCTTAAGCTGTCTACCCCTGACCGGAGGCCATCACAAACCCTCGTCGGCGCATTGTCAGCTTCCGATCGTCAGGTCAGCTCATTGGACTCCAGCATCTCCGTCACGAGGGCCGCAATGGCGGACCGCTCGGAGCGCGTGAGCGTGATGTGGCCGAACAACGAGTGCCCCTTGAGCGTCTCGATGACCGAGGCGACACCGTCGTGACGACCAACGCGGAGATTGTCGCGCTGGGCGACATCGTGGGTGAGCACCACCCTCGAGTTCTGGCCGATGCGGCTCAGGACCGTCAACAGCACATTGCGCTCGAGCGACTGCGCCTCGTCCACGATCACGAAGGCGTCATGCAGCGAGCGCCCACGGATGTGGGTGAGCGGCAGCACCTCGAGCATCCCGCGCTCGATCACTTCATCGAGCACGTTCTGCGAAACCACCGAACCCAGGGTGTCGAACACGGCCTGGGCCCAGGGATTCATCTTCTCCGCGGCATCGCCGGGCAGGAAACCGAGCTCCTGTCCACCGACGGCATACAGCGGGCGAAAAACCATGATCTTCTTGTGCTGCTGCTTCTCGAGCACCGCCTCGAGACCGGCGCAGAGCGCAAGGGCGGACTTGCCCGTACCGGCACGCCCGCCGAGGGACACGATGCCGATCTCCGGATCGAGCAGCATGTCGATGGCGAGGCGCTGCTCTGCCGAACGGCCGTGCAGTCCGAAGATGTCGCGGTCGCCGCGCACGAGACGCAGCTTGCCTGGAGCCGTCACGCGCCCGAGTGCCGAACCGCGATCGGAGTGGACGACGAGTCCGGTATTGATGGGAGTGTCACCGACCAGCCGCGAATGAAGCTCCTCATTGTCGTAGAGCTGCGCCATCTGTTCGGAGCCGAGCGTGATATCCGCCATTCCGGTCCAGCCGGAGTCGACCGCGAGCTCGGCGCGGTACTCTTCCGCGGCCAGTCCGATCGATGCGGCCTTGACGCGCAACGGCAGGTCCTTCGAGACGACCGTCACGTCGAGCCCGTCGTTCGACAGGTTGAGCGCCACCGCGAGAATGCGCGAGTCATTGTCGTTCAGTTGCAGACCGGAGGGAAGCACCGACATGTTCGAGTGGTTGAGCTCGACGCGGAGCGAGCCGCCATGGCCGACCGCGATCGGGAAGTCGAGCCGCTCGTGCTGCACCCGCAACTCGTCGAGGTTGCGGAGCGCCTGCCGTGCGAAATAGCCGATCTCCGGGTCGTTGCGCTTCGATTCGAGCTCGGCGATCACGATCACCGGCAGGACCACGGGATGTTCGGCGAAGCGGAAGATGGCCTTCGGGTCAGACAGCAGCACCGAGGTGTCGAGCACGTACGTGCGCTCGGCGGTCCTGGCTTGCGAATCTGTCTGGGGAGTCTGGCTTGTCTTCTGCTTGGTGTATTCGGGCAGTGCCACGTTTGTGCTCCATCCCCGGGCGCTCAGCGCTCGGATCCAGTCCCGTGACGGCCGACGTACATCTCGAAACGAACTTACGTGGCCGTCTCGATCAGGTGCCATACCCGATGTCTTCGACGCTACGTCCCCGCCTCAGGCAGGCTCGCAGCGACACGCCCGATGCTGTGTTACGACGGGGTTAATTCCCCCGTCGTTCAGACGGTGATGGCCGAGGCGTAGCTCGTGAAGGAGGCCCGAAGCATGTCGAAGGTCTCGTCGTCGGTCGAAACATGGGGGCTCACCCGCACCGTCTGCCTGCGCGTCGTGACGGAGACGCCGTGGTTGAAGAGGGATGCGGAGAGCACCGTGAGCTGGTCGACGGCCGGCTCGAGCACGATGATTCCCGCACGTTCGTTTTCGGCCCGCGAAGATGACACGGGCACCGCGTATTCGTCGGCGAGTTCGATCACACGCGACACTTTCTCCGCCACGCGCGCACTGATCGCTGCAACACCCACATCGGCGATCTCCTCGAGGGCCGCCGCGAATCGGGCCTGCGCGATCGGGCTGGGCGGGCTGACCGTGAAGGCACCGGCTCCGCGCACCGGCGGAAGCACGCCTTCCGGCGAGAGCGCCGGCTCGAACGAATCCCCGTCTGCGGCATTGAAGCCGGAGAACACCGGTGTCAGGCGTTCCGCGGCGCGGTCGCTGAGAGCGAGGAAACCGGTTCCCCAGCCGGCGCGAACCCACTTCTGCCCGCCGGACGCCACGACATCCGCCACCTCGTATGGCGCATCCACGACCCCGAAACCCTGGATGGCGTCGACGATCAGCAGGCGGTCGCCGATCACCTGGCGAATGCCCTCGATGTCGGTGAGATAGCCCGTGCGATAGTCCACCAGGCTCACCGCCACGGCGACCGTGTTCTGCGTGAGCTGCTCGCGCACGATGCCCGGAGTGACCGGGCCGCCAGCGGTGTCGAGGTGGATCGGGCCCAGCACTCCGAGGGCCTCGGCCGAACGCGCCGCGGCGTAGGTGATGCTGGGAAACTCCGCGGGAGAATACAGCACCCCACCCGTCAGACCGAACATGACGTGCATGAGACCGGTGCCGGTATTGGGTTGGAAGGCGATCTGATCCGCGGGGAACCCCGTGACGGCGCCGACGGCGTGGCGCACCCGCTCATCCTGCCGGTCCAGGCTCGCGAGACTGCCGAAACGCGCGCGGCGGAGCAGTTCGAGCTGCCCCTGTGTCTCCTCGACGACGGAGGTCGCGAGAGGACCGATGCGAGCGAAATCGAGGTATCCCGGCTCCTCGCCGAAGCTCGCCGCGTAGGCATCGATGGTCGTCATTTCTCAACTACCGTAGCGTCGTTGGCGCCTGGCGTAGTCACGCAGCGCCCGCAGGAAATCGACCTCACGAAGGTCGGGACCGAGTGCCTCCACGAAATAGAACTCGCTGTGTGCGCTCTGCCAGAGCATGAAATCGCTCAATCGCTGCTCGCCGGAAGTGCGGATGACGAGGTCGGGATCCGGCTGCCCACCGGTATAGAGGTGGTCGCCGATGAGCTCCGGCGTGAGAATCTCCGCGAGCGCATCGAGAGTGCCCCCCTCTTTGCCGTGCTGCATGACGATGCTGCGCATCGCATCCGCGATCTCACGCCGTCCGCCGTACCCGACCGCGAGGTTGATGTGGAGGCCGGTGTTGTCCTTCGTGCGCTTCTCCGCTGCCTTGAGCGTCGCCACGAGATGTTCCGGCAATCCGTCGTCCGAGCCGACATGCTGGATGCGCCAGTCGCGGAAATGCGACAGGTCGTCCGCGAGGTCGGCGATGATCTGGAACAGCTCCTCGAGTTCGTCGGATGGGCGCCCGGTGAGGTTGTCTGTCGAGAGAAGGTAGAGGGTCGCGACAGCGATTCCGAGATCGTCGCACCAGATGAGGAACTCGCGGAACTTCGCGGCTCCTGCCCGATGTCCGTGGGCGGCGGTCTCCAGAAAACGCTGGCGCGCCCAGCGACGGTTGCCGTCGAGGATCATCGCGACGTGTCGCGGCAATTCCTGGCCGATGAGCCGGCGGCGGATCCGGTTCTGGTAGACACCGTAGAGGATGCCTCTCCCTAAGGGAACTTCCCGTTTCGCCACGTGCCTACGCTAGCCCAAACTGGGCGAACTCTTCCCAGCCAGAGCCGAGAGGGCGGGCATAAGCTGGAGCAATGAGCCAGGACGGGCACGACTCGAGCGCCCCCGGCGATGACGGCCTCACGCTTCCCAACATCCCTCTTCTCGATGATGCCCTGGAGGTTCCGGCCCCGGAGAAGAAGCCGACCTGGCGCGGTTGGATCCACGCCGGCACCTTCCCCCTCGCGATCGTTCTCGGCGTTGTTCTCATCACCCTCGCCGACGGTGTCGCCGCAAAAGTCAGCTCGGCGGTCTTCGTCATCTCGTCGCTGCTGCTCTTCGGCATCTCGGCCCTCTACCACCGGTTCGACTGGAGCGAGAAGACCAAGCGCCTGCTCAAGCGCCTCGACCACTCCAACATCTTCCTGCTCATCGCCGGCTCGTACACCCCGATCACCGTACTCAGCCTGCCCAGCGACAAGGCGGTGCTGCTCCTTTCCCTGGTCTGGGGAGGAGCGCTACTGGGCATCGGTTTCCGGATCTTCTGGATCGGCGCGCCTCGATGGCTCTACGTGCCGCTCTACCTGCTGCTCGGCTACGCGGCGCTCGCCTTCATCGTCGACTTCTTCACCGCGAACGCCGTGATGATGACCCTCATCCTGCTCGGCGGGCTCTTCTACACGATTGGCGCGGTGGTCTACGGCTTCAAGCGCCCGAATCCGATCCCCGGGGTCTTCGGATTCCACGAGATCTTCCACTCGCTCACCCTGCTGGCTTTCCTCTGTCACTGGACCGGCATCTTCCTGGTCGCGACCAACCCGCCGGTCTTGGGCTAGCTTTCCCGGCACAAGGACCTCCGGAGCGTCTGCCGCTGAGGCTCGGCTCTGCTCCGGAGGTCGTTCGGTTTCAGAATGTCGGATAGACGTCGATCGTGTCGCCGCCGGTGCCGGTGTAGTTCGATCCCGTCGACCAGGTGGAATCGTTGATGAGCGGCTTGAACTGGAACGTGGTGCCATCGGGTATGCGTTCGAGTTCGAACTCCCACACGTCGCTTGCGATGTTTCGTGCTCCGCGTCCCGTGCTCCAGCTGAACGGATAGGTATCACCACGAATCGCAATCGAATTACCGAGCCCGACGTTGTAGTGCACGCGAATCATCGTGGTGTTCCTGGCATCCGGAGTGTATGAGGAAACCGGGGTACCGGGCGCATAGACCTTCGACTCGTGTTCACCGAGCGCAACGGCGATCTGCTTTCCCGTCACCCCTCCGGAGGTCACGGTGACCGTGTCGCTCGTATTCATGAGGTTGGTCAGAACCGTGCCCACCGTGATCGAACTCTCCGCGCGCAACGGTACCGTGCGCGTTTGAGTGGACCAGGAGTTGCTGGAGAGCGTGATCGCTTCGGAGCCCGTGCTGTCCACCCGCCGGGAGAATCCGTATACCGAGGTGTCAGACCACATCTCGCGCTGTGTTCCCAGCCGTAATGCGGGGGACGCTGCCTTGATGGCGGTCAACCGCTTGATGTGTTTGTAGATCGGCGCTGACTCGCTGAAGCTCGTCATGTCCTTGCGATTGTCTTTGTTCGCGATAGGCACCTCGCTCGCATTGCCGTTGCCGTCATCCGCCTGCTCGGTGCCGTAGTAGATCACCGGAATGCCCCTGCTGGTGAGCAGGAATGTCAGCGCAGACCGCAGCCTCTGGTAGTTGTCGTCTGCCCAGGTCAGGAACCGAGCCCTGTCGTGATTGTCGAGGAACGTCTCGAGGCGATTCGGATTGCTGTACTTGTAGTCCTGGTCGAACAGGTCGCCCAGCGCGTTCATGTCGGTGTCCGCCGCGAATGCGTCACGCGCATGGAAGAAGTACGGGAAATCGAGCACGCCCCACTCGTAATCCTGGTAGTCGGCGACATAGTCGACATCCCCGACGAACACCTCGCCGAAGGTGGGAACCCCCATGGCATCTTCGAAGTCGGCGAGCCAGCTCTTGGGTATCGAACGAGCAGCGTCGACCCGGATGCCGTCAAATCCCATGTCTACCCAATCCTTGTAGGTGTTCATGAGAAAACTCGATACCGTCGGATTGGACTGATCGAGATCGTCGAGGCCCCCGAGATCACAGTTTTCGATCTGCGATTGCGACTCCGAACCGTTGAAAAGACAGTCGCCGTTGTGGTGAAAATACGACGAGTCGCCCAGCGGGCTCGACGGCTTGTAGGTGCTCGGCGAGTAGGTCGTCGACGTTCCTGCGAGATAGTCCGCAGTATGGTTCGGCACTACGTCAAGGATCATCTTGAGCCCGAGACCATGCGCGGTGTCGAGCAGGGCCTGAAGTTCGGATGCGCTTCCAAAGTGGCTGTTTGGCGTCGCGTAGTCACGAGTGAAGTACCCGTGATAACTCGCTTCATTGCTATCCCGGGAGAGCGGCTGCTGGTCGGAGACCGGCGAGATCCACACCGCGGTGACACCGAGGTCGGCGATATAACCGAGCTTGTCGGTGAGGCCGGCCCAGTCGCCTCCGTGATAAAAGCCTAGGTCTGTCGGGTCGTATTCGCCGTTGCCGCTGTCGTTGTTTGTCGAGTCCCCGTCTTCGAACCGATCGACGAGAACCTGATAGATCACATCGCCCTCGGTCAGCGGACCCGGAGGTGTGACGATGGCGTGTGCCGGCGCCTCGAGCACCGGCGTCACGAGCCCGCCGACGGCCGCCACCGCGACGACGACGCCAAGACGTCTTAGAAATCGGTGGCGCCCCCCTGAGAGTTTCCATTGGTGAAACATTGTCGACCTCCCTGATTCTCAATCCACGCAACACGGCCTGTTGCCGTGGTTAGTAAATCGATTAATACCCAGGAATGATGACCCCGACAAGAGCGTCAAAGCACGAGCGTTATGAGCAGAAGTCATTAACGCCGCACGGTTCCAGCGGAGGAAAGGTCCCTGCGCCGTGCTACTGGTTGGGCAGACCGGTCGAATCCCGCAGCAGGAGCGCGGTGTGCAGCTCCTGCCGGTGAACTCGAGAGGGTTCACCCGCCGAGATCGACTCGACGAGATATTCGGCGGCGAGACGACCCTTCGTTTCTATGGGCTGGCGCACCGTGGTAAGGCTCGGTTGTGACAGTTGCGCCTCGGCAAGGTCGTCGAACCCGGTCACCGAGACATCGTGCGGCACTGAGACACCCATCTCGTGCGCTGCGTCGAGAACCCCGAGGGCGATCACGTCGCTGAAGCAGACGATCGCCGTCGGTCGCTCCGGTTCGTTCCACAGGTCCCGGAATGCCTGCTCGCCGCCCGGCCGGGTGCAGGGTACCTCGCGCACCTCTATCCCCTCGCTCTCTGGAGACAGCCCGCTTTTTCGCAGCGCCGTGATCGCTCCGTTCATACGTCGCAGCGCCGGTCCCCGCCAATTCGCGTACCCGCCGGCGATCCCGGTCTCGAATGCGAGGAACAGTATCCGACGGTGGCCGAGCGAGAGCAGGTGTTCGACGAGCATCTCCATACCGCGTCCGTCCTCGATTTCCACGGAGGAGACACCGTCGTGATGTTCGCTGTCGACGAGCACAAAGGGGATGTCGCGTTGCCTCAGCGCGCTTACCTCACCACGGTCGTACTCGAGACCGCTCACGATGAAACCGTCGACCGCAGCGTAGGGGATGGTCTTCAGCATCGAGCCACGCAGCGGAGGAGCCAGAAGAAGGGTGAATCCCTCGCGGTTGCAGGTTTGTCCGATGCCCTGCAGAAACTGTGTGTAGTAGGGATTGGCCAGCACGATATCCAGCTGCTGCGGCAGGAGGAGCCCGAGACTGTTGGTGCGCCGGGTCCGGAGCATCCGAGCCGCAGGATCCTGGGAATACCCCAGCTCGGCAGCCACCTCGAGAATGTGTTTGAGAGTCGGCTCGGACAATCGCGACGTGTCGTTGAAAGCAAAGGAGACCGCAGTCTTCGATACGCTCGCCCGCTCAGCGACATCCTGCATGGTCACGCGTCGTGCTTTCATTCCAGCTCCCGACCCGCGGCAACCAGCACGAGCGCGCTCCCGGCACCGACCACCGTGCCAACGGCGGCGTTCGGAGCAGTCGCGGAATCGAGCGCTACTACCCATCCGGCCGGATCGATGGCCGCGCCTCCGAAAGCACTCCCGTCGAGGAATTCCCGCGGAACGACTACCCGTGTCGCGCCGCGGTTCACCAGGGTGAGCGCCGCGCCCTGCTCGCCAGCATCACGAAAAATCGCGGCCACATCGTCGGTGACTGCCGCCACTGCCTGGGTGCCGCGGCGAAGGGCAACCACCCGGCGCCGAACGCTGGCCAACCCCTGCACCCATCCCAGGATCTCGGTATTCCACTGGGTCTCGTCCCAGGGCATGCAACCGCGACTTCCGGGATCGTTCTCGCCCCTCATGCCCACCTCGTCTCCGTAGTAGAGCATTGGAGTTCCCTGCGACGCGAATAGCAGGGCGTAGGCGAGTTTACTCTGGGCGATCCCCTCCCGATGACGTGTGAGAACCCGCTCCGTGTCGTGGCTGCCCAGAAGGTTGAGCATCGCCGGGCGCGCCGCCGTGGGGATCCGGTCGTGCAGGACGGTCATCGACGCCGCGTAGCTCGAAGCGTCGACGGTTCCATCCGCTGTGAAACCGAGAACGAGATCGCGCAGGCTGTAATTCATGGTGCCGTCTGCCAGGTCTCCCTGCAGCCACTGCTCGGGTTCGCGCCATTCCTCCGCGACGATGTAGAGATCCGGATCGAGGCTCTTCACCTCCTGCCGGAAGCGCCGCCAAAAGTTGTGGTTGATGAAGTAGGGGACATCCAGTCGCCATCCATCAATACCCTTCTCGACCCAGTGACGCGCAACTGCGTAGTGGTGCTCTCTCACCTCGGGGTTATAGGCGTTCCACTTCGGGAGGTAGTAGCAGCCAGAACAGGTACGGTAATTCGGCGTCGGGTGGGCACGCACGGGGAAGTCCTCGACCGAGAACCAGTTGACGTAACGCGAGCGTTCCTGGTTCTCGATCACGTCACGGAACGCCCAGTGCCCATCGCCGCAGTGGTTGAGAACGGCATCCAGGACCACGCGGATGCCTCGCTCATGCGCCGCGTCCAGGAACGTGCGGAATGAACCGTCGTCCCCGAGTCGCCTGTCGATGCTGAAGTAGTCGGTCGCGTCGTAACGATGGTTCGTGTCCGCCTGGAAAATGGGCGTGAGATAGATGGCATTGGCGCCGACGGAGATGATGTGGTCGAGGTGCTCGGTTATTCCCTTCAGGTCACCTCCGAAGAAATTGTGTGCGGTCGGCTCGTTGCCCCATGGCTCGACATCCGACGGATCGAGGGCCGGGTCGCCGTTCGCGAACCGATCGGGGAAGATCTGGTAGAAGATGGCATCCGCGAGCCAGTCCGGGGTGGCAGACGTTTCGGGGGTCGGTTGTGGAGTGATCATGTGTGTCATTTCGTCAGTGCCCTGTCAGTCTTTGAGTCCGGTCATAGCGATACCGCGAACGAGGGCACGCTGGAAAACCAGGAAAACCAGGATGCTCGGTATGGTCGCGGTCAACGTGCCCGCCATGAGGTAGTTCCATGAGGTGCCGTATCGCCCCTGGAAGGCCGAGAGGCCGATCTGGATCGTTCTCAGATCGTCGGAGTTCGTGACGAGAAGCGGCCAGAGAAAGTCATTCCAGGCGAAGAGAAAGCTGAAGATCCCCAGCGTGGCGAAGGCCGGCCGCGACAGCGGAACGATGATGCGCAGGAAAGTCCCGGCCCGGCTGCATCCGTCGATGCGCGCCGCCTCTTCCAGCTCGAGGGGGATGGTCGAGAAGAATTGTCGGAGCAGGATGATTCCAAACACGTCGGCGAGGCGCGGTGCGATGAGGCCTGCGTAGGTGTCGATCCAGCCGAGCGATGCCGTCAGCGAGTACGCCGGGATGATCGTGACGAAGGTCGGCACGATCAGAGCCGCGAGCAGCACGAGGAAGATCGCGTTCTTGAGCGGAAACCGCAGTCGGGCGAAGGCATATGCGGCAAGTGCATCGAGCACGAGGTGGCCGCCGACGATTCCCGCCGTCATTACCAGGCTGTTGAGATAGTACTGGCCGAACGGGGCTGCCTCCCAGGCGTGTATGAAGTTCTCCCAGTGCCACGATGTCGGCAGCACAGAGGCGTTCGTATAGTTCTCCGCGCGAGTCTGGAGCGCCGTCGTGAGCATCCACAGGAATGGACCGATGATGAGCAGGGAACCGGCCACAAGCACGGCATGACGTCCGAGGTTCACGGCGATGGTGCGTTTCGTCATCGGTCCGCCCTTCCCGATCCGGAGGCCCGCCACTGAACGAGGGCGACACCGAGTACGAGGAACAACGTCACGAACGCGATCGCGGAGCCGTAACCGAAGTCGCTCAGCCTGAAGGCGGTGCGATACATGAACATCCCGAGAACCTCGGTTCCGCCCGTGGGGCCACCCCCCGTAAGCACGTACACCAGATCGAAAGCCTGGAAGCTCGTGATAAGCGCCTGGATGACCACGAAGAAGGTCATCGGACGCAGCAACGGCACGGTCATGAACCTCAGCCGCTGCAGGAAAGTGGCGCCGTCCATACTCGCGGCCTCGAAAACTCCCGTGGGCAAAGCCTGCAGGGCGGTGAGGTACAGGATGGCGTTGAATCCCACGTTCTTCCATACGGTGAGCAGCGTGAGCGCTCCGAGAGCGAGCCACCGATCACCGAGCCAGTCAGGACCGTCGATGCCCACTCGGGAGAGCAGGGTATTGAGCAGTCCGGAAGGATCGAGCAGATACCTCCAGACGATCGCAGCCGCGACCGAGGATGTCACGGCCGGAAGGAAATAGATGCCACGGTACAGGCCCCGCGCTCGGATTGGCGCGTCAAGCAAGAGGGCGACGGCCATTCCCGAAATCACGCTGAGCAGGCACACTCCGGCCGCATAGACCAGGGTGACGAGCAAGGAATTCCAGAACTCGGGGTCCTGAGCCAACCGAAGGTAGTTCGCGCCGCCCACGAACGGCATCTCTGCGGAGAAGCCGTTCCACGAGGTGAGACTCGTATAGACGGCCGAGCCGATCGGATAGATCACGAAGACGCCGAGCACGATCATGGCCGGCATCAGAAAGGAATATGCCGTGATGACGTCTTCGCGTCGGTACCGCTCTCGCGCGGGGCGGGACCACTCGCCTCCGACGAGGAGGCGAGTGGTCCGTTGCACGTGCTGCGTCACGCTGGTTAGCTCCCCGAAAGGATCTTGTTGACTGCCGCCTCCGCATTATCCAATCCGTCGCTTACGGTCGTCTGGCCCGCGAGGACTTTCTCGATCTCTTGAGCGAAGGCGAACGATGCCTTCGAGTAGAGCGGGGTGTTCGGTCGCGCCCTGGCGTCCGCCATCTGCTCGACATATGGACGCAGCAGCGGCTGGTGACCGTCGACCCAGGAGAGGTAGTCGTCGCTCGTGGCGACGGTGTTGGTCACCGGAAGCATCCCCGTGGCCTCGCTCCAGCTGGTGACCTGCTTGGGCTGGAGGAACCAGGCGAGGAAGTCCCCCGCCGCCTTGGTCGCTGCGGCATCGCCGTCGAACACCATGGCCTGCTCACCACCGAGATTGGTGGCCGGCTTGCCGTCGGAGGGGTAGGGAATGGGCGCCGAAGCGAAGGGGAAGGGCGGATCGTTCGCCCAGATTCCGACCATCCATGAGCCCTCCTGCGCCGATGCCGCCGCGCCCTTTTCAAACGCACCCCATGGAGCAAACGGACTGACGCCGTCTTTGATCAGATCGGCCCAGTACTGGAGCGCTTTCTTGCCGGCGCTCGTGTTGAATGCCGCCTTCGTGTTGTCGTCGTTGAGGAACTGGCCCCCGGCCTGCCACAGGTTGACCTGGAAGTCCCAGGTGAGTCCTTCACCGTTGTCTCCAGCATGCGTGAACAGCTCATACCCCGGCTTGCCGGTCTTCTGGAGAATCGTCTTGCCGTCGGCGATGAGCTCATCCCAGGTGGTCGGCGGCTTCGTGGGGTCCAGGCCCGCCTGCTTGAACAGGTCCGTGTTGTAGAGGAATCCGAGGTTGTTCGCGGAAACCGGCACGGACACCTGTTTGCCGCCCTGCGAGCCATACGAGGTGAGCGCAGGATTGATGTCGCTCAGGGTGTCGGAAGGAATGCTCTTGCTCAGGTCTGCGAACGTGCCGATCTGCGCGATCTGCGGCACCCAGATGAGGTCGCCGATCACCATGGTCGGCAGGGTCTTGGACCGCGCCGATGCCTGAACCTTGGTGAGGAAGTCGGCGTTCGGAACGTTGACCGACTTGATCGTGACGTTCGAGTGGTTCTCGTTGTAGCTCTTCACAATGGAATCGAAAGTGTCGGCGTTCGTGCCATCCCAGTAATGCCAGACGGTGACCTCTGTCTTGCTATCGGAGGCGCCACCGCCCGCGCATCCGGTCATGGCGAGTACCGCCGCCGCCGCTATGGCCGCTGCCGCAACCCATTTTTTGCTGTGATGCATCATTGCTCCCTCACTGATTGTGACCGGTACACGGTCGCTGTTTCCAATAGTCGACGGTCGGCTTCGATCGTCTCTCCTGGCTTGGCGCCGTGATCCGCGGGTACACCCGCGAACCACGCCGCCGAGTTTGCGGGCACTTGCGCCTGGTCGCTATCCGCTCCCGAGGCCTGCATGAGTTCGAGATCCCAACCCTGTGGGAGGCTCAGCGGTCGGTCGCCGAAATTCACTACGCATGTTCCGTCGCCGCGTGAAAATGCGAGCAGCTCGTGCTGCCCGGTCTCATGCCAACGCAGGCCAACGGATGCCTGGAAGAGAGCACCTCGCATCGCGATCGCCCGCTGGTACAGGGCCAGCATCGAATTCGGGTCGTCGAGTTGCATGTCCACGGCCAGCTTCCCGAACGAGGAGGGCTGGGGCAGCCAGGGCGCCAGCGCCGTGCCGGGCGGGCTGAACCCGAAGGACGGGGCATCGTGACTCCACGGCAGAGGCACACGACATCCGTCTCGCCCGAGCTCGGCGCCGTTCGATCGCAACCAGATGGGGTCCTGCCGGGCGTCATCGGGGAGGTCGAAGACTTCAGGGAGGCCCAGTTCTTCGCCCTGATAGAGGTAAACCGTGCCAGGCAGCGCAAGAAGCAGCAGCACTGCCGTTCTGGCGCGAAGGGTGCCGAGCTGGAGCGACACCTCTCCGATACGCCGCGCTGCCGCGATCATGTCGCTCGGGGATGGATCGACGAGATCCTGTCGCTGGCCGTAACGGGTAACGGAACGATGGACGTCGTGATTGTTCAGAGTCCAGGCAGCCGGTGTGCCGGTCTGCGCCGACTGCGCCAGTGTGCGTTCGATGGCGCCCCGGAATCGCTCCGCATTCCACGGCTGCACGAGAAGGTCGAAGCTGAAGGCCTGATGCAGTTCGTCGTCGACGAGATACCTGGTCAACCGCTCCACACTCGGCACCCAGATCTCACCGACGAAGTACTTGCGCTCTGGCGCGTACCCCTCTCCGATGCTCCTCCAGCCGCGGTAGATGCCGTGCACCTCCGGCTGATCCCACATCGCGTAGTTGTGATCGCCCTTGCCCTCATCCGCCCCCGGCCAGTCGGGAAGCGCGGCGTCTTTGATCAGGCCGTGGGCGACATCGACACGGAATCCGTCGATTCCGAGATCGAACCAGAACTTGAGCACACGTTCGAAATAGTCGACGACCTCGGGGTTCCTCCAGTCGAAGTCAGGCTGGCCGGGATCGAACGAATGGAGGTACCACTGGCCCGCCGATCCGTCCGCCGCCATGACCCGGGTCCATGCCGGCCCGCCGAAGACACTCTGCCAGTTGTTGGGAGGGAGCACCCCTCCAGGCCCGCGACCATCGCGGAAGAGGAATCGAGCGCGTTCCGGACTCCCCGGCCGACCGGCGACGGCGGCCTGAAACCACTCATGCCGATCGGAGCAGTGGTTGGCGACCATGTCCATGACGACGCGCATGCCTCGCGCGTGAGCATCGTTGACGACGTCGGCCAGGTCGTCAACAGTGCCGTAGGCGGGATCAATCGCGAAGTAGTCCGAGATGTCATAACCGTGGTCGCGCTGCGGCGAGGCATAGCAGGGGTTGAGCCATAACGCGTCGACGCCCAGGCCGGCCAGGTAGTCGAGACGACTCCGGAGACCGGGAAGATCGCCCACGCCATCTGCCGTCGCGTCCGCGAAGGAGCGCAGGTACACCTGATAGACCACGGCGTCATCCCACCATTCGCTCATCGAGGCTCCCTTGCTGTGGTGTGCGGTTACTGATTTACTAAATCGATAAAACCACGTTTATATGCCTGAGGTCAATATGCACTTTTAACTGAGTTGCCGACATCGCCGCCGCACGCGTGACACAGGGATAGCAGAGATCGAATCCGACGCGGAGAGCATCACGAAGACAGTGGAAAACGACTGCCTGTGGAGGAACTGTGGCGAGGGGAGATCCAGAAGGGGCGATTACGCCGATTTCGAACTGCGCCGACGGGATCCGCCAGCGGCGCGTCCCGCCGTGTTAGTCGTCCGTTTCGTCGGACTTGCGCTCGGCCTCGAGCTGCTCGCGGATCTCACCGCGGTAGCGCACCCGGCGCACGCGGCGCACGAGGTCGATGCAGAGCACGACGACGACAGCGGCGACGCCGAAGGTGATCGCGAACCCTACCCAGCCAGGCGTGACCGAGTTCTCGTCGAAATTCGGCTGCGGCACCCCGGTGGCCGTCTGGATGATCGCGAAGGCAATGGAGTTCATGCTGTTCCTTGGGGTTCGTTGACGATGCCGGCGAAGAGGTCGGCCTCGGGAAGAGTCGTGTCGACGAGCGACTTCGCGAGCTCGAAGTCTTCGTATGGCCATGCCTCACGCTGCAGCTCGTTCGGCCAGAAGAAGAAAGCGCTGTCGGGCGATACCTGGCTCGCGTGCGAGCGGAGCGCACGGTCGCGCACCTCGAGGAACTCGCCGACCGGGACCTGGGAGGTCGCACGGCTCGGTCGATCCCGCATCCACTCACGGATGCCCGACAGTTGTTCGAGCAACGGGGACTCCGGCTCTGCTGCGGCGAGAGCCTGGCACACCGCATCGATGCGGGGATGATTGAAGATGCAGTCGTAATAGACCTTGGATATCTGCCAGGGCTCACCGGCATCCGGATACCTGCTCGGATCGGCCGCCGCCTCGAGGGCGTACATCGAGATCTCATGGGTGCGAATGTGGTCCGGATGCGGGTAACCGCCAGACTCGTCGTAGGTCACAAGCACCTGCGGTCGATACTCGCGGATGATCTTCACGAGCGGTTCCGCCGAGATCTCCAACGGGATCAACGCGAAACAGTTCGCCTGCAGCGGCTCGCCGTTCTCGGGAAGGCCGGAATCCTGATAGCCGAGCCACCGATGCTCGAATCCGACGACGGCCTGTGCACGGGCCATCTCGACACGGCGGAGGCCCGGCATGTCCCGCTCGGCCATGGCACGTTCCTCGAGACCCTGGTTCAATACGTCGCCGCGTTCGCCACCCGTGCAACTCACGATCATGACCTCGTCGCCGCGGTTGCGATAGTAGGCGTAGGTGCCCGCGCCCTTGCTCGACTCGTCGTCGGGATGGGCGTGCACGGCAAGCAGACGCAGTGTCACCGAACTCCTTGGCCTTAGCGGATAACCTTGGCTTCAAGACTAATCGCCAAGGATGTTCCCATGACCGCCACCGAGCGGGTCGATCGACCCGATGCCGCAGTGCTCGACGCGCGCTACGGCCGCACGCCGGAGAAGAAGCGCCGCGATCGCTGGATCTACCTCATCGCCGGCGCTCTCTGCGCAATCGTGGTGGTGACCTGGGTGATCTGGGCGGGTCTGGACCAGGCGGGAAGCACCCTCGATGCGGAAGACACCGGCCACAACATCATCGACGATCGCACGGTCAGCATCAGCTACCAGGTGTCGATGCCGGTCGGCAGCACCGCGAGTTGCGCCCTGCAGGTTCAGAACGAGGCGCACGCGATCGTGGGATGGCGCGTGGTGAAGCTTCCGGCATCCACCAAGTACACGACCGCCCATACAGAGACGGTGCGGAGTTCTGAACTGGGCGTAACCGGGTTGATCTACCGCTGCTGGCTGACCTAAACTTGCTTAATTCGATCAGAGACCGGCCGAGCGGCCGGTCTCATTTCTTTATCCCGATCGTTCGGCCCGGTTTTCGAAAACTCGCGGTCGCAACCCGGGTCGTCCATCCCTAGGAGCGCACCGTGTCCAACGAGACCACCGAAACCTGGCTCACCCAGGAAGCGTTCGACCGCCGAAGTGCGGAGCTCGAGCAGCTCTCGAACGAGGGCAGAACCGAGATCGCGAAGAAGATCGAGGCCGCCCGTGAAGAGGGTGACCTGAAGGAGAACGGCGGATACCACGCCGCCAAAGAGGAGCAGGGCAAGATCGAGGCCCGCATCCGCGTTCTCACCGAACTGCTGCGTCACGCCAAGGTCGGCGACGCCCCCGCGAACACCGGAATCGTGCAGTCGGGAACCGTCGTGACGGCGAAGATCCTCGGCGAGGAGAGCGTGTTCCTGCTCGGCAGCCGCGAGATCGTCGGCGAAGAGAGCAGCGACCTCGACGTGTACAGCGAGGGCAGTCCGCTCGGTGCCGCCATCCTCGGCCACAAGGTCGGCGAGAGCACGAGCTACATCGCGCCGAACGGCAAAGAGATCACCGTCGAGATCGAAAAGGTCGAGACCTACACGGTGTAGCCCCGTTCATCCGTTCGCGACGACTGAAGTGGTGCGAGCGGATTGCGCCTAGAAGTCGACCCGAGGGTCGTAGCCTGCCTCGATGAGGTGGCTGAGCACCCTCTCGACGTGTTCGGGACCGCGCGTCTCCACACTCAACTCGATCTCGACGTCGCTGATGAGCGCGTTGCGCCCGTGGCGGGTGTGCAGCACCTCGACCACGTTCGCATTCGCCTCGGAGATGAGCTCCGCGACGCGTGCCAGCTGGCCAGGACGGTCGGGCAGCATGAGCCGCAGCTTGAGGTAGCGATCGGATGCCGCCAGCCCGCGCGATATGACGCGCTCCATCACGAGCGGGTCGATGTTGCCGCCGCTGAGGATCGCCACGGTCGTTCCGGCGTTCGACACCTGCCCGGTCATGATCGCCGCCACGGACACGGCACCCGCCGGCTCGACCACGAGCTTCGCGCGTTCGAGGAGCACGAGCATGGCCCTCGCGATGTCATCGTCGGTCACCGTCACGACCTTGTCGACGGCGTCCTTGATGATGTCGAAGTTGAGGACGCCCGGCTTGCTCACAGCGATGCCGTCGGCGATCGTCGGCGTGGTCGTGATCTCAGTCGGGACGCCATTGCGCAGCGAGACGGGGTATGCAGCCGCGTTCTCGGCCTGCACTCCGATGATGTGCACAGTGCGCCCTTCGAGGGCGAAACGCTGCTTCAGGGCACTCGCGACGCCGGCGATGAGCCCGCCACCGCCTATCGGAACGACGACGGTGTCGAGATCGGGAACCTGGTCGAAGATCTCGAGACCGAGCGTCCCCTGGCCTGCCACGATATCCGCGTGGTCGAAGGGCGGAATGAGCACGGCTCCGGTGGATGCCGCGAACTGGGCGGCAGCACGCAGCGGCTCGTCGACCGTGTGGCCGCGCAGCACGACGTCGGCGCCGTAGTTGCGGGTCGCCTGCAACTTGGGAAGGGCCACGCCGACGGGCATGAAGATCGTGGCGGCGATGCCGAGTTCTCGTGCGGCGAAGGCGACACCCTGGGCGTGATTGCCGGCGGACGCCGCGACCACTCCCCTCGCCTTTTCAGCGTCGCTGAGGCGAGCGAGTCGGTTGTAGGCGCCACGGATCTTGTATGACCCGGTGCGCTGCAGGTTCTCGCACTTCAGGTACACCGGGGAGCCGAGCAGTTCGGCGAGGAACCGCGAGCTCTCCATCGGCGTGACTTCGGCGACGCGCGAGACCACCGCCCTGGCCCGCTCGAAGTCGGCCAGGCTGGGGCCTGCCAGTGTGGTCTCAGGCATCGTGCAGGACATCCTTCAGGGTCGGGTCCGGTGTCGTGCGCCACTCCCCGCGCGCGACGTAGTTGATCATGACGTTCAGAGTCGCGACGACGGGAACCGCGAAGAGGGCCCCAGGGATGCCGGCGAGGAATCCGCCGGCCGCAACCGCGAAGACGACGGCGAGGGGATGCACCTTGACCGCGGTGCCCATGACGAACGGCTGGAGCACATGGCCCTCGATCTGCTGCACGAGAATGACGATCGCGAGCATGAGCACGGCGGCGAATGGATTGAGGTAGATGAGGGCGATGAAGACCGCGAGCACGCCGGTCAGGACCGCGCCGACCACCGGAATGAAGGAGCCGAGGAAGACGGCGACCGCGATCGGGATCACCAGCGGGAACCCGCCGAAGAAGAGTCCCAGGATGTAGGCGCCGAGACCGATGCCTACCGCGTCGACGAAGGCGACGAAGATCTGCACGCGGACGAAGTTGGTGAGGGTGACCCAGCCCGCACGACCCGAGCCGTCGACCGCCCTGCGCGCCTTGCGGGGGAAGAGCCGAACGAACCAGGCCCAGATGCCCCTGCCATCGATGAGCATGAACAGCGTCGCGAAGAGCGTCAGCAGAACCCCGGCGAGGAAACGGCCGGCGGTGGAGCCAACGGACAGGGCTCCGGAGACGAGCGCCTGACTGTCTTTCTGGATGGCGGCCAATGCCTGGCCCAGGTAGGCATTGATATCCGAATCGGTCAGATGCAGCGGTGAGGCCAGCAGAAACTGTTTGAAGTCGTTGTACGCCTGCACCGTCTGCTTCTGCAGGTCGGGAAAGCCGCCGCGGATCTGGAAGACGACGAGCACGACGAGCCCTGCGACGATCGCGATGAGCCCGATCTCGGCAAGCGCGACCGCGAGCCACTTCGGCCAGCGATGACGCTGCAGGAACTGCACGAATGGCACGAGCAGCGCAGCGAGAAGGATCGCGACCATGAACGGGACGACGATCTCGCGCAGCTGTATCACGAGGAAGATGAAGACCGCGACGACGGCGAGGATTGCCAGGATGCGCCAGGACCATGCGCCCGCTATCCGCATGGCGACCGGTACGGCCGCGTCGGCCTGATCCTTCGCCGTCCACGCCTGGTCGGACTCGAGCCGAGCGAGGGCGGTCCTTCGTCTTCCGAACGTCACCCGGTCAGTCTACGTCGGCACGTATACGCCGAGCGGTATGGATTCAGGACTCTCGCGCGCTCACCGCAACGGGTCTGCCGGTGAGTTCGAGGTGCACGATCTCGCCGGTGAGAGGGCGCGTACGCACGTCGTGCTGCACGAACAGCAGCGTGCCGTCATCCAGCCGCACCTGAGTGCGTCGCAGCGATCCGAGGAAGCTCGACACGACCACCGTCGCCGGAATTCCCTGCGTCGCGAACGAGATGTCCTCCGGGCGCACGAAGGCCGTCACGGGACCGTTCTCCGGCCCCGTTCCCAGCAGCGGAAGTGTCGTCCCGAACACCGAGACCGTTGCGCCTGTCAACTCGCCGTCGACAGCGTTGCTGAGCCCCACGAACGTCGCGACGAACGAGGTCGCCGGCTGCGTGTACAGGTCTTCCGGTGTACCGACCTGCTCGATATTGCCGTCCCGCATGACCGCGACCCTGTCGGCGACCGCAAGGGCCTCCTCCTGGTCGTGTGTCACGAAGAGCGTCGTGATGCCGAGGTCGGTCTGGATGCGGCGGATCTCGTCGCGCAGTTGCACGCGTACCTTGGCATCCAGCGCGGAGAGCGGCTCGTCGAGCAACAGCACCCGCGGACGGGTTACGAGAGCGCGGGCGAGTGCGACGCGCTGCTGCTGTCCGCCGGAGAGCTGGTGGGCGTAGCGCGCTCCGAGATGATCGAGGCCGACCATCTCGAGGGCCTCGATGGCACGGGATCGACGGCTGGCGCCATCCACCTTGCGCATCTGCAGTCCGAACTCGACGTTCTGCCTCACGGTCATGTGCGGGAAGAGCGAATACGCCTGGAACACCATGCCGATGTCCCGCCTGTTGACGGGGGTGTTGGCGACATCGACGCCATCGATGAGGATACGGCCATCCGAGATGCTTTCGAGGCCGGAGAGGGCGCGTAGCACGGTGGTCTTTCCGCAGCCGGAAGGACCGAGAAGCGCGATGAACTCACCCGGCGCCATGGAGAGATTGACGCCCGTGAGCGCACGGTGTCCCGCATAGTCCTTGACGACGTTGCGGAGCTCGACAGTCGCCCCTTCCCTGCCCGCCAGGGAGGTCGCGACCGAAGCACGGTGGGTGGTGGTTGTCATGCTGTCCTCCGATTGCGCCCGGTGCTGCCGGGAGCAGCGGAACCGAGACGGCCGATGAGCAAGAGAAGTACGAAAGCGAAGATGAGCGCGAACACGGCGAAGATCACGGCGACATAGGGATCGGTGTGCTGCAGCAGTACGAGAGCGGTCTGGAAGGTGTTCTGGCTGAGGAACGAGGCGATCGTGTATTCGCCGAGCACGACGGCGATCGTGATGAAGCAGGACGACAGGATGCCGCGGCGCAGGTTCGGCAGGATCACCCGCCACAGCACGCTCCCCCATCCGGCTCCGAGCGACCGGCTGGCCTCGCTGAGGGTCACGACCTCGATAGCGGCGAGGTTCGCCGCGATCGGACGGTAGGCATAGGGCAGCACGATGATGCCGACCGCGAAGGCCATGGTCCACGGGTAGCTGCCGAAGACACGCGCGACGATGGAGTAGACGGGTACGAAGCCGACGACGAGCACGATCGACGGGATCGTGACGGGGATGATGCAGACGAACTCCAGCACACGGCGCAGCTTCGGAAACTTGAGTTCCACGAGAATCATCGTCGGCAACAGCAGCACGAGCACGATGAGCACCGTGATGGCGCAGATGCCGAGGGAGTTCAGGATGCCCCGGAACAGCTCACCGTATGCACCGCCGTTCGCGGGATCGAATACCGCCGCATAGTGCTGGAGTCCATAGGTCTGCACTCCCTTGACGGGCTGTCCTACCCGCACGGAGAATTCCACCATCGCCAGGATCGGAACGAGAAAGACGATCCCGACGATGCCGAGGATCACCCAGCGCGTCACCCGACCTGGCTCGGCCGCGAAACGTGGCGCGCTCATCGCTGCCACCTCGATGCACGACGCTGGAGAGCCGCATACGCGGTCATGAGCACGATCATGACGACCACCATTCCCAACGCGAGCACGCCCGCGACATTCGCGACGCCGACGACGGTCTCGCTCGTGAGCTGCTGCTTGATCGCCAAAGGCACGATCCCGCCCTGTGAGACGAGGGCGGCGGCGGTGGCGTATGAGGAAAACAAGTTGGCGAACAGGAGGATCAGGCTGCCGAAGAACGCGGGCGCGAGGATCGGCATCCCGATGCGAGTCCAGTAGGTGAAGCGGGTTCCGCCGAGCGTCGCGTTCGCCTCGGCCCAGGTGGACTTCAGTCCCTCCATGGCAGGCATGAAGGTGAGCACCATGAGCGGCACCTGGAAGTAGAGGTACGGGATGACGAGGCCGGGGATCTGATACAGCAGCGGGCCGCCATTGTTGAAGTTGACGAAGACGTTGTCGGTGACACCGATCGAGATCAGCCACTTGGTGAGAAGCCCCTGCTGGCCGATCGTCGCGATGAATGCGAAGGCGAGCATCACGCCGCCGAACTGGGCGAGCACGCTGCTCGCGGAGTCCACCGTCGTGCGGAGGAAGCCGTTCGGCTTCGTCCCGAGGAGTGCGAAGCAGACGACGGCGCCGATGACGGCACCGATCGTCGCCGTGAGCGCGGAGATCCAGATCGACGCGAAGAAGCCTTTGAGGATATTGGGGTCGGCGAATGCGGCCAGGTTGGCGAGAGTGAATGCGCCGGCATTGTCGAACAAACCGCTGGCGACGGCCAGCACGGCCGGGATCGCCAGAAAGAGCACGACGTAGGCGGCGAATGGGGCCAGGCCCAGCCAAACCACGCTGCGGCGCCGGGAGGTGACCCCGGCGCCGCTCGTCGTGTCTGCTGGCGCAAGCGGAGTTGCGACAGTCGTCATGGTTGGGTCAGCCGATCGCCGCGGCCCACTTGGAAGCGAGCAGGGTGCCCGCCTTGGTGGCCTGGTCGGCCGTGAGCTGCACGAAGTCCGACGGAGCCTGGCCGACGGTGTCGAGCACCTTCTGGTCGACCGTCTTGTTCTTCACCATCGCTGCGAGAGTCGCCGGGTATGCACCCGAGGCAAGGTACAGGTTCTGCACCTCAGGGCTGTAGATGTACTCTTCCCACAGTCGGGCCGCGGCCGGGTGGGGCGCGTCCACGTTGATGGCCTGGTTGTAGTAGCTGCCCAGGGCGACGCCCGGAAGGACAACCGTCTTGAAGTTGGCGTTTCCGGCGGATCCGCCTGCCGCACCCCAGGCGAGGTTGTTGTAGCTCCACTGGATCACGACAGGGGTCTCACCGGAGGCGACGGTCGCCTGCGTCGGGGTGACCGCCAGGAAGTTGCCGGCCTGCTTGAGCTTGCCGAAGAAGTCGATGCCGGGCTGGATGTCGTCCGCGGTGCCCTTGCTCTGCAGTGCGGCCATGTACACGGCGCTCGCGGCCTCATTGGCCTGGGTGGGGTCGCCCTTGATGGCGACCTTGCCCTTGTAGCCGGAGCCGAGCAGATCGTCGATGCTCTTCGGAGCCGTCTTGATCACCGAGGAGTCATAACCGACCGACATGAGGCCGGTGTAGTCGTAATACCACTGGCCAGCGGGATCCTTGAAGTCGGCCGGGATGTCGGCCCAGTTGGCGACCTTGTACGGCGCGACGAGGTCGAGGTTCTGGCCGAGCACCGCGGTACCGATGTCGAAGACGTCCGGTGCGGTCGTCTGGCCCTTCTGGGCCTTCGCGGCAGATACCTCGTCGGCACTCGAACCATCGGGGTTCGCCGAGTTGATCGTGATCTTCGGGTACTTCTTCTCGAAGCCCGCGATGATCTTGCCGTAGTTGGCCCACGACGGCGGGAGGGTGATGACGTTGAGCTGGCCCTCCGCGTTTGCCGCGGTGACGAGCGCATCCAGCCCACCGACATCGGCCGCGCTTGTCGCTTTCGCCGCGTCCACCTTTGTCGTACTCGCATTGCTTCCACTGCCGCTGCTCGCGCAGGCGGTGAGTGAGATCGCGACGGCCGTCGCGATCGCGACGCCTGCAAAGTAACGCTTGCTGATCAAGGAATCCTCCATAGTGTCACTTCCGGTCGTTCACGCTGTGAAGCGAACTGTCGGTTACCGGAAGATGACCTTGTGGCATCGTTGTCTCGCCCGATTACGCGCTGGGAGCGGTTAGGTGAACGGAAGGACAACGGAAATCGTCTATCCCGCCGCCGCCGATTCCCTCAGCCGAGCCCGTCGAAAACCGCGCGGGCGAGACCGAACGAGATCGTCATCCCCACCCCCGAAGTGACCGAGACGACGCAGATGCCCGGCATCGGTTCGGCGACGAGGTACGGATGCTGCGGGCTCCAGGCGTAGACGCCCTGCCAGCGTTCGACCACGCGCAGCGATTCCACGCCGAGGACCTGGGCGACGCGGTCCAGCAGCAGTGCGGATGTCGACTCCCGCTGGAACGGATCCATCGTCGCGTCATAGCGGTGGCTGTCCCCGACCAGGAGCGAGCCATCCGGTCGCTGGGTGAACATGACGTTGGCATCGATGTCGATGAGCTCCGGGTCGTCGGCCGTGATCCTCGAGCGGAGCGCGGCTGAGGCGTCGGTCTCGGTGAAGGCAGGGTAGCGCAGCATCGAGGTCCCGGTCAGCACTGCCGGGCCGATCCGAATGCCCCGCGGCGCCTCGACGCGCGCCATCTGCAGGCCGCATCGCCGGACCTCGTGTTCCTCGGCCAGATCGGGGAACAGGTAGTCCAGGTCGTGGCCGACGCAGACGACGGTGCGTTGCGCTCGGATCGCACCGCGCGAGGTCGCGGCACTGGATCCGTCCGCTCCGAGGTAGGAGGTACGCCAGAAGAACCGCACCCCCGGCTGCGCCTCGAGCCAGGCCGCCAGTCTGCCGACAGCCTCGCGCGGATCGACCCTCAGGTCGTCGCGCAGGAGTGCGCCGCCCACGACAGACTCCGTGTCCGCCGACAGTCGCTCATTGACCTCGGATGCCGCGAGCAGCTGTACCTGGCCGCTCTCGCGTTGCCCCGACAGTTCATCGAGTACGGCCAGCTCCTCCGCGCTGCGGGCCACGGCGAGGGCGCCGGCGGAAGTCGAGAAGAACCCCGTGATGTCGCTGTAGTGCAGCCAGCGCTCGCGGGCGACCATGGCGAGGTCCAGCAGCTCGCCGGACTGCGCCGTCACACAGCAGTGCCCGAAGTTGCGCACCGAGGCGCCGACGGCCCGGCTGTCCCGGTCGATCACCGTCACCGTGAGCCCGCGCCGCACCGCCTCGGCGGCATGGGCGAGGCCGATGATCCCGGCCCCCACGATCAGCACATCGCTCTCGGCCAGGACTCGATCTTGAGAAGTCACGAGTATCGACCCTGCGGATGATCGAGCGACGCGTCAAGCACCAGGGCTGCTCGACGAGCATGAATTCGCGTGCCGTTCACGACCGGTTCACCGTGCACTGCTTGGTTGTACGAGCAGTCGTACGAATAATTCGAAAGAGGGTGCACGATGATCGAACTCGTCGCGTTCGACATGGCCGGAACGACCATCGACGACCACGGACTCGTCTACGTCGCCCTCGAGGAGAGCGTGCGAGAGACCGGTGCGACCGTCAGCCAGCAGGACCTGCAGCGGTGGATGGGCACCGAGAAGTCGAGCGCCATCGCGGCCCTCATGGAACTCGGCGGGGTGTCCCCGGATCCTGCAGCGGTGGATGCCGCGTTCCGCCGCTTCCTCGAGATCCTGGCCCGCGCTTACCGCGAGGACCCGCCCGTCGCACTTCCCGGCGTGGAAGACGCGCTGCGCGAATTACGAACGCGCGGGATCGCGGTCGCGCTGACCACCGGTTTCTCCGACGAGGTCGCGACACCCTTGCTGGAATCACTGGGGTGGACCGTCGGGGCGGGGAGCGAACATCTGCTGGATGCGGTGGTCACCACCTCGGAGGTCACGGCCGGGCGGCCGGCGCCGTACCTCATCCATCACGCGATGGAGAAGACCGGTGTAACGGATGTGCGGGCTGTGCTCGCCGCCGGCGACACGATCGTGGATCTCCTGGCCGCGCGCAACGCCGGCGTGGTCGGCGTCGGGGTGCTGACCGGTGCGGTCGGCAGAGACGAGCTGGCGAGGCATCCGCACCACCACATCCTCGACAGCGTGGTCGATGTCCTGTCCCTGCCCGAGGCCGGCGCAACGCCATGACGGTGGCGGCCGCTAAGGTCGCTAGCGATGGTTCAGATGGTTTCAGCGGCACAGGCCCGACGTATCGCGCTCGCCGCCCAGGGATTCGGCCGACCGCACGCCGAGACCACCGGTGCCCGGCAACTCAACCTGACCATCGATCGGCTCGGGCTGCTGCAGCTCGACTCCGTCAATGTCTTCGAACGCAGTCACTACCTGCCGCTGTTCGCGCGCCTCGGTGCCTACGACAAGGCCGACCTCGACCGGCTCACCTTCGCGAAGAAGAGCCGTTACATCGAGTACTGGGCCCACGAGGCGGCGATCATCCCGGTCGAATCGTGGCCCCTGTTCCGCTGGCGCATGGACGACAACCGGGAGCGCTACGGCACGAAACCGGACGGCTGGGTGCGGTCGAATGCCGCGATGCTCGACTGGCTGAAACTCGAACTGGCGGCGAAGGGCCCGCTCGCGGCCAGCCAGATCGAGCACGACGCGAACAGGCGCAGTGGGCCGTGGTGGGGCTGGTCGGACGTGAAAGCCGGCCTGGAATATCTCTTCCGCTTCGGCGATGTCGTCACCGCTGGTCGAACCCGCTTCGAACGCACCTACGCGCTGGCAGAGTCAGTGCTGCCCGACAGCGTCCTGGGCGCTTCGGTGTCGCGGGAGGACGCGGTCCGCCGGCTCATGAGCATCTCGGCCCGCGCCCATGGCATCGGCACGCTGGGTGATCTGGCCGACTACTTCCGTCTCAAGCAGGCACCGGCACGGGCCGCCCTGGACGACCTCGTGGATGCCGGCGAGCTGGTGCCGGTCGCCGTCGAAGGCTGGAACCGGCCGGCGTGGCTGCACCGCGACGCCCGTGTTCCGCGCCGAGTCGAAGCCACTGCGCTGCTTTCGCCATTCGACCCCGTGGTGTGGGAGCGCGAACGCACCGAACGCATATTCGGCTTCCGCTACCGCATCGAGATCTACACTCCCGCAGCGCAGCGGGTCTTCGGCTACTACACACTTCCGCTGCTCATCGACGACCGACTCGTGGGTCGAGTCGACCTCAAGAGCGACCGGCAGAACCGAGTGCTGCGCGTGCAATCGGCCTGGACGGAAGCGGATGCCCCGCCCGAGACCGCCGCACGCCTCGCGCCGCTGCTGCGCGAGACCGCCGCCTGGCAGGGGCTCGACGACATCGAAGTCATGGGGCGAGGGGATCTCGCGGCTGCGACAGCCGCAGAGCTCGGAGTGCGCGTGACGAGCGCGATCGACCCTGCTGCTCAACCCGCTTTGCGCTAGAACTCCCCGCCGATCTTGTGCAGGCGGGCCACGCGCTCCGCGATCGGCGGGTGCGTGCTGAAGAGCCTGCTCATCACGCCGGGCCTGTTCGGGTCCGAAATCCACAGGTGCGACATCGAGCTGTTCTGTCGCTGCATCGGGCGGCCGTACTGGGCGAGCTTCTCGAGGGCGCTGGCCAGCGCATCCGGGTTCCTGGTCGTCATGGCGCTCGTGGCATCGGCGAGATATTCACGCTGCCGTGAGATCGCGGCCTGCACTCCGGCGGCGACGAGCGGGGCGATGATCATCGCGACGAGACCGAAGACGAGCACGATGGGGTTGCCGCCGCCACCGCCGTTGTTGCGATCGTTGCTGCGACCGCCGCCGAAGAAGGCGAAGCGCAGGAACAGATCGGCGATGAAACCGATGGCCACCACGAGGCCGAAGACGATCATCGAGACGCGGGTGTCGTAGTTCTGCACATGGCCCATCTCGTGGGCCATGACACCCTCGAGTTCCGAGTCGTCCATGATGTCGAGCAGCCCGGTCGTGGCGGCCACGAAGGCGTGCTGCGGGTCGCGACCCGTGGCGAAGGCGTTCGGCGCCGGGTCGTTGATGATGTAGACCTTCGGCATCGGCAATCCGTCGGTGATCGACAGGTTCTCGACGATGCGGTAGAGCCGCGGATTGTCGGACTTCTGGATCTCGCGGCCGCCGGAGATCGACACGGCGAGCCTGCTCGCGGCGAAGTACTGGATGAGCGCGTACACGGTGGCGACCACGAGAACGGTGATCGAGATCGACCAGCTCCGGTACACGTAGCCCGCGAGCACTCCCAGCCCACCGATGATGAGCAGGAACAGCAGGATGATGAAAACGGTGTTGCGTTTGTTCTTCGCTATGGCGCGATACATGGGCCGCTCAGTTCGGTAATGGTGAACGCTCGCTGGCGCTCGCTACTCAACCTGCAGGTCTCAGAACTGCACGCGCGGGGGTTCCGCGATGGCCGCCGAGTCGGCGACCTCGAAGAACTCACGCTCCGTGAAACCGAGATTGCGCACGAACAGCGTGTTCGGGAAGGTCTTGACCTTGGTGTTCATCTCCCGCACTCCGCCGTTGTAGAAACGACGGGAAGCCTGGATCTTGTCTTCCGTGTCCACGAGTTCGCCCTGCAACTGGAGGTAGTTCTGGCTCGCCTGCAGCTGCGGATAGGCCTCGGCGACCGCGAAGATGCTCTTGAGAGCGGACTGCATGTGGTTCTCCGCGACAGCCGCATCCGCCGGGGTGCTCGCGCTGATCGACTCGGCCCGTGCCTTCGTGACGGCTTCGAAGACGCCCTTCTCATGGGCGGCATAGCCCTTGACCGACTCGATGAGGTTCGGAATCAGGTCGGCACGGCGCTTGAGCTGCACGGTGATGTCGCTCCACGCCTCGTCGACGCGTACGTTGAGTCGCACGAGCCCGTTATAGGTCGACCACAGGTAGATGCCGACGATGACGACGAGCAGGACGATGATGCCTACGATGATGAGAAGTTCCATTGCTGCTCTCTCTTGGGTGCGCTGTCTTGGGTGCGCTGTGCGGCGCTACAACTATAACCAAGGAGTCCTCCACTCTCGCCGTGTTCGCGGCAAGCTCCGAGCGAACTCGGAGCGCGGGTTTAGGCTCGCCTCGTGGCAAGTGAAATGGATGATGGAGTCCATCGGATGGTGGATGCGTCGGAGCCTGCCATCGAGGTGCGCGACCTCCGGATCATGCGGGGCAAGCACGAGGTGCTCCATGGCCTCGACGTCTCGGTGCCGCGGGGCGCCGTCGTCGGCCTGCTCGGACCGAGCGGATGCGGCAAGACGACGCTCATGCGATCCATCGTCGGTGTGCAAAGGATCGCATCCGGTTCGATCGAGGTGCTCGGCAGCCCTGCCGGGACCGCCAGCCTGCGTCGCAGGGTCGGCTATGTCACCCAGTCGGCGAGCGTCTACGACGATCTCAGCGTTCGGCAGAATCTCAGGTACTTCCGTGCGGTGATGGGTGCCGACCGATCCGAGGTCGATCGGGTGATGGATGCGACCGACCTCGTCCCGCAGGCGAATCGGCTGGTCGGCTCCCTCTCCGGTGGAGAGCAAAGCCGCGTCTCGCTCGCGGCGGCACTCATCGGCTCGCCTGAGCTCCTCGTGCTCGACGAACCGACCGTCGGACTCGACCCCGTGCTTCGGGTCGAACTGTGGGGACTGTTCCATGGCCTGGCCGAGCATGGCACGTCTCTGCTCATTTCGAGCCACGTCATGGACGAGGCGACGCGCTGCGACCGCCTGCTGCTCATGCGCGACGGAATGCTGCTGGCCGACGAGACGCCGGAAGGGCTCCTCGCGATCACGGGGGCACGTGACACGGAAGACGCATTCCTGCATCTTGTGGAGCACCATCCCCGGCACAGCTCGGGGGAGGCATCATGAGTTTCGGCCGAACCCTTGCCACCACCGGACGCGTTCTCGCCCAGATCGGGCACGACCCGCGCACGATCGGGCTCCTTCTCGTCGTGCCGAGCCTGCTCATCGGGCTCATGTCATGGCTGTTCGTCGATACGCCGGTGTTCGAAAAAGTGGGGCCCGCGATGCTGGCCCTCTTCCCCTTCGTGATCATGTTCCTCGTCACGAGCATCACGACACTGCGTGAACGCCGGTCCGGCACTCTCGAGCGCCTGCTCACGATGCCCCTCGACAAGGCCGATTTCATCCTCGGCTACACGCTCGCCTTCGGCCTGCTCGCCATCCTGCAGGCCGGCATCGCGGTCGGCTTCTCGATCTGGGTGTGCGGTCTCACGATCGAGGGCTCGGTATGGCTTCTCCTCGCCGTCGCGCTCGCGGATGCCGTGCTCGGCACGACCCTCGGCCTGCTCGCGAGCGCATTCGCCCGCACCGAATTCCAGGTCGTGCAGTTCATGCCGATCTTCGTCTTTCCGCAGGTGCTGCTCGGCGGCGTTTTCCTTCCGCGCGACCAGCTTCCGGACGTGCTCCATGCCATCTCGGATTGGCTGCCGCTCTCCCATGCGATCGATGCGCTGAACGCGGTGGCCACCGATTCGGAGGGCGCCGGATATATCGGCGGCAAGCTCCTCATCATCGCGGCCTACGCGATCGGCGCCGTCATTCTCGGCTCGATCACGCTTCGGAGGAAGACCCCGTGAGCCGGGATGCCGACTGAGACAGCGCAGGACGCGATCGAGCGGCTGAGCCGGGTCATTCCCGACTTTCCCCGCGCCGGAGTGATCTTCCGCGACCTGACTCCGGTCTTCGCCGATGGCGCGGCGCTCCGCACCGTCACCGATTCGCTCATCGAACCATTCGCGGGCACCTTCGACGCGATCGCCGGGGTCGAGGCCCGCGGTTTCGTGCTCGCGGCGAGCGCTGCATACGCGAGCGGTCAGGGCATCGCCATGATCCGCAAGCCGGGAAAGCTCCCCCGCGCCGTTCTCTCGCAGGACTACGACCTCGAGTACGGCAGCACGACGCTGCAGCTGCACCCGGACGAACTGCCGCCGGGAGCACGGGTCCTGCTCATCGACGATGTTCTCGCGACCGGCGGGACCCTCGCGGCGAGTTGCTCGCTCATCGAGCGAGCCGGCTGGTCCATCGCCGGAATCGCCGTCGCGCTCGAGATCGCTGCGCTCCACGGCCGGACGAAGCTGCCCGGCCGGTCCCTACACTCACTGTTGACCATCTGACTGTCTGACAGGATGGGGATGTGATGACCACGACATCCGGTGGCTTGCGCCGTTGGCTCCTGCAGGGGCTGGTCGACCGCAGGGGCACACACCAGGGGCCGCATGCCGAGAGTACTGAGAAGACCCACTCCTGGTGGCGGGTCATGTGCCTCACCGGCGTCGATTACTTCTCCACCCTCGGCTACCAGCCCGCGATCGCGGCGCTCGCCGCCGGTCTCCTCTCCCCCTTCGCCACCATCGTGCTCGTGCTGCTCACGCTGCTCGGGGCGCTGCCGGTCTATCGTCGCGTCGCGCGGGAGAGCTTCAAGGGCTCCGGATCGATCGCGATGCTCGAGAAGCTGCTGCCGTGGTGGGCCGGCAAACTGTTCGTGCTGGTGCTGCTGGGCTTCGCGGCGACCGACTTCATGATCACCATCACCCTCTCGGCAGCGGATGCCACGGCTCACGCCATCGAGAACCCCTTCGCTCCCTCCTGGTTCCACGGTAACCAGATCCTGATCACCCTCGTGCTCATCGCACTGCTCGGAGCCGTGTTCCTGCGTGGTTTCAGGGAGGCGATCGGCATCGCCGTCGTGCTCGTCGCCGTCTACCTCGCGCTCAACGTCGTGGTGATCGTCGTGTCGATCGGGCACGTCGCCGAGCAGCCTGTCCTCGTGACGGACTGGTGGTCGGCGCTTCTGAGACAGCCCAACGTGAACGGCAACCCCTGGCTCATCGTCGGAATCGCCCTCATCGTGTTCCCCAAGCTCGCCCTCGGCCTCTCAGGGTTTGAGACCGGGGTCGCGGTCATGCCGCAGATCACCGGGAAGCCGGGAGACACCCCCGACCGTCCGGTCGGCCGCATCAAGGGGGCCGGTCGACTGCTCACGACGGCAGCGCTCACCATGAGCGCTTTCCTCATCACCTCGAGCCTGGTGACGACATTCCTCATCCCACAGAGCGCGTTCAAGCCGGGCGGCGATGCGAACGGCCGCGCGCTCGCCTATCTCGCGCAC
>JAODMW010000198.1 GCA_025464815.1 Microbacteriaceae bacterium | reverse complement strand
CATCATCTGGACCATCTTCGCCGGCTACATTCACGCCAGGGCGACCCGCGGATGGCGCGGCACCCGGTCCTCGTGGCTCGCGATCATCGGTTTCGCGGCCGTGATGTTCAACTTCACGATCGTGAACCTGTTCTTCAAGGGGCTGCACACCTACAGCGGGCTGTAGGTCGCACGTCGGTCCGAACGGCCGCCCGTGTGCCCACCGAAAACGCAGGAGAAACCCCGCGGATGTCGCCACCAGCGCCCCGGGATGTGGTTTTCGGCGAAACCTCCTGCGTTTTGGGTGACGCAGTCGAAGTCGGTCCAGCCGCCATGTCCCCCGCCGGTGGACCACGGAATGAGCATCGAGTAAACACTCGGTGAAGTCGAGCCGCGCGCGTGAGATCGGCCTTTTTCGTGCAACCGGTCAGGCGTAACTTTTCACGAGCATCCTCTCCGCCGCCTCGCGACGACGGTTACCTGCTCTGAAAGGGGCTCCTGTTCCGATGGCTCGATTCACGAAAACCACACAACTCGGTGTCGTTTTCGGGGGAATCGCCGTAATCATCGTGGTGGGGATCGTTCTCGCGATTGTGACGAGGCCCGCGAGCCGGGTTGCGGCGATCGGGCGCATCGCGATCACCGCCGGTGTCGATACCTGCGGTGCCGGATGGGCGGATTCGAAGGGCGGCGCGCTGACCTTCACGGTCACGAACGCTTCACTTGCGGGCATAGAGGTCTACCTCCAGAACGCGAAGAGCGGTCTCGTCTACGGCGAGATCGAGGGGCTCGGCAGCGGCGCTTCGGCGGATTTCAGCGTGACGCTCGGCAACGGCTCCTATCGCTTCGTGTGCCTCGGCGACGAATCGCCAGCGGCCACAGGCGCCACGGTCACCATCAGCGACAGCACGAAGCGAGCCGCACTGACGCCGGGCATCCTGCCCGTCACGCAGAACGATCTCTTCGGGCCGAGCAAGCTGTACCAGGCGTGGATCTCCGCGCGACTGCCCGCGCTCGAGAGCGCGGCCGAAACGCTGGCGACCGACGTGCGTGCCGGCGGCCGCACGGCAGCCCAGCAGGACTGGACGGACGCGCACGTCCAATACGAACAACTCGGTGCCGCTTATGGAGCCTTCGGCGCCGCCGACACCGCCATCGACGGCGATCCCGCTCCCGGCCTGACCGCGGCCACCGATCCCCACCTCACCGGGTTCCGCCGCATCGAGGCGATCCTGTGGAGCGGCTCGCCGGTGACGGATGCCGCCGCCGCAAGCCAGCAGCTTGCCGCCGACATCTCCGCCCTGCAGTCGAGTTTCGCGACGGCCCGACTGAATCCCGCCGACCTCGGACTTCGAGCCCACGAGATCATGGAGAACACCATCCAGGACCAGCTGAACGGCGACTCGGATGCCGGATCGGGTACCACTCTCGCCACCGTCGACGCGAATATCGCCGGCACGATCGCGGCGATCGAGCCGCTGCGAGCCCTGCTCGCAAGCCGCGGCTATGACCTCGAGAAGACGGATGACTGGCTCGCTCGCGCGGCGACCCTCGTCGAATCCTTCCACCAGCTCGACGGCCGGTGGACCCCGATTACCGGACTGTCGACTGCCGACCGACAGAAGCTGAACGCCACGCTGAACCAGACCGTCGAGCTGCTTGCGCCGATCGCGGCGATCTGCGAGGTCCGCAGGGGAGCGGACTCGTGAGCGGGGGCCTCGACCGCAGGTCCTTCCTCTCCGGGGTCGTGGGTTCAGGGCTCGCCGCGCCTCTCGCGCTGGAGGCAGGCAGAGCCAAGGCGAGCGCCTTCCCCTTCGAGGGGAAACACCAGCAGGGCATCCTTACCCCGCCACAGAAGAGCGCGGTCTTCCTGTCGTTCGACGTGACCGCCGCCGACCGTGCCGAGCTCACCGATCTGATGCGGGCGATCACCGAACGCGCGCGCTTTCTGAGCACAGGCGGCATCCCGACCTCCGGCGGTCTCGCCGCGCCGCCTTCCGACTCCGGGACACTCGGCTCGCGGGTGGTCTCCGATGGGCTGACGATCACGGCATCGATCGGGTCGAGCCTCTTCGACGGGCGCTACGGCCTGGCCGCTCGCAAGCCCGCGAAGCTGCGGCCGATGGAGGACTTCGCGAATGATGCGCTGCGCCGCGAGGCCTGCGACGGCGACCTGCTGCTGCAGATCTGCGCGGACAACATCGACACCGTGCTGCACGCCGTCCGCGACATCGCGCGGGCGACGCGCGGTGGCATGCAGGTCAGGTGGCGCCAGGACGGATTCGTTTCTCCGCCCCGCCCGACCGGCACCCCGCGCAACCACATGGGTTTCAAGGACGGCACGAGCAATCCGGATGTCTCCAGCGCGGCCGAGATGGACCAGCTCGTCTGGGCGAGCGCTGACGAGCCCGCCTGGGCAGCGGGCGGCACATACCACGTCGTGCGCGTCATCCGCATGCTCGTCGAGTTCTGGGACCGCATCAACCTCACCGAGCAGGAACGGATGATCGGGCGCCGTCGGGACTCCGGCGCGCCGCTCACCAGGTCGAAGGAGTTCGACGACCCGGAATACACGACCTCAGACCCCTCCGGCGACGTCATCCCGATGAGTGCCCACATCCGCAAAGCGAACGACCGGAGCCAGGGGCAGCTGGCCACGCGAATCCTGCGCCGTGCTTACAACTATGACGCCGGCACCGATCCGAACGGCAACCTCGACATGGGCCTGGTCTTCGTCGCGTTCAACCGCGACCTCGAAAAGCAGTTCGTCGCCATCCAGAGGCGGCTCGCCGACGAGCCCCTCGTGGACTACATCTCGCCCTTCGGCGGCGGATATTTCTACGCGCTTCCCGGCGTCCGCGACAGCGACGACTGGCTCGGGCGCGGTCTGCTGATGTGACTTCTTCTCTCCCCGTGTAACAACCATTCGAAAGTGAGTAAGAAATGCCAGGCTCCAAACTCAACCGGCTCAGGGCCGGGTACGCCGCGGTAGCTGTGCTTGCACTCGCCGGCGTCGCCGCGCTGGGGGTCTCGACCTCCGTCGCGTCGGCCATGCCCAAGGTGGACGACTCGGCCAAGACCACGACGCCGATCAAACATGTCGTGGTGTTGTTCGACGAGAACATCTCCTTCGACCACTACTTCGGCACCTATCCGAACGCCGCGAACACCGACGGCACCACCTTCACCGCTGCCGCAGGAACGCCCGTGCCGAACAACTACACGAGCCACCCGACGCTGTTGACCGCGAATCCCAACCAGTATCAGCCGGCGCGGTTGACGCCGGCGCAGGCCGAGACCTGCTCGCAGAACCACAACGACGTCCCGGAGCAGAAAGCCTTCAACGGCGGCGCGATGGACAAGTTCGTCGAGTTCACCCAGACGACGAACTGCAACGCCGACACCTCGGCGACCGGCGTCCCCTACGCGGGTGCCGGCCTCGTCATGGACTACTACGACGGCAACACGGTCACCGGGTTGTGGAACTACGCGCAGAACTACACGATGAGCGACAACAGCTGGGAATCGGTCTTCGGCCCGTCCACGCCGGGCGCCCTCAACCTCATCTCCGGCCAGACCCATGGCGGACTCGCCGTGAACCCATCGACCGGTGCCTACCAGGCCAGCACCTATGCGATCCAGTCACCGGATGCCACGACTCACGTCGGCACCGTGACCAACGATCCAGACCCCTACTACGACGACTGCTCGAACTCCGACCAGACGAAGCCTGCCGCCACAAACTCGACCGTGCAGATGACGGGCAAGAACATCGGCGACGTGCTCAACGACAAGGGAGTGACCTGGGGATGGTTCCAGGGCGGCTTCACGCCGAGTACTCCGTCGAACGGGACCTCACTGGCCAAGTGCGGTGGCACGACCCACACGAACATCGCGGGCACCTCGTCCGTGGACTACTCGCCGCACCACTCGCCGTTCCAGTACTACGCCTCGACCTCGAACCCGCATCACCTCGCGCCGTCGTCCGACGCGATGATCGGTCACACCGACCAGGCCAATCACAACTACGACCTCACGAGCTTCAACACGGCACTGGCGCAGAACAACGTTCCCGCCGTGTCGTTCCTCAAGGCCGCCGAGTACCAGGACGGCCACGCCGGATACTCCGATCCGATTGACGAGCAGCACTTTCTCGTGAACGAGATCAACGCTATCCAGTCGTCCAAGGCGTGGCCGAGCACCGCGATCGTGATCGCCTACGACGACTCCGACGGATGGTACGACCACGCGGCTCCGACCATCCTGAACGGATCGAAAGACGCCAACGTCACCGCTGCGACGCCCGCAGTACCGGACCAGGCCCTGTGCCAGAACGGGCCGGCCGCCGCGAAGGGCTACGCGGACCGCTGCGGTCCCGGACCCCGCCTGCCGATGCTGCTGATCTCCCCGTGGACCAAGCAGAACAACGTCGACCACACAGCCATCGAGCAGTCCTCGGCCATCAACTTCATCGAGGACAACTGGAAGACCGGCCGGATCGGGGATGCGTCCTTCGACGCCCGCGCCGGTTCGCTGAATCCGCTGTTCAACTTCTCCCGTCCGCAGCAACGCGCGGTGCTGCTCAACCAGGACGGATCGGTGAAGCAGATCGTCCCGGTCAAGGTCTCGGCATCGGGCCGCAACTCGGAGGGCCTGTACAAACGCTGACCCGCTCCGCAGCGGAGGGGCCCTGGCTTCGGCTTGGGCCCCTTCGCTATGTCCGGTTCAGGATCGGGTCGCTCGACCGTAACTGGAAGCCGGTCACACGATCGTGCGGGTGGCGCTACTCCGCGAGCAGTTCTCGCACCCGCGGCGCGACCACGGTGCCGTAGAGCTCGATGCTCTTCATGAGCTTCTCGTGCGAGAGCGTGCCATTGCTGTACTTGAGGTCGAAGCGGTCGAGGCCGAGCGTCTTCGCGGTCTTCGCGATCTTCTGCGCGACCGTCTCCGGCGAACCGACATAGATCGACCCGCTGTCGGCCTCCTGCTCGAAGGATTCCCGGCTCATCGGACCCCAGCCGCGCTCCTTGCCGATGCGGTTGGTCATCTCCGAGTGATGCGGCCAGAGTTCTTCACGCGCCTGCTCGTCCGTCTCGGCGATATGACCGGGGGAGTGCACGCCGATCGCCGGCGTCGGCTGGTCGAATTGCGCGAGCGCGCGGTGGAACAGGTCGACGTACGGGGCGAAACGCGCGGGGTCGCCGCCGATGATCGCGAGCATGAGGTTGAAACCGTAGCGGGCGGTGCGCACGACCGATTCTGGGCTGCCACCCACGCCGATCCACGTTTTCAGCAGGCCGTTCTCGAGCGGAGGGAAGACCCGTTGGTCGGTGAGCGGCGCACGCGTGGCACCGGACCAGGTGACCGGCTGCTGTTTGCGCACCTCCGCGAAGAGTTCGAGCTTCTCTTCGAACAGCTGCTCGTACTGGCCGAGGTCGAATCCGAAGAGCGGGAACGACTCGGTGAACGAGCCGCGGCCGAGGATGACCTCCGCACGACCACCGGAGATGCCGTCGAGCGTCGAGAACCGCTCGAACACCCGGATCGGGTCATCCGAACTGAGCACGGTGACTGCCGTGCCGACGTGGATGTTCTCGGTGCGGGCGGCGATCGCCGCGAGCACGACCTCGGGGGCGGAAACGGCGAAGTCTTCGCGATGGTGCTCACCGACGCCGATGTAGTCGAGCCCGACCTCGTCGGCCAGCACGCCCTGCGCGACCAGGTTGCGCAGCACCTGCGCGTAGGGGAGCCGATCGCCGCTGGCGTCGTTGGTGACGTCTCCGAATGTGTCGAGTCCGAGCTCGAGTTGCTGTGCCATCTGTCTACCTCGATTTGTATGCGAATGCATGGACATCCAACAGCGAGATCTGCCGCCCTATTCCTTCAGCAGCGCATGGCAACGTTCGATCCGCGACCGCCACCACTCACTCCGCTCGCCGTCGGCCGCGTGGCGGTCGAGCAGTGCGCCATCCGGCACGACGCGCCGGACATCGATGGCTCCGCCGACCGGCACCAGCGAGTCGCCCGTCACGTCGGCGGCGAGCAGGCTCACGGTGGCCAGGCCGCAGTCGTAAGGAAGTTCGCCGACGGATGCCGCGAGGTGGAGGCCCATGGAGATGCCCACCGAGGTCTCGAGCGCGCTGGAGATCACGACGGGAAGTCCGGCCTCCTCGACGATCGAGAGGGCGCGGCGGATGCCGCCGAGAGGCTGCGCCTTGATCACGAGAAGGTTGGCGGCGCCCGCACGCGCGACCTCGAGCGGGTCGCTCGCCTTGCGTACGCTCTCATCTGCCGCGATGGCCAGGTCCATGTACTTCACGCGCTTGCGGATGTCGGCCAGCTCGTCGACCGTCGCGCAGGGCTGTTCGACGTACTCGAGATCGTAGGGGGCGAGGGCGTGGATGGCGTGCTCCG
>JAODMW010000180.1 GCA_025464815.1 Microbacteriaceae bacterium | reverse complement strand
CGCCATCCGCGGGTCGCCCTGGCGTGAATGTAGCCGGCGAAGATGGTCCAGATGATGAAGGTCCAGACCTCCTTGGTATCCCAGCCCCAGTAGCGACCCCACGCGTGCTCCGCCCAGATCGCGCCGGCCATGAGCGTGAAGGTCCAGAAGATGAAACCGACCACGATCACGCGGTACGCGAGGGTCTCGAGCTTCTCCGCGTTGGGGACGGTGTCGAGAAATGTGAATCCGCTGAACTTGTTCGCCTCGCGTCGCGCCTGCACCAGCTGTGCGAGGGAGAGGCCCGCGCCAATCGCGAAGAACGCTGTACCGAGGGTCGCGACGAAGACGTGGATGATGAGCCAGTACGACTGCAACGCCGGCGGCAGCGGCACGACGCTGACGTAGAAACCGACGGTGCCGAAACCGAGCACGATGAGGGCGAAGCCCGTGATGTACGCACCCAGCCATTTCAGGTTCTGCCACACCTGCACGAACACGAAGACACCGACGATGATGGCGGATGCGGTGAGCGAGAACTCGAACATGTTGGCCCACGGAACGCGGTGCGCCGCGACCCCGCGAAGCACGGTTCCGCCGACGTGGAGCAGCCAGCCGAGGATCGTGAGCGCGTAAGCCACCCGCTCGAAGCGGTTCGAGGAGCGGCGCGGAGCCGGGGCTTCGGCGGCGAGGGGACGTTCGAGCGTCGTGACGCTGCCGGCACTGCTGAGCTGCCCGACACGCGCCGTCGGGATCGCCGCCGCGACGGCGGGCGCCTCCGCGGACCGCTTGGCGAGGTCGAGGGTGAAGGCGATGAAAGCGAAGAGGTAAACGGCCATCGCTGAATAGATCGCGACGAGGGAATACGACGCCAGGGTTTCGGTCACCGTGTCAGCCTAAGCCCGAGCTGCTGCGCGTGTCGCGCCGCGATATCCGCCACCGCCGACTCGAGGCCGGGGTCCTCCCCGCGCGCCAGTCCCGCGTATTCGAGGCGCAGGCGCCCGTCCGCGGCCTCGATGACCTTGACCCACACGCGACGGCGCGGGATGAAGAGCGACGTGAGCAGTCCTCCCAGCACGCAGATCGCGAAGAAAAGGACCCAGCCCTGGGTCGGATCGCGGTGGACATCGAGAGAGGCGAAGCGTGGAACGCTCTTCCCGAGATTCTTCGGATCGGATGCGGGAGCCATGTTCTCGAAGGTGATCGATCCGAGGTTCTGCGGCAGCTTCACCGTCTCCCCCGGCTTGAGCTTGATCGCGCCTGCCGCGGAATCGAGGCCCGCGATCTCGGTCATCTTGTCCGTGTTAAGGGTGTAGACCGATGTCGGCACGCCCTTGTCGATGCCGAGGTCGCCTTTGTAGACGAAGAGCGAGAGCTCGGGGTTGAGCAGGTCGGGATTGCTGGATGCCAGTGCCCCGGTGTTGAGACTGGCCGCCGTGGGATAGAAGAAACCGCGCATACCGATCTGCGTCGACAGCCCATCCGGGACCTTCACGATCCCGAGGGAGGTGAGGTTGGCGTCCTGCGGCAGGAAAGGAACCGACTCGGAGAACACCACCCTGCCATCCGGATCGCGCACGGTGATGGTGGGGGCGTAGCCGTTGCCAAGCAGGTAGATCTGATTGCCGCCGATCTCCAGCGGAGAGTTGACCTTGAGCACCTGCTTCGTGCCCTTGCCGGACTCGTCGTAGGTCGTCACCTTCGCCGTGTAGTCGATGGGCTGACCGTAGGCGTTGAGGTTCTGCGTCTCGTACTTCGCCGAGAAACTGTCCAGGATGAGACGGTACGGCTGCAGCGCGGAGTCGCTGAAGAAGCGCCCGGGATTGAAGGAGTCGAAGCTGAGCCGAACGTTGGCGAAAGCCTGGCCGACCACCAGCACCTTCTGTCCCGTGTAGCCGAAGCCGCCGCCGATGCCGACGGCCAGCAGGATGCCGATGAGCGCCGTGTGAAAGACCAGGTTGCCGGTCTCCCGTAGGTAGCCCCGTTCCGCCGAGACCGAGAGCTCCGGTCCGCCGGGTCCGCGACCGTCGAAGAGCTGCACCCGGTAGCCGGACTTGCGCAGGGTCACTCGCGCCGCCTCGACCGCCGACGCCGCCGTGATGGGGGCGGATGCGGCATCCACCTGGCCGGGAGCCACCTCGAAGGCACTGAACCCGGCGAGACGTTCGAGACGCGCCGGCGTCCGTGGCGGCCTCGAGCGCAGCGCCTTCAGGTGGAACGTCGTGCGGGGAATCACGCAGCCGATGAGCGAGACGAAGAGCAGGAGATAGATCGCGGAGAACCAGGCGGAGGTGTAGACATCGAATAGCTGGAGCTTGTCGAGTATCGGGGCGAGGTCCTTGTTGTTCGTGAAGTAGAGGGTGACACCGTTCGGGTCCGAGCTGCGTTGCGGGAACAGCGAGCCGGGCACCGCCGCGATGGCGAGCAGCAGCAGCAGGAAGAGCGCCGTTCGCATGCTGGTGAGCTGGCGCCAGAAGAAGCGCAGGTAGCCGACAGGCCCGAGCCTGGGCTGTGTTACCTCGCCATCCTTCGGCCGCGGTGCGGGCGAATCGATGTGGTCAGAGGGACGGGACAAAGCTGCCGATCACCGACCCGAGACTCGAGATGAACATCTGCCAGAGTCCGCTGACCATGAGAACACCAATCAGGATCATGAGGGCGCCTCCGGCGATGTTGATCACCCGGATGTGGCGCTTGAGCCAGACGACAGAACCGCTGACCCAGTTGAGTCCCATGGCGACGAGGAGGAAGGGGATGCCGAGGCCGAGACAGTAGAGGATGCCGAGCAGCAGACCGCGCCAGGCGCTGCCGCTGCCGGTGCTGAGCAACGAGACAGCGGTGAGGGTCGGACCGATGCAGGGTGCCCAGCCGAGACCGAACACGATGCCGAGCAGTGGTGCGCCGCCGAGGCCCGTCGCCACCCGCCATTCGGGCTTGAAGCTGCGCTGCAGAAAGCTGAACTGCCCGATGAAGACGAGACCCATCACGATGACGATGACACCGGCGATGCGGGTGATCAGGTCTTTCCAGGGCGTGAGCAGCACGCCGGCCACGGAGAACAGGAGGATGAAGGTCACGAAGACGAGGCTGAATCCGAGGATGAAGAGCGAGACGCCGATCAGCAGCCGGCCGCGTTCCTTCTTCTCCGGCTTTCCAGCGAATCCGCCGACGTAGGCGAGATAGCCGGGCACGAGGGGAAGCACGCAGGGAGACGCGAAAGCGAGGACGCCGGCCAGCAGGGCTATCGGCATGGCGACCAGCAGGTTGCCGCCGAAGACCAGTTGTGAGATCGGGTTGTCCACTACTTGCCCTCGGCGAGGGTGTCGGAGATGAGCGTGTTCAGGATCGACTGCGACTGAAGCTCGCCGACGATGCGCGCAGCCACCTGCCCCTTGCTGTCGAGCACGTAGGTGGTCGGTGTCGCGGTCGGGGCGACCGCGCCGGCGAAGGCGATCCGCACTGCGCCGCTGTCGACATCCATCACCGACGGATAGGTCACGCCGTACTTCTTCTCGAAGGACAGGGCCTGCTCCGGCTGGTCGAAGGTATTGACGCCGACGAAGGCGACGCCCTGGTCCTGGTATTTGTCGTACAGGCCCTGCAGGATGGGCGCCTCCGCGCGGCACGGGCCGCAGCTGGCGTACCAGAAGTTGACGACCACGACCTTGCCTTTGTAGTCCGCGATCGACAGGGGCATCCCGTCATCCGTTTTCGCCTGGAAGGAGATCGCTTTGGCGCGATCAGCAGCCTTGACGAGAACGGGGCGACCGTTATCGTCGTTGTAACTGGTGCCGCTGTTCGAGCTGTAGTCGCTGGCGAGCTTGTCCGTCGTGCAGCCGCTCACAACGAGAGTCGCGGCGACGCCGAGCGCGACGATGGATGCGCGTACTCTTACGCGGCCGAGCGCTCTCACACCGCTCCCAGGTCGATGGACTGCGCGAGCAGGTCCGCCGCGGGGTCCCGGTAGTCGACCTGGACGAATCGGTCGCCGCGCTTCTCGATCGTCGTGATGCTCGACAGGTGGCATAGCCGCTTGCGCGGATCGTGAAAGAGCTTCTGTCCGGCGAGCGATCGCTGCACCATCACGATCGGCATCTGATGGCTGACCATCACGACCTCGCCGCCGTCGACAGAGCCCCACGCGTCCTCGATGGCCGACAGCATCCGGGTGACGACGCTCACGTAGGGTTCACCCCAACTCGGCTTGAAGGGGTTGAGCACCCAGGGCCACACGTGCGGCTTGGAAAGAACTGCCGCGCCGAACTCGAAAGTGCCGCCTTCGAACTTGTTGAAGGGTTCGATGAGGCGCTCGTCGGTGTTGATCTCGAGACCGAAGCCCTCGGACCACGGTTTCGCGGACTCTTGAGCACGCTGCAGCGGACTCGCATACAGCTTGACGATCGGATGCCCGGCCAGCTGCTTCGCCGCCGCGCTTGCCATGCGGTGCCCGAGATCCGACAGGTGGTACCCCGGAAGCCGCCCGTAGAGGATCCTCTCCGGGTTGTACACCTCACCATGACGGACGAGATGAATCTGGGTTGC
>JAODMW010000170.1 GCA_025464815.1 Microbacteriaceae bacterium | reverse complement strand
CCTTGGCAGGTGCGACGGAGTCAACGCTGACCTCGTCTACTGCCTCTGGCTCAGCGAGGGCTGTTGTTTTGGTTCGGGCGGCCATGTTGGGACACCTTTCACATCGAATTGTTAGCGGGTACAACACTCAGGTGGACGCTGTACTGCCGCTCGGTTTGTGTTTTCGGCTGGCACCGTTTTCGGCTAGCACTGTGTTTTCCGGGCAGCACTGTGTTTTCCGGGCAGCACTGTGTTTTCCGGGCAGCACTAAGACCCATGTCAAGTCCTGATCCGCTGCGCCACGAATGTGCAACGAAACCGCGTGAACCTGAACGGGTCTTACGTCAATTATTGCACGGTTTACGGCTGCCTCTTGCCAACGGCGGCGAATCGCTATATCTTCCGGCGCCGCCGCGACCTCACTAATGCAACCCAGAGCGGGGGCACCTGTATTCCCTCGTCCTCGTGCATCCTCCGACGCGTGCGGCGCCGCGCGATCACGAGGAAGACCACCCCGGCACCGACGATCAGATATTGCACGGTCAGAGCCGCCCGGAATGAATCCCAGGAGAAGACATCACTAGGCAACCCGCCCGCGATTCGCGCTTGATTGAGCAGGTCGAGCACGAGGCCGATCAGGTACATCATCACGAAACTCGCGAGAAAACCACCGACGTTCACGATGCCGTTCGCTGATCCGAGGCTGCGCAGCGGATTGAAACTGCGGGCGAAGTCGAAGCCGATCAGCGAGCCGGGCCCGCCGATGCCGAGCACGATGACGAGCAGCACGACGAGCCAGAACGGCGGATGCCCGGGCCAGAGCAGCACCGCGGTCCAGACGATGCCGATCGCCGCCACGATCATGAGTACGAGGTTGGATCGCCGCAGGGGGAAGCGCGCGATGAGGATGCCCAGGATCGGTCCGCTGATCACGCCGGCCACCACGATGAGGGTGAGCATCTCCGACGCCACGGCAGGACTGTAGCCGAGCCCCGACGTGAGCAGAGGAAAGCCCCACAGGAGGCTGAACACGGTGCCAGAAGACTGTGTCACGAAGTGCGACCAGAATCCGAGCTGCGTGCCCGGCCTGGCCAACGACTCCCTGAGCTGCTTCATCGCTCCAGCCCAGCTCGACACACGGTCGGTCCTGACGGCGTCCGACCGGCCGTTGGACATCAGGAGTACGACGAGCACGAGCGCGAGAGCGGAAAGGCCTGCGGCGCTCAGGAAAGCGGCGCTCCAGCCGTAGCGATGCAGGATGAAGGACAGCGGGATAGCGGAGAGCACCTGCCCGAGCTGGCCGATGTTCCCCGTCCACTGCGATATCTGGGGCAGCAGTCGTCCCCGGAACCACGACGCGAGCAATCGCATGACGGAGATGAAGGTCATCGCATCCCCGGCACCGACCAGGATGCGCCCGACGATCGCCACCCCGATACTCGGTGCCACGGCGAGGACGACCTGGCCACCCACCATGAGCAGTGCGCCTGCCGCGATCAGGAACTTCGGCCCGACACGGTCGAGCATCACACCGACCGGGATCTGGAGTGCCGCATAGACCACGAGCTGCACGACCGCGAGGCTCGACAGCAGCGATGCCGAGACATCGAATCTGTGCGCGGCTTCGACACCGGAGACCCCGAGGGAACTTCGCTGGAGAACGGCGACGATGTAGGCGAATACTGCGACACCCCAGACAAGCCAGGATCGTCGAGAGTTCACTACGTCACTGTAACGCCGCGACGACGGGCGCCAGAAGTGGCGGAACTAGCGCAGAGTCGGCGGCTCGTCTTCGCCGTTGCGGCGGATGGCGAGGAAGTTCTCCAGTTCTGCAGCGATCTCGTCGGCCGAAGGAAGCTCGCCGTCCTCGTCGGTCAATTGCGAACGCAACGGGTTGCCGGCCATATAGGAGTCATGGCGTTCTTCGAGGGCGCCGACCAGCCGTGCGAGCTCCGGGTTGGTCTCCACCTGGCTGTCGATCTTGGCGAGGAACTCGCGCCCCTCGTCACGGAAGTGGTCGGAAGGGAAGATCAGCCCCGTGGCGGCGCCGATGCTCTCGAGGGCCTTCACCGCCGCATCCGGGTATTCCGTGTCCGCGAGATAGTGGGGAATCAGGAGCACGAAGCCGACCGTCGGATGGTTCATCTGCTGCAGCCGGTACTCGACGAGATGAAGCGCGTTGGCAGGCACCTGGGTGTTCGGCTTCCAGATGGACATGGCATCGATGAGTTCGACGCGATTGCCGCTGACCGTCACACCGATCGGACGCGTGTGCGGGGTCGGCATCGGGATAGCATGCACCCAGGTCGTCGTCTTCACCTTGTACTTGGCGATGAGGCCGAGGACCGCGGCGCTGAAGCGCTCCCATTGGAAGTCGGGTTCAAAACCGGTGAGGAAGAGGAAGGGCTGCCCGATCTCGTCAGTCGCGAGGTAGAGCCCGAGCCGGGCGGGGCGGTAGTCGCTCAGGTGGTCCTGATCGAAGTAGATGGTTGGACGGCGCGCACGATAGTCGAGGAGCGTATCGGTGTCGAAAGTGGCAACGACGCGCTGGTCGAGGGTGTCGACGAAGTATTCGCTGAGCTGTGTCACCGCGGACCCGGCGTCGGCAAAACCGGTGAGTCCAGCGATCAAATGGAGGCCTTCCGGTACGTCTGTGACGTCCGGGTTCAGCTCGTAGAGGCCCTCTGAATCTTGCATGCATTAACTCTAATCACGGCCTCCGCACCTGGCCGCCGGATCGGCCATCCTGCCGTGATGCCGTAAGCGAACACGATGCATCGTGCATGCCGAGGCAGGCGAATACCGGCCGATACGATTGCGGGATGACAGTCCCCTCCCTGAGCATCAGCACCGATTCCCTCACTACCGTTTCCGCCGATGTGCTGGTGCTCGGGGTCGGGTCCTCGGATGACGGCCCGACGCTCTACACGGACGATCCAGCATTCGAGGCGCTGCGCTCCACCCTGTCGACGATCGGGTTCACCGGTGGCAGGGACGAGGTCGTCCGCCTGCCGGCGAGCGACATCGCGGCGGGCAGCATCGCCCTGGTCGGTCTCGGATCCGCGCCCGTGACGCCAGGCTCCCTGCGATATGCAGCAGGCACTGCGGCTCGCCGGCTCACTGGCGTTTCCTCCCTCGCGCTCGCACTTCCGACAAACGCTTCGGCGGAGCTGCTGGCCGTGCTCGAGGGCGCAGCGATCGGGGCCTATTCCTACACGGAGTATCGATCGTCGTCGCTCGAGGCGACCATGCTGCCCGCAGCGGAAATCACGATCGTCTCGGCAGTGGATTCCGGAAACGGGCTCCTTTCTCGCGCGGCGATCGTGGGCACCGCCATCCATCGTGTGCGGGATCTGGTCAACGCTCCGCCTTCGGACCTCTATCCCGAGTCCTTCGCCGATGCCGTGCTGGCCATCGCCGCCGACCTTCCGGTCAGCGTCGACGTGTTGGACAGGTCGGCGCTCGAAGCCGAGGGCTTCGGCGGCATCCTCGGGGTGGGGGCGGGTTCTGCACGCGGACCACGTCTGGTCAAAATCAGCTATTCACCGTCCGGCGCCTCTCGCCACCTCGCCTTCGTCGGCAAAGGCATCACCTTCGACACGGGCGGCCTCTCACTCAAGCCCGGGGCATCCATGGTGGGGATGAAGTACGACATGACCGGGGCCGCCACGGTGATGGCCGTCGTATTCGCCGCGGCCGAGCTGGGCCTCGACATCCGGTTGACGGCCTGGCTCTGCATCGCGGAGAACATGCCGGGCGGATCCGCGACCCGGCCGAACGACGTGCTCCGCATCCGCGGAGGCAAGACCGTTGAGGTCCTCAACACGGATGCGGAGGGCAGGATCGTGATGGCGGACGGCCTGGTCGCGGCCAGCGAGGAATACCCGGACGCCATCATCGACGTCGCGACCCTCACGGGTGCGGCCCGGGTGGCCCTCGGCGATCGGTACTCGGCCGTGATGGGCGACGAGGATCTCGTCGCCCAGGTGGTGTCCATCGCGAAAGCCGAGGGAGAGCTGTTCTGGCCCATGCCGCTGCCCGGCGAGCTACGTGCACTGCTGAATTCCGACATCGCGGACATCGCCAACGCGAAGATCGGCAACACGGCTGCGGGGATGCTTCTCGCCGGCGTCTTCCTGCAGGAATTCGTGGGCCCGAGGCCGGCGCCCGAAACGGGCAGGATCCCGTGGGCTCACCTCGACATCGCGGGCTCTGCGAACAACAGCGGCTCCGGATACGGCTTCACCGGCAAAGGACCGAGCGGTGTCGCCGTGCGGAGCCTCCTCGCACTGGCCGAGGACATTTCCCATGCGTAGTAAGGTCTTTGTGGCTGGAAAAAATCGAGCCTTTGCTGTCTGCCGCCGACCACGCTGGCGGGACTAACGCACTAAATCCTGAGAACCAAGGGAGCCGCTGGGTGTCGGAACAGAATTTTGACATTGTGATCCTCGGAGCAGGAAGCGGCGGATACGCCGCAGCCCTGCGCGCGAGCCAATTGGGCTTCACCGTAGCCCTCGTCGAAAAAGGAAAACTGGGCGGCACCTGCCTCCATGTCGGCTGCATTCCTACCAAGGCACTCCTGCACTCCGCCGAGGTCGCGGATGTCACGCGAGAGTCCGCCAAATACGGTGTCACCTCCACCTTCGACGGTGTCGACATCGCCGCGGTCACCTCGTACCGCGAGGGTGTCGTCTCGAGCAAGTACAAGGGCCTCCAGGGCCTCATCAAGGCGCGCGGCATCACGGTGATCGAGGGTGAGGGCCGCCTCGTCTCCCCCAACTCGGTTCGGGTCGGCGAGGACGTCCTCGTCGGCAAGAACATCATCCTGGCCACCGGCTCCTACTCGCGGTCGCTGCCGGGCCTCGAGATCGGCGGGCGTGTCATCACCTCCGAGCAGGCCCTCGAGCTGGATTTCGTTCCCAAGAAGGTCGCGGTTCTCGGCGGTGGCGTGATCGGCGTCGAGTTCTCCAGCGTCTGGAAGAGCTGGGGCGCCGAGGTGCAGATCATCGAGGCACTTCCCCACCTGGTCCCCAACGAAGACGAGTCGATCAGCAAGCAGTTCGAGCGCGCGTTCCGCAGGCGCGGAATCAACTTCAGCGTCGGTGTGCGCTTCCAGAGCGTCACACAGAACGACGAAGGCGTCGTCGTCACCCTCGAAGACGGACAGACCTTCGAGGCCGAGCTCCTTCTCGTGGCCGTCGGCCGCGGACCGTCGACGGCGAATGTCGGTTACGAAGAGGTCGGCATCGCCATGGACCGTGGCTTCGTGCTCACCAACGAGCGGCTCGCGACGAACGTGCCCGGCGTCTATGCCGTCGGGGACATCGTTCCCGGCCTCCAGCTCGCACACCGCGGATTCCAGCAGGGGATCTTCGTCGCGGAGGAGATCGCCGGACTCAACCCGATCGTGATCCAGGATGTGAACATCCCCAAGGTCACCTACTCCGACCCCGAGGTCGCATCCGTCGGCCTCTCCGAAGTCAGGGCGCAGGAGCAGTACGGCGCCGACAAGGTGACGAGTTACGACTACAACCTCGCAGGAAACGGCAAGAGCCACATCATCGGCACCTCGGGCTCCATCAAGGTGGTGCGAGTGAACGATGGTCCGGTCGTCGGCGTGCACATGATCGGCGCGCGCGTTGGCGAGCTCATCGGCGAAGCGCAGCTCGCCGTGAACTGGGAAGCGTACCCGGAGGATGTCGCTCCGCTCATTCACGCGCATCCCACCCAGAATGAAGCACTGGGTGAGGCCTTCCTCCACCTCGCAGGCAAGCCGCTGCACGCCCTCTGAGTTGCAGAGCAGCGAACTAAGCTAGAGAAACCGAACTGGTCTAAAGGAGCATCACTGATGAGCGAATCCGTCAACCTCCCGGCACTCGGAGAGAGTGTCACCGAGGGTACGGTAACCCGCTGGTTGAAGAACGTGGGCGACCACGTCGAAGTCGACGAGCCGCTGCTCGAAGTCTCGACCGACAAGGTCGACACCGAGATCCCGTCGCCCATTGCAGGCGTGATCGAGGCGATTCTCGTGGCCGAGGATGAGACCGTGGAGGTCGGCACGCCGCTCGTCACCATCGGCGATGGCTCGGGCGGAGGGCAGCCCGCGGATGCACCTGCGGCAGAGGCTCCCCCAGCAGAAGCGCCAGCCGCAGAGGCACCAGCAGCAGAGGCACCAGCGCCAGAGCAGCAGGCAGAGCCCGAGCCGCAGCCCGCCGCCGAGGTTGCGCAGCCCACTCCCGTCCAGGAAGCAGCGCCAGCTCCTGTCGCCGAGGTCCCGTCTGTGGATGCCCCGGCTCCCGCGGAGGAGACCCCGGTGGCTTCCGCTCCGCCCGCCCCTGCCACCGCCGTCGATCAGGCACCCGCCGTCGAAGCCGCTCCAGAGCCCGTGGCCGAACCAGCCCCGGTTGCCGAGGCTCCCGCTGCACCGGTCGCGCCGGCCCCTGCCGCAACCGTCGACGCGTCGAATGCCGGCTACGTGACGCCCCTGGTACGCAAGCTCGCCAACGAGCGGGGCATCGACCTTTCGACCCTGTCCGGTTCCGGGATCGGCGGTCGCATCCGCAAGCAGGACGTTCTCACCGCGACTACGGCGGGAGAACCAGAAGCGACGACGGAGACGCCCGCTCCGGCTGCCGTCGAGACGTCACCGCTGCGCGGCACGAGCGTGCCGATGTCCCGTCTTCGCAAGGTCATCGCGGAGCGCGCCGTCATCTCGATGCAGAGCTCGGCACAACTCACCTCGGTCGTCGAAGTGGACGTCACCCTCGTCGCCAATTTCCGCGACAGGGTGAAGGCGGACTTCCTGGCCAAGACCGGCCAGAAGCTCTCCTTCCTCCCGTTCTTCGCCCTTGCCGCCGCAGAGGCGTTGAGGGCCTACCCGATCGTCAATGCGACGATCGACGGCGACACCATCGTGTATCCGGCCCAGGAGAACATGTCGATCGCCGTCGACACCGAGCGTGGACTGCTGACTCCGGTCATCCGCGATGCGAGCTCGCTCGATCTGGCCGGCCTCGCCCTCCAAATCGCCGACCTCGCGGCCCGTACCCGCGACAACAAGCTCAAGCCCGACGAGCTGGCCGGTGGCACCTTCACCCTGACGAACACCGGATCCCGTGGCGCGCTCTTCGACACGCCGATCGTCTTCCTCCCCCAGTCCGCCATTCTCGGCACGGGGATCGTCACCAAGAAACCCGTCGTCGTCACCAACGACGGTCTCGACTCGATCGCGATCCGCTCGACCGTGTTCCTCGCCCTGTCCTACGATCACCGCATCGTGGACGGAGCGGATGCCGCGCGCTTCCTCGTCGCCGTCAAGAACCGACTCGAGGGCGGCGACTTCGCCGGAAACCTCGGCATCTGAGCAGTTCCACCCGCTAACCCAGGATCAGGTCCCTGATCCGCCAGCCGACTTCGCTCTTCAGCATGAGGAGCGAAGCCGGTGAGGTGTCGTCCCCGGCCGGCGTCGTGAATCCGATGATCGCCGACGCTCCGAGCTGCTGCACCAGTCGCAGTTCGACGCCACCGAGCTGCGTTCCTTTCGATAGGTTCGCGCCCTCCTGCAACCGACGGATGAGGGCCACGTCCGCCTCCATCGCGGCCGAATCCTTCTGGTCGACGCGATCGAGGCAGATCACCGAGCGTTGAGAGATGCAGGAATCGCGGGCGGCCAGGAGCGCTTTCGCCGCCGTCATCGGATCCTCCGCCGCGCCCTCGTCCGCCGTGATCGGCTGGGCGCCGGCCTGTGCCGGGGTGTGCGAGGCGGCAGTTTCGGGCGCAGCGCTCGACCCCTGGCCTGAGAGGACCACGATGGCGATAACGACCGCGATGAGTCCCGCACCACCGGCAATCCAGACGGAACGACGCACGGGCGCGAGTGCCAGGATGACGCGAGTGCGCAGGGCGGCCAGCGGATGCGAATCGAGAGATGCACCGAGCACCTCGTCCACCCACTCCGGCAGAGGGATGCCCGCCAGCCGTTTCCGCTGCACAGGATCGCTGCGATCGCCCGGGTGGGGTGCGCTCGGTGGTGTCGTTCGCTGCGGGATCCTGCGCGGAACGCCCTCATCGTCGGCGGACCGCACGCGAAGCGGCAGCGCCGGCGCTAGATCGAAGAGCCGCTCCGAGAGTTGAGCGGAGAAGTCGTGTGCGTTGGCTGCCGAATCCGTCTCATCGAGCCACTCGAGCAGATCGGCGACCTCCCGGCGATGATCTCCGGTATCCACACTGTCGAGCAGGCCGCGAGCCGACTCCGCAAGGCCGACGAGATCTTCGAGGACATACGGGACCTTCTCCAGCTGGGCCGGCGTCAGGCTGCGATCGCCGTCCCCCGATGGAAGCGGCCCGATCACCCTGGCGCTCCCGAAGCCCGCGAGAATCGGAGCGCCTGAAGGATCAAGCAGCACCCTGGACAGCCGTACGCGGCCGTGGGCGACACCCACCCGGTGGAGCTCCCCCACGGCGGCCGCTATCGGCGCGAGGGCGGTGACCACCTCGCCGGCCTCCAGGGACGACCGCGTCTCGACCAGCCGCGCCAGGCTGCTCGAACCGAGCCGGGGCAGCACGAGGCTGGGATACCCGTTCGGCGCTATCGCGAGGTCACGGAGCGCGAGCAGGTGGCGGGAGGAGGATCGCGCGAGAGCCTCGATCTCCTCATCGATGCTGTCGACGGATGTCGTCGACCGATAGACCTTGATCGCTGCGGTGCGCTCGGCATCCGCGGGCTCCCCCGGTCCGGCATGTCCGAGGTAGACCTCGGCACGCTCGCCCTCGCCGAGTTTGCGTACCAGCCGATAGCCGCCGACAACATCCACGAACGCAGTGTGCGTTCTGAAGGCTTCACCGCGTCGGGCACCAGCGCAATCTGTGGAGCCGTTCGGCGGACGCCGGTTGGAGAGGAGACGTGTTTCGGCCCGACGGCGGGCTCAGGCTAAGCTCTCCGTGTGGTCGACTTTGTCGTCGCGGGGCTAAGCGCCAACTCCGTGCCGTATCTGCAAGCCCTTGAGCTGCAACGCGCAACCCATCGTTCCGTCAGTGACGGCAACTCCCCCGATACCGTGCTCCTGCTCGAGCATCCGTCGGTCTACACGGCGGGTAAACGCACGGAACAATCCGAGCGCCCGACGGATGGCACGCCCGTCATCGATGTCGATCGCGGTGGAAAGATCACCTGGCACGGTCCTGGACAGCTCGTCGGCTACCCGATCCTGCGCCTCCTGGAGCCGATCGACGTCGTCGGCTACGTTCGCCGCCTGGAAGCCATGCTCATCGACGTGCTCGACGAACTCGGCATCGAGTCCGGGCGAGTGGACGGCAGGTCCGGCGTCTGGATCGATGGCACCGACAAGATCGCCGCGATCGGTATCCGCGTCGCCGGGGGTGTCACCATGCACGGCTTCTCGCTCAACTGCAGCAACGACTTCACCGCCTACGAATCGATCGTCGCCTGCGGCCTGCCGGATGCCGGTGTCACCTCCATCTCCGAGATCCTCGGCCGGCGGGTCGATCCGGCCGATGTCGTTCCCCTCATCGAACGTCACTTCTCGACCGTCGTCGGAGCAACGGTATGACCGCCGCGCCAGACGGACGCCGGATGCTGCGCATCGAAGTGCGCAACGCCGAAACGCCGATCGAACGCAAACCCGACTGGATCAAGACCCGCGCGAAGATGGGTCCGGAGTACCTGCAGCTGCAGCAGCTGGTGAAGGGCGAGAACCTGCACACCGTGTGCCAGGAGGCGGGCTGCCCCAACATCTTCGAGTGCTGGGAAGACCGCGAGGCCACCTTCCTCATCGGTGGATCGCAGTGCACGCGCCGCTGCGACTTCTGCCAGATCGACACCGGCAAGCCTGCCGACTACGACCGGGACGAGCCGCGTCGTGTCGCGGAGTCCGTCGTCGCGATGAACCTGCGCTACGCCACCGTGACGGGCGTCGCCCGCGACGATCTTCCCGACGAGGGCGCCTGGCTGCACGCGGAGACCGTCAGACAGATCCACGCGCAATCCCCTGGAACGGGCGTCGAGATACTTGCGACGGACTTTTCGGGCAATCCGGAGCTCCTTGGCGAGGTATTCTCCTCCCGGCCGGAGGTATTCGCCCACAATGTCGAAACGGTGCCGCGCATCTTCAAGCGCATCCGGCCGGCGTTCCGCTATGAGCGCTCGCTCGATGTACTGACCCAGGGTCGGGCGGCGGGCCTGATCACCAAGTCGAACCTGATCCTCGGCATGGGTGAGGAGCGCTCAGAGGTCAGCCAGGCCCTGCAGGACCTGCACGATGCAGGCACGGACATCATCACGATCACCCAGTACCTCAGGCCGAGCCCGCGGCATCTGCCGGTGGCACGCTGGGTGCGGCCGGAGGAATTCCTCGAAATGAAGGCCGAAGCCGAGGAGATCGGGTTCCTGGGAGTGCTGGCCGGTCCCCTGGTTCGTTCCTCGTACCGGGCCGGGCGTCTCTGGGCGCAGTCCATGGTCGCGAAGCAACGGGCAGTTCCGGAGTCCCTCCGGCACCTCGCCGATGCTTCGCTGGGCTTTGCCCAGGCCGTATCCTAGACACATGGCACGCACCTCAACCTCGGCTCCCAAGCCACCGAAAGAGCCGGGTCGTCTGAAGCAGATGTTCCAGGTCTTCCAGATGACCCGCAAGCAGGACTCCACCGCGATCTGGTGGATGGCACTCGCGTTCTTCGCACCGATCCTCCTCGGGATCGTGGCCGGTTTCATCCTCTCCGGCGATGCCCCGCTGGGTTTCGCGCTGTGGATCATCGCTGGCGTGCTCGGTGGAGTGCTGCTCTTCCTGATCGTGCTCGGCCGCAAGGCGGAGAAGGCCGCCTATGCGCAGATCGAGGGACAGCCGGGCGCGGTCGGTGCCGTGCTCAAGAGCTCGTTGCGACGCGGATGGACGGCCAGCGAAATGCCCGTCGCGGTCAGCCCCAGGACACAGGATGCCGTCTACCGCGCTGTCGGCAACGGCGGCGTGGTCCTCATCGGCGAGGGCCCGCAGTCCCGCACGCAGAAGATGCTGGACGAAGAGCGCAGGCGTGTCACCCGCATCCTCCCCAACGTCGCGGTCAATTTCCTGCACGTCGGTCCGGACGAGGACTCGATTCCGCTGCACAAGCTGGCCGGTCGTATGGCGCGATTCAAGCGCTCGCTCAACAAGTCGGAGGTCTACGCCGTGAGCAACCGCCTGAGTTCGCTCGGAAAGAACCAGCTGCCGATCCCCAAGGGCGTCGATCCCTTGAGGGCACGCGCACCACGACCGCGTTAGCGCCTGACCAGCACCGTTCCCGCGATCTTGTCGTGCAGTCCGCGCTGGTCGCGATCCCAGATCAATGCGGGAACCACGATGCACAGCAGTACCGTGCGGAGCGCCGGGCGCCACACGCCGATCCAGCCCGGTGTGAGCGGAACGACGCGCAACCCGACGATGAGGTGCCCGATGCTCCCGCTCAGCAAGGTGATGAACAGGATCTGAAGGACCGCCAGGATGGCGAGGATCGCCCACGCATCGTAGTTGAAGAACGCGATGGCGATCAGGTCCGCGATGGCTCCATCGATGGCGAGTGCACCGATTCGGCGACCCAGCCGACCGACCGACCGTGGTCCGGTCTCTGGCAGACCGAGCCTCCGGCCCGGCCAGTCCGCGCCATCGGTTCGCGTGCTCGCCGAATCGGACGAACGCGGGCCAGCCATGCCAACATCCTACGTCGACAGCCAGCCGTAACATGCCGGAAACAATAGCGACACCATGGCGAAACCCCCCGCGTCTAACCTCACATTGGCTGCGTTTGCCGCCGTACCAGTACCAAGCTCATTGGAGTCCTTCACATGTTCAGTGATTCTTCAGAGGTGCTCAAGTTCATCAAGGACAACGACATCAAGTTCCTTGATATTCGCTTCACCGACCTCCCCGGTGTGCAGCAGCACTTCAACATCCCCGCCTCCACCGTCGACGAGGAGTTCTTCTCCGTCGGCCAGCTTTTCGATGG
>JAODMW010000137.1 GCA_025464815.1 Microbacteriaceae bacterium | reverse complement strand
ATCAGCAGCTTCGGCTCTCCGGCGAGGGCGATGGCTATCGCGACCCGCTGCCGCTGGCCGCCGGAGACCTCGTGCGGGAACGACCGGAGGATGCGTTCGGCGTCGGGCAGAGCGACCTCGTCGAGAGCGGCGAGGATCCCTGAGCGGAGTTGTGTGCGACTCGGTTTATCGCCACGGTCTGCGGCGAGCCTCCTCAGCGGTTCGGCGACCTGGTTGCCGAGGCGCATGAGTGGATCGAGGGCGGTGAGCGGCTCCTGGAAGACGACGGTCGCCTCGCGCCCGCGCAGGCCGACCAGGCGGCGTTCGGCGACTCCGACGACCTCGGAACCCGACAGGGACACGCTCCCGGTAGCTCGGAGACCCTCGGGCAGCAGGCCTATGATCGCCAGCGCGGTGAGCGACTTGCCGCTACCGGATTCGCCGATCAACCCCAAGCGTTCGCCGGGCGCGACCGAGAAATCCAGGTTCTTCACGAGAACGCGCCCGCTCGACGTGGTCACGCTGAGACCGTCGACGATGAGGCCGCTCATCGCGACCTCCTTCTGGTCGGGTCGCCGACATCCCGAAGGCCGTCCGCGACGAGGTTGATGCCGATTACGAGCACCACGAGCAGAACGCCGGGCGCGATCGCGCCGACCGGTGCGACGAGCACCGTGCCCTGGGCCTCCTGCAGGATGCGGCCCCAGGACGCATTCGGCGGCGGCGCGCCGAGCCCGAGGTAGGAGAGACTCGCCTCGGCGAGCACGGCAAGGCCGAACTGCAGAGCGAGATTGACGACGATCGTCGGCCAGATGTTCGGGAGCACATGCTGCACGATGAGCCCCCACCAGCCGGTGCCCGAGACGCGCGCGGCCGTGACATAGTCCTGCGACAGGATGCGCTTGGCGAGCACGCGGGTCAGCCTCGCGACGATCGCGCTCATGGCGAGGCCGATCGCGAGGATCGCAGAGCCGAGTGACGCTCCCTGCGCGGCGACGATGAGCATCGCGAGCAGCAGCGTCGGAAAGGCGATGAGCACGTCGAGCACCGCGGAGAGGGTGTCGTCCAGCCAGCGCACCGCGAACGCCACGAGCAGTCCGATCGCGATGCCGAGCATCCCGCCGAGCAGCACCGATCCGACACCGACCGCGAGCGCGATGCGGGCTCCGATCATGAGCTGGGTGAGCAGGTCGCGACCGAGTTTGTCGGTTCCGGCCCAGTGTTCGGGGCTCGGCGGTGCGAGGCGTGCGCCGCTCGTGTCATCCGGTGCATAGGGCAGGTAGATGAGCGACAGCAGGGCGGTGACCAGGATGACGCCCACAAGCACGCAACCGATCACGAGCGTCAGCGAACGGCGCCTGCTCGATGGTGCGACGACTTCGGCCGCGAACTCGACCGCCGCGCTCATGCCCGCCTCCCGCCCACGCGGTTGCCCGAGATGCTGTCGCGCAGGCGTGGATCGACGACGCGCTGCACGAAGTCCGCGAGGAACCCGATGACCAGCACGGCGAAGGTGCTGACGAACAGGATGCCCTGGATGTTCGGGTAGTCGTGTTGCGCGATCGCCTTGAGCAGCATGCTGCCGAGACCGGGCAGCGCGAAGACGCTTTCGACGACCACCGCGCCGAGAAAGGTGGTCGCGAGTTCGATGCCGAGGATCGAGATCACGGGAACCGCCGCATTGCGCAGGCCGTGGCGCCACATCGCGGAGGCGAAACTCGCCCCGAGGGCGCGCGACGTGCGCAGGTAGTCGCTGCCGATGACATCCAGGACGGATGAACGCACATAGCGCGTGAGCGACGCCGACATGACGATCGCGACGGTGAGCACGGGCAGGGTGAGCGAACGGATCGCCCCGACAGGGTCGGCCCAGTCGTCCGGCGGAAAGCCGCCTGCGGGCAAGAGTGGCAGTGAGAGTGCGAACGCCGAGATCAGCAGCACCCCGATCCAGAACACCGGAACGGCGATGCCGAGCTGCGATACCGCGGAGATGGCCAGTCCGTACCATTTCCTGGAGCGATAGGCCGCGATGAACCCGACCGGCACGGCGATGATCACGGCAAGCAGGAAGGCGATGAGGGTGAGCGGGATCGTCACGACGAGGCGGCTTGCGATCTCGGGCCCGACGGGAAGGCCGCTGATGTACGAGGTTCCGAGGTCGAGGGTTGCCAGCTGGCCGAGCCAGGTCACGAACTGAGTGACGAGCGGCTGGTCCGCCCCGACATGGTGTCGCGCGGCGGCGATCTGCTCGGGCGTCGCGCCGACCGAGACCAGCGCGTTGGCCGGATCACCGGGCAGCAGTCGGAGCAGGAAGAACAGCACCGCGCTCGCCAACAGCAGCGTGACGACGAGAAACGCCAGTCGCCGCAGCAGATAAGTGGTCATCGTTGGTCAACGCTAGTGTCCCGGCCGCAACTGTTCCGACCGGGACGTCAACGCGGTTGATTACTTCTTGACGATGTCGTAGGCGTAGAACTGCGAGTTCAGGCCGTTGAGAGGGTACCCGCTCAGTTTCGACGAGGCGACCACGATCTGCGGGTAGAGATAGAGCCAGTCGCTCGCCGCGTCTTGCGCGATCTGCGTGTTGACCTTCTTCAGCAGTGCGGTCTGCTCGTCAGTGGTGGTGGACTGTTCTGCCTGAGTGACCCACTCGGTGACCTGCGGGTTGTTATAGCCCCAGTAGAAGTCCGGGTTGCCGTACCAGACGACATCGCGGTCGTTCACGTGCTCCTGCAGGGTGGCGGTGAAATCGCGTGCCTTGTACACCTTCGTGTACCACTCGTCGGCGGTGATGACGTTGATGTTCACCGTCACGCCGATCTTCGCGAGCTCGCTCTTGATGAACTCGGCCGCCGCGGGATGCGGGTCGTAGTTCGGGGTATCGAGGGTGAAGGTGAAACCGCCAGGCAGGCCGGCGTCGGCGAGCTCCTTCTTGGCAAGGGTGACGTCGTAGGGGTTGACCTTGGTGAGGTCTTCATACCAGGGATCGGTGGGAGGAACCATCGAACCGATGAGCGTGCCGTACTTGCCCCAGATCGAGCTCAGCAGCTTCTTGTTGTCGATCGCCGAGGTGATCGCCTTCCGCACGAGCACCTTGTCGAAGGGTGCGACCTTGTCGTTGAAGGCCAGGAGCAGCTTCGTCGTCGACTTGCCGTTGTTGACCGTGTATGCGGAGTTGTTGTCGAACTGGCTGAGGGCGTCCGGGCTCTGCTCGCTCGTCACGACGTCGACCGCCTTGGTGAGGAGGGCGTTGTTGAGTGCGGTCGCATCGCTGAAGTAGTTGAAGACCACCTGTTTGTTCTTCGCGGGAGTGCCCCAGTAGCCGTCGAAGCGCTGGAGGCTCAGCGAGCTGCCACGCTTCCATGCTCCGAGCTTGTACGGCCCGGTTCCATCCTCCGACGTCAGCAGGTTCTTGGCCGTGTCGTTGACGATCGACACATAGCTGAGGTTGTAGACGAAGGAGATCGAACGACTCGACAGTGTGATGACCACCGTCTTGTCATCCGGTGTCGCGATCTTCGAGATGGCTACGAAGCTGCTCTTGCGGGCGGACTGCGACTTCGCGGAGGTGACTTTCTCGATGCTGTACTTCACGTCGGCGGAGGTCAGGGTCTTGCCGGAGTGGAACTTCACACCGCTCTGGAGTGTGAAGGAGTAGGTGAGGCCGTCGGGCGAGACCTTGTAGTCCTTCGCGAGGAGGTTCTCCACCTTGCCGTCATCGGTGAGCTTGAAGAGTCCCTCGTAGACGTTGCCGCTCAGCGCCTCGGTAACGCCCTGCCCGCCGCCGGCGGTGTTATCGAGGTTCTGCGGCTCATAGACCGAGCCGATCTCGATGGTCGCGCCTGTCGAACCGCCCGAGCCGCTGGTCGTTGCCGGGGACGAGCATCCTGCAAGCATCACGGCTGCCGCGACGGCGATTCCGATAAGCAGGCTCGAGTGTCTCTTCACGTGTTTCTCCTGTGGTTGCTGTGTGTGTGGGGGAAGATCAGTGGATGTCGTAGCCGGCCGAGAAGACGACCGAGCGTTCGCCTGCTTCGACCGGCACACCGAAACGGTTCTGTTTCGGAGGCAGCGGGCAGTTGTACTGGTCGGAGAATCCGCAGGGGGGCACGAATGCCTTATTGAAGTCCAGGATGACCCGACCAGCCGCGTCGAAGCCGTCGCCGCCCGGCCGCTCGACGAACAGGAACCGGCCGGAGGCGTACGTGCCGCCCTCCTCATCCGGGGCGCCGTTGGTCGGATCGCCGAAGACCAGCAGCAGCACGCCGCCGTCATCGAAGGCGCTGAGCCGGTAATCGACGCCGTCACGCTCGAAGGTAATGTCACCCGGCACGACGAGGTCGCGGGATCCGCCGTTGTCGCGGATGTGCTCGAACGGGACCGTGCGATCGCCCGCGAGGGGGGTGAACTCGGCCTCGATCACCCAATCGGGATCGAAGGGGAACAGCGAAACGGTGTCGAAATGCTGGACCGCGGGCGAGGCCGCATCCCAGAGGCGGATGCCGAATTCCGGTTCGCCCGTATCGATGTTGCTCCGTTCGAGGCGCGTCACGGTGACGGTCGCCGGCCGGCCGGCGAGAGCCTCGCCGTCACTCAGCTGCACGCCTGACGGCAACCAGCGGGTTTCGATGAGCGCGAGATTTCCCTGGGGAGAGGCGACCGAAGCCAGTCGGCCGGCGCGCCATGCGTCCCGATCCGTGCTTGCGGTGTCGACGGCGGACTGGGCGGTTTGAGGCACGGTACATCCTTATGGGGGGAGCGGGGCGGCGGGTAATCCGGTTGCGTTTTATTGCGGCCCGCGAGGGTGAACCGGTCAGCCGATGCTCGTATTCCGGGTCGGAGAACCGTGGCGCCCTGGCATGGGAGAATTGTCCGATCCCCAATTCGACATCCATGAGGAACGCGTGAGTCCCAAAGCACTGAAGGCCCTCGAGCCGGCATCGACCGACCCGGCCTTCATCCGCAATTTCTGCATCATCGCGCACATCGACCACGGCAAGTCGACGCTCGCCGACCGGATGCTGCAGATCACCGGCGTGGTCAGCGACCGCGACATGCGGGCCCAGTACCTCGACCGCATGGACATCGAGCGCGAGCGCGGCATCACGATCAAGAGCCAGGCCGTCCGGATGCCGTGGGCGCTCGACACTTCGACGAGCTCAGTGCAAGCGGGAACATACGCCCTCAACATGATCGACACCCCCGGTCACGTGGACTTCACCTACGAGGTCTCCCGCAGCCTCGCCGCCTGCGAGGGCGCGATCCTGCTGGTGGACGCCGCGCAGGGGATCGAAGCCCAGACACTCGCGAACCTCTACCTCGCCCTCGACAACGACCTCACGATCATCCCGGTGCTGAACAAGATCGACCTCCCCGCGGCCGACCCCGAGAAGTACGCCAAAGAACTCGCGGGTCTCATCGGCGGCAGGCCGGAGGACGTGATGCGCGTCTCAGGCAAGACCGGCGCCGGCGTCGCGGAACTGCTCGATCGGGTCACCCAACTCATCCCGGCCCCCGTCGGCGACCCCGACGCCCCGGCCCGCGCGATGATCTTCGACTCCGTCTACGACGCTTACCGTGGCGTCATCACCTATGTGCGCATGATCGACGGCTCCATGGCCCCGCGCGAAAAGGTCATGATGATGAGCACGAAGAGCACCCACGAGCTCCTCGAGATCGGCGTGAGCGCGCCAGAACCGACCCCCACCAAGGGTCTGGGCGTCGGTGAGGTCGGCTACCTCATCACGGGCGTGAAGGATGTCCGGCTCAGCAAGGTCGGCGACACGGTCACGAGCTTCGCCAAGCCGGCGACGGTGCCGCTCAAGGGGTATTCGGAACCGAAGCCCATGGTGTTCTCCGGTCTCTATCCGATCGACGGCTCCGACTATCCGGTACTGCGGGAGGCGCTCGACAAGCTCAAGCTCAGCGACGCTGCGCTGGTCTACGAGCCGGAGACGTCCGTCGCCCTCGGTTTCGGATTCCGTTGCGGCTTCCTCGGGCTACTGCACCTCGAGATCGTCACCGAGCGCCTCGAACGCGAATTCGGTCTCGACCTCATCGCGACCGCGCCATCCGTGATCTACGAGGTCACGACGGATGACAAGAAGCGCACGACCGTCACCAACCCGAGCGAGTTTCCCGGCGGCAAGATCGCCAGCGTCTCGGAGCCGATCGTCAAGGCATCCATCCTCACACCCAAGGACTATGTCGGAACCGTGATGGAACTCTGCCAGGGTCGCCGCGGAACCATGCAGGGCATGGAATACGTCGGCGAGGACCGGGTCGAGCTGCACTACACGATGCCGCTCGGCGAGATCGTCTTCGACTTCTTCGACCACCTCAAGAGCCGAACCCAGGGCTACGCCTCGCTCGACTACGAGCCCGTCGGAGAGCAGGAGGCCGACCTCGTCAAGGTCGACATCCTGCTGCAGGGCGAAGCGGTCGACGCCTTCAGCGCGATCGTGCATCGCGACAAGGCCTACGCCTACGGCGTGCTCATGACGGAGCGTCTCAAGAAGCTCATCCCGCGCCAGCAGTTCGAGGTGCCGATCCAGGCTGCCATCGGTGCACGGATCATCGCCCGCGAGTCGATCAGCGCGATGCGCAAGGACGTCCTGGCCAAGTGTTACGGCGGTGACATCACCCGCAAGCGCAAGCTCCTCGAGAAGCAGAAAGAGGGCAAGAAGCGCATGAAGATGGTGGGACGGGTCGAGGTTCCGCAGGAGGCGTTCATCGCGGCGTTGTCGGGCGACACGGAGAAGAAGGAAAAGAAGTAGTTTCGGTGCGGTGATCCACAATCCGCAGTGGGCCGGGAATGTTCAGGCCCCGGGATCGGGTTCAGCATCACATGAGTGAAAACGTTCCTGCCGAAGCCCCGGTGGTGGTTGTCGGTGCGGGGCAGGCCGGACTTTCGGTCGCTTTTCATCTGCGCAGGCTGGGCCTCGTGCCGGGCGAGGACTTCCTCATCCTGGATCGCGGACCGGGCACCGGCGGAGCCTGGCAGTTTCGTTGGGAGTCGCTCCGACTCGGCACAGCGCACCGGGTGAGCGACCTTCCCGGCATGAACGAGATGGGCCTGAGTTTTGCCACGGCCGACCAGGCGCGCGCGGCACGCGACGTCGTCGCCGAGTACTACGAACGCTACGAGCGGCATTTCGCGCTGCAGGTGGTCCGACCGGCCATCGTGCAGGCGGTCGTCGAGGGAACGGATGGCGGACTCACCGTCGAGACCAGCCGCGGCAGCATCCAGAGCCGCATTCTCGTCAATGCGAGCGGAACCTGGGCCGCACCGTTCCGGCCGTATTACCCGGGCGCGGAGGATTTTCGAGGGGTGCAGCTCACTACGCCCGAGTATCGCGCGGCCGCGGATTTCGCGGGAAAGCGCGTCGTCGTCGTGGGTGGAGGCACCTCTGCTGTCGGATTCCTGCTCGAGTTGGAAGGCATAGCGGCCTCGACGGTGTGGGTGACCAGGCGCCCTGTCGAATTCGCAGACAGGCCGGAAGCCGGTATCACCGCGGTCGCCAATCAGGATGCGGCGGCGAGGGAGGGACTGCCGCTGCCGAGCATCGTCGGCGGCACCGGGCTTCCGGCAACCCCGGCGAACCTGGCCGGGGTGGAGCGCGGAGTCCTGGTCGCTCGGCCGATGTTCTCCCGGATCGAAGCGGACGGCGTGCGTTGGGCCGACGGCACGATGGAGCCGGCGGATGCGATCATCTGGGCGACCGGTTTCCGTGCCGATCTCGCGCACCTCGCGCCTCTCGACCTGCGCGAACACGGCGGCGGCATCCGCGTCGAGAAGGGGAAAGTCACTCGGGACCCGCGCATCTATCTCGCCGGCTACGGCCCGCAGGCCAGCACGATCGGTGCGAACCGCGCCGGACGTTCTGTTGCCGTGCAGGTGGTCGATGCGCTCCGGCACGGAGGCTGGCAGGCCCCTTCGACGGTTCTACCCGTGGCCTCGGGGGCATCCGTCAGCGCCTAAAGTGGAGGGATACGCAGTTTCGTCCATCGCCCGCCGCACCCTGAGGAGAGCTAGATGTCGAGGCGGCTTCCGCTCTGGCGGCGCCCGGTGAGCTACGCGGCGGTCGGAGCGACACAGGCGGCGGATCTCTCCGTCCATCCGCCGCAGGGTTACCGCCCATTCGAACGGCGCACGAGGATCGGGCATGGTGATGCGCGGTGGGCTTACGCCTGGACCGAAGTGCTCACCTGGGGAATCCAGCGCAACAGCGGTTTCACGATCGACCTCGCGGATGCACCGGCCGCAGTCACCGACCAGACCTACGTTCCCGTGGCCTTCGACGAAGGCGGCGCACCGGTCGCCGGAGCGACCACCACCAACAACGAAGAGACGGTGTATGGACCGGATGGCGCGGCCTTCGTCGTCCCCGGCGACACCGCCCGGCTGCGGATTCCCTTCGGCCCTTTCCGGGTCGTCGCTCCGGCGCGCGTCGTGTATGTGGTCGACGAGGCGCGGCGGAAGGGCTTCGCCTATGGGACGCTCGCCGGGCATCCGGAGAGCGGCGAAGAAGCGTTCATCGTCGAGCAGACGGATGACGGCTCGGTCTGGCTCGAAATCCGCGCCTTCTCCCGTCCAGCCAACGCGTTCTGGTGGATGGTGTATCCCGTGCTCAGGTTCTCGCAGGCCTTCTACACGAAGCGGTACTTCCGGTCGCTGTCAGGCCCGATCGAGACTGGGCAGCCCGGCTAGAGCGGCGAGAACCTCCGGCAGGCCGCCGAGCAGATCCTCGACCACGAGAGCCGCACCTGTTTCGCGCAGCTCAGCGACGGTGTAGTGGCCTGTCGCCACGGCGATGAACGGGATTCCCGCGGCATCCGCGCCGATTCCGTCGCCCGGGGTGTCGCCGATGATCACGAGACGATGGCCCTCGAGCTCCGCGGCGGCGCGGAGGGTGATCTCGGCGCGCAGCGGTGCCGTGTCGCCGAAGTAGGAGTGCCCCCAGTCGAACGCCAGGGTGTCGAGGCCGGCGCCCTCCATCTTGTAGCGCGTGCGATTGGCCGAGTTGCCCGTCAGCAGGGCATTGACGAAGCCGCGCTCGGCGAACGCCCGAAGCGCTCCGACGACGCCGGGAGCGATCTCCCGCCGGCTGCCGCCGAGGTGTCGCTCGAGTGACAGCCTGTCGAGGTGGGCGGAGGCGAGCGAATGCAGGTCACGGGGGAGCCCGTTGGCGTCGAGCGCCTCCCAGATGATCTGGCCGTCGGTCTTGCCGTGCACACGCGGCACCGGATGTTCCAGCGGGCGGCCGATCGCGAGCTCGATCGCCTCGCCGTACAACCCGCCGGCGTTGACACCGTTGCGCAGGAGCGTGCCGTCGACGTCCCAGAGCACGTACGGGCGGGGGTCGCGTTCGGTATCGTCCACCGTCCCATGCTGGCACAGGCGAGCCGCGGCATCCGTCCACCTCGTCATGAGAACTCAGGACCCCGGCCACCGCCTCGAACGGAAATTCAGGAGATCGGCTTCGGCGTTCGCGACATCGCCGGGTTTGCGGGCCAGCGTCGACGGCTCCGTGCGCGCTTTCCTGAATTTCCGAAGGCGCGGCGTCCGAACGGCAGTGACAGGCACCCAGCCGAGTCTGGGAGAATCGAGTCGTCATGCCAAGCGCCCTTCCCATCGCCGATCCGGCCCCGCTCGACGGCCTGCTTCCCGGGTCGGTCGTGCCGGGAGCCGACGCCCGCAACTTCGGCGTGTACGTGCACGTGCCCTTCTGCCGTGTGCGTTGCGGCTACTGCGACTTCAATACCTACACGGCCGACGAACTCCGCGGCGTCAAGCGCACGGATTACGCGGGCCAGGCGGTTGCCGAGATCGCGATGGCGCGTTCTGTGCTCGAACTGGCGGGCCTGCCGTCACGGGCGGTGTCCACGGTGTTTTTCGGGGGAGGAACTCCGACGATGCTCCCCGTCACGGACCTCGCCGAGATGCTCGCATCCGTGATCGGCACCTGGGGCCTCCTCGAGGGGGCCGAGGTCACCACGGAGGCGAATCCGGATTCGGTGGATGCCGCGTACCTGCAGTCTCTTGCCGATGCAGGTTTCACGCGCGTCTCGTTCGGCATGCAGTCTGCGGTGCCGCACGTGCTCGCGACGCTCGAACGCACGCACGATCCCGAGCGGATCCCGCTGGTCGTGGAGTGGGCACGCGCCGCCGGACTCCAGGTGAGCCTCGACCTCATCTACGGAACGCCGGGGGAGTCGCTCGCTGACTGGCGGGTATCCCTCGAGCAGGCGCTCGCCCAGGAGCCCGATCACCTCTCCGCGTACTCGCTCATCGTCGAGGATGGCACCAAACTCGCGCGCCAGATCAGGCGCGGCGAGGTCGCCGAGCCGGACGAGGACCTGCAGGCGGACATGTACGAGCTAGCCGACGAGATGCTCGGTGCCGCCGGCTACGGCTGGTACGAGGTGAGCAACTGGTCTCGTTCGGAAGCCTCCGTCTCGCGCCACAACCTCGCCTACTGGCAGGGACACGACTGGTGGGGGATTGGCCCGGGCGCTCACAGCCACGTCGGCGGCGTTCGCTGGTGGAAC
>JAODMW010000111.1 GCA_025464815.1 Microbacteriaceae bacterium | reverse complement strand
GGCATCAGGCTGAACACCGGAATCGCCTATATCAATCCGATTCGGGGTCGGAAGAACCTGACGGTGCAGGGGGACTCATACGTCCGCAGGGTCGTCTTCGATGGCACGCGGGCCGTGGGCGTCGAGGTTCTGCATCACGGCGCCGTCTCGGTCGTCGAGGCAGGCGAGATCGTGCTGTCCGCCGGCGGCGTCAAGTCGCCGCACCTGCTTCTCCTGTCGGGTATCGGTCCGCGAGCCGAGCTCGAGCGTTTCGACATTCCGGTGGTGAGCGATCGCCCCGGTGTTGGCAAGGACTTCAGCGACCACCCCGACATCGCGGTCGGCTGGCAGCCCAGGCGCAACATCGTCGACTACTCGACCAGCCAGTCGATGGCGAGCTGCCTCAACTTCACGGCCGCGGATTCGGAGTTCGAGGGCGATCTCGAGATACTTCCCATGATCAAGCCGATGGGCTACCTGCTGACGGGGAGTGCGCAGGGAGCCGTTAGCGGCGCGGGCACCTTCCTGCGGCATCCGCTTCGCACGCTTCGAGCCATGAGGGGTGTGTCGCTACGGCGATTCTCCCAACAGGTCGCGCACCAGGGCGATCTCGCCTTCCTGGTCGCGGTGCAGGCCGAAACCTCGCGCGGCCAGGTCACTCTCGATTCCTCTGACCCCGATGTGCAGCCGCGGATCGACTACAACTACCTGTCGACGGAGAGTGACCTGCGGCGGATGCGCGAGGTGATCCGCACGACGGTCCGCCTCCTGCGGACGGAGGCCTACCGGCCGCTGTTTGCGCGCCTCACCGAGTTGACCGACGCCATTCTGGGCGACGACACGGCACTGGACGACTGGATGCTGCGCCACCTCGGCACTGCCATCCACCTGTGCGGAAGCGCGAAATTCGGTTCTGCCGAGGACCCCGCAACCGTCGTCGACCAGTACGGCCGCGTGCACGGCGTCCAGGGGTTGCGCGTGGCCGATACCTCGATCCTGCCGACCACCCCGACGCGCGGCCCGGCAGCGACGGCCGTGCTGATCGGGGAGCTGATCGCGAGTTTCATCCGCCGCGGAGACTGACGCGTCGCCCGGGTGGCGGCGTCTGGCGTTCATAACTCCTGCAGAATTCGGACCGCATGGCGAGCCTCGCCGCACACGAGGGGGTTCTGTTCGCCGTCATGCAGAAATTGCAGGAGTTATGCGCACGCAGCGAGGTATCCGCAGCCGCAGCGCGCCTGGAGAGTCCTGCTCAGGCGCCCTTGCCTCCGTCAACCGTCAGCACGGTACCCGTGGTGAATGACGATGCGGGGGAAGCGAGCCAGAGCGCTGCCGCAGCGACCTCATCCGGGAGTCCCATCCTGCCGAGCGGCACATACTGCCCGACGGTGTGGCGAACCTCCGCGGGTTGGCGCATGATAGGCCCCGACTCGATCGGACCGGGTGCCACGGCGTTCACGCGGATGCCGGCCCGCGCATAGTCGATCGCCGCGGTCCTGCTGAGCCCGATGACCCCGTGTTTCGCGGCGACGTAGCCGGACATGCCCGGAGCGCCGCTGAGACCCGCGCTGGACGCGATGTTCACGAGGCTGCCGCCGGTGGACATCGCCGCCAGCTCGTACTTCATCGCGAGGGCCACCCCGCGGAGGGTGACGGCGATCACCCGATCGAACTCCGAGAGTTCCAGCTCCGCGAGCGGAGCGGGTCGGTGACTGACGCCCACGTTGTTGATCGCGATGTCCAACGGTCGGTCGCGAGTGAGCCGATCCATGAGCCGGGCTATCGTCCGGTCGTCCGTGACGTCCGCTTCGGCGACTGGGCATTCGAAGCCACGCGCGTGGAGCGTCGTCGCCAATTCCTCGAGGCTCGAGACATCCCGAGCAGCCAGGGTGACGTGAGCGCCCGCTTGGGCGAGGCTCGTGGCGATCGCATTCCCGATGAGACCGTTGGCACCGAGTACGAGGGCGTTCCTGTCGTCGAGCGTCGTCACGACTGGGCCTCCCGATTCGCCGCAGCGCGGGAGCGCGGGAGCAGGAAGCCGACGGCAATGAGCCAGAGGATGCCGCCGAAGCGTCCGATCGGCAACAGTACCTGCAGGGGCTCGATCACCAGGGAGAGGAAGCTCAGTTCCGAGAGAGCCGCGATGGCCAGCCCCACCCAGGCGAGCCAGCGAGGAACGAACCCCAGGATGAGGGCCGGGACGGCTATTCCGGCGACCAGAAGGCCGATGCCGACCACGTATCCGACCCCGCCTGTGGCGAAGGACAGGAACGAAAGGGCGTGGGTCAGCGATGCGTCGCCGGCAATCTCCGGGCGACTGAGCACCCAGGTGATGAATGCGGAGACCATGAGGAAAATGGAGGCGCTGATTCCCCCGAAGAAGCCGATCGCCGGACCGGGTACCCTGACGCCCAGTCGAAGCTGCCGTGCGTAGACGGTCGCGGCGTAGATGCCCAGAGGCACGGCGGAGCCGAATTGGAGTAGCGAGTTCAGCCGAACGGCGGCGACGTTGTCCCGGTAATAGGCGACGACCCGATCCGTCGTCGAGAACGGGGACACGAAGGTCTGGCCTCCGGTCATGACGGCGCTCGCGGCGAGGCTCGCCACGAGCAGCGCAAGGCTGACGAGAGCCAGTATCCCGGGATTGGGCCCCGCGGCGTCCCTCGATCGGGCGGATGTGGCTGTCAGTTCATCGGCCATGTTCGAGCCTCCTCCAAATTGGATCATTAAAAGAATGATTCATTACTAGAATCATTCTGTCAACCCTGTATCCTGTTTCCATGGATGAACGCGAAGGTCGACCGCGACGCACGGCCTTTCTGCTGTCGCAGATCGGGTCGCTTGCGTCATCCCGTTTCGCCGAGCGCACCAGGGACATCGACCTCACGCCGAGTGATGCGGGCGTGCTGCGCGTGTTGGGAAGGACACCCGGCATGAGTCAACGGTCGCTGGCAGACAGGCTTGGTGCCGTTCCCAGCCGGGTCGTATCGCTCATCGACTCCCTGGAGGCGCGCGGACTCGTGGAGAGGGTGCGCAGCAACACCGACAGGCGGAACTACGAACTGCGCCTCACCGCACAGGGCGGCGAACGCCTTGCCCAACTCCGCCGCATCGCGGAGGAACACGAAGCGGAGTTGCTCGCACCGCTCAGCCGGGAGCAGGCCGCCCAGTTAGAGAGCCTTCTCATCCTTCTGGCTGACCGCCCCGCGCTCGATCCAGACCTCCACAGGGACCTGGGGACTCGATAGCGAATTCGGCTATTCGCAGCCTTCGCAGGCGACCTCGCTCGCCGGATCTGCCGCGATGATCGGCTTGCCGAAGCAGAGCGAGATGGCCGAGTCGACGTAGTGGCCGAAATTCGGAATGCGTGTGTAGCCCTGTCGCTGATAGAAGCGGACCGCATCCGGCTGGCGATCACCCGTTTCGAGTACTAGGCGGTCCAGTCCGCGTTCGCGGGCGTATTCCTCGAGCCGGTCGAGGATCGCGGTGGAGACGCCGGTGCCGCGGTTTTCCGGACGCACGAACATCCGCTTGATCTCGGCCTCTGTCTCACCGAGTTGCCGGAGGCCGCCGCAGCCGACAGCGATGCCATCGTCATCGAGTGCCACGAAGAACACCGTGATGTCGGCAGCGCTCGGCGGCACGCCCGACTCGGAGTCTGAGCTGCCGTAGCGCTCCGCGATCTCCGCGCGCTGGGCGTCGCGCAGAGTGGATCCTGCGGGGTCGTCCCAGCCGGCTTCGCGGACGATCATGCGCTCGTCAACCGCTCGATCAACTCCCGATAGCGCGCGGCAGTCCTCTCCACGATTTCCCGGGGCAGCTCCGGCGGGGTGCCCGACTGATTCCAGTTGGCGGAAAGCCAGTTGCGCACGATCTGCTTGTCGAAGCTGGCCAGTCGATCGCTCCCGCCCGCGGCGTAGAGCTTCGCATCCCAGTAGCGCGAGCTGTCGCTGGTGAGCACCTCGTCGGCGAGTGTGATCACGCCGTTGTCGCGGTTCACGCCGAACTCGAACTTGGTGTCGGCGAGAATCACTCCCCGCGCCTCGGCGATCGCGGATGCGCGGCTGAACACTTCGAGGCTGAGCGAGCGGAGCGCCTCCGCGGCCTCCGCGCCCACGAGCTCGACCGTACGATCGAAGGAGATGTTCTCGTCGTGCTCACCCACCGCCGCCTTGAAGGCGGGCGTATAGATCGGTTCCGGAAGGCGGTCGCCGTTGGACAGTCCCGCGGGCAGCGGAACGCCGCACACGCTCTGCGACTGCTGGTATTCGAGCCAGCCGGAGCCGGCGAGGTAACCGCGCACGACGCACTCGACCGGGAACATGTCGAGCGTCCTGGCCAGCATCGCCCGCCCGGCCACGGCATCCGGAATCAGGTCGATCACGGCTCCGCCACCGTCGATCTCGTGATCGGCGATGAGGTGATTCGGCACGCCGGCGAGCTGGTCGAACCACCACAGGCTCAGCGTCGTGAGCAGCTCGCCCTTGCCGGGGATGCCCGGCGACAGCACGAAATCGAAGGCGCTGACCCGGTCACTCGCGACCATGAGCACGCGGTCGGCGGAGGCGAGGTCTGGCGTGCCCTCGTCGATGTAGAGGTCACGGACCTTGCCGGAGTATGCGTGCGTCCAGCCGGGGAGCTCGAGTGTCATCGGGCGACCCTGGCCGCGATATCGGTGCGGTAGTGGCCGCCCTCGAGGTCGATGGCTTCGAGGGCGCGATAGGCCCGCGACCGCGCCTCGGTGAAGTCGGCGCCGGTCGCGACGACGCTCAACACGCGGCCACCCGTCGCGACGAGGCGGCCGCCGGAATGCGCGGTCGCCGCGTGGGCGATCGTCACGCCGTGGATCGCCAGCGCGGTGTCGAGGCCGCTGATGCTGCGTCCGGTCACCGGCGTCTCGGGGTAGCCCTCGCTCGCCAGGACGACGGTGACCGCTACCTCATCCGAGAATTCCGGACGTGGGAGTTCACCGAGGCCGCCGATCGAGGCGGCGAACAGCAAACCACTCAAGGGGGTTACCAACCGCGGCAGCACGACCTGCGTCTCCGGGTCACCGAAGCGCGCATTGAACTCGATCACCCGGATGCCAGAGCCGGTCACGATGAGCCCGCAATAGAGCAGGCCGATGAACGGTGTCTGCTCGGCCGCGAGCTGACGGACGGTGGGCAGCGCGATGGTGTCGATGACCTCGTCGACGAACCCGGCAGGCAGCCAGGGGAGCGGGGAATACGCCCCCATCCCACCGGTGTTCGGACCTTCGTCACCGTCGCTGAGACGCTTGTAGTCCTGGGCGGGAGAGAGCGGCAGCACGTTGTGCCCGTCACTCAGCAGGAAGAGGGAGACCTCCTGGCCGTCGAGAAACTCCTCGACGAGAACGCTTCCCTGGCCGAGCCAGTAGGTCGCGTGAGCGAGAGCCGCGTCGCGATCCGAGGTGACGAGTACCCCCTTGCCGGCGGCCAGGCCGTCGGCCTTGACCACGTAGGGTGCACCATATTCGTCGATCGCAGCGACGGCTTCGTCGAGCGTTCCTGCCCGAACGGCGCGGCCCGTCGGCACCCCTGCCTCGTCCATGATGCGCTTGGCGAAGGTCTTGCTTCCCTCGAGGGCCGCCGCGGCCTTTCCGGGGCCGAAGACGGCGATACCGCGCTGGCGCAGCTTGTCCGCGACGCCCGCGACGAGTGGTGCTTCCGGCCCGATGACGACGAGCTCGATGTCGTTGTCGAGAGCGAACTCGGTGACGACCACGGGATTCGTCGGGTCTAGGGCGATGACGGGCACATCCGCTGCGATGCCGGCGTTGCCCGGGGCTGCGGTGATCTCATGACCGGCGTTCTCCCGGAGAAGAGCGGTGATGATGGCATGCTCCCGCGCACCGGAGCCTAGGACGAGGATTCTCACTCGGTAAGCGTACCCAAGCCCGCAGGGCGCAGGAATCGGCGCACGCGTTAGCGTTGGTGCATGCCAATCCCCAGGATTTCGGATGCCGCGGGCAGTGACGCGGTGCGGCGCGCGCTCGCGACAGTGGCTGACCGCGACACCGAGGCGACCGCGGTGCGATATCTCCTGCAGCTTCTGGCCCAGGAGGTCCCCGGCAACTCGGTCGAGGTTCGCGTTCCGCCGTTCGGTGCGATCCAGTGCATCGAAGGCCCTGGTCACACGCGGGGAACGCCACCCAACGTGGTGGAGATGAGTGCCCTCACCTGGCTCGCGATTGCGACCGGCGGCGAAGAGTGGGCGACGGTGCTCGCCCAGGGCCGCATCTCGGCATCCGGCTCGCGTGCTGATCTGAGCCAGAACCTGCCGATCGAGTGGGAGCGCTCGGACGGGGGACAATAGGGGTATGACCGACGAGCCTGAGACCCAGGAACCACAGGGAACCAGGGCCGTGACCCGGGTGAGCATTCGCCGTGCGCCCAAATACCCCGTCTTCATCGTTCTCGGCGCGGGGCTCGGTGCCGTCGTGGCCTTCATTCTGACGGCGCTCTTTCCGATCGATCCCGCCGTCGGTTTCGGAGCGCTCTTCGGCTACCTGGCGCTGTATGGCATCCCGATCGGCGTCGTCGTGGGCGCGCTCGTCGCAATGGTGCTCGATCGCATGTCGAGCCGTCATGCCACGATTGTCGAGGCGGAGCACACAACGCTCGATCCGCGGCCGGTCGAGGGCGAGACCGAAGGCCGGGACGTCGACCGTTAGCTGAGCTGCGTCTTCTCGACCCAGGCCAGGTACTCGGGGGTGACGGTGCCGGTGACGTAGTCGCCGGTGAAGCAGCTCATCTCGAGGGACTCGACGTTCGAGCCCTCGAGGATCGCGGCCTGCATGTCGGCGACCTCCTGGTAGATGAGGTAGTCGGCGCCGAGCTCGGTCGCGATCTCCGGGATCCTGCGACCGTGCGCCACGAGTTCCTGGCGCGACGGCATGTTGATGCCGTAGACGTGAGGGAAGCGCACCGGGGGCGCTGCCGAGGTGAAGGTGACCTTGTTCGCACCGGCCTCGCGGGCCATCTGCACGATCTCCTTCGAGGTGGTGCCGCGCACGATCGAGTCGTCAACGATCAGGATGTTCTTGCCCCTGAACTCACTGCCCATCGCGTTGAGCTTCTGCTTGACCGATTTCTTGCGCTCGGCCTGGCCGGGCATGATGAAGGTGCGCCCGACGTAGCGGTTCTTGTAGAAACCCTCGCGGTATTCGACCCCGAGTTTCTGCGCGACCTGCATGGCGGCGGGGCGGGCGGAGTCCGGGATGGGCATGACCACGTCGATATCGCCCATCGGCGTGTACTTCGCAATGGTGTCCGCGAGGCGGTTGCCCAGGCGCAGGCGGGCCTCATAGACCGAGATGCCGTTCATGATCGAGTCCGGGCGGGCGAGGTAGACGTATTCGAAGGAGCACGGCACCAGCCGCGGATTCGCCGCGCACTGCTTGGAGGTCATCTCCCCGTCGACCGCGATGAACACGGCCTCGCCGGGAGCGACATCCCGAACGAAGTCGTAGCCGCCGCTTTCCAAAACGAGGGATTCGGATGCCACGATCCACTCCGTTCCCACAAAGCCCCTGGTGCGCTTTCCGAGCACCAGCGGTCGAATGCCGAAGGGGTCGCGGAACGCGAGCAGCCCGTAGCCCGGAATCATTGCGATGGTGGCGTAGGAGCCCTCGACCCGCTCGTGCACGCGCTCGACCGCCGCGAAGATCTGGGCGGGATCGAGGTCGGGACCGGTCACCTGCTCCTGCAGCTCGTGCGCCAGCACGTTCACGAGCAGCTCGGTGTCGGAATTGGTGTTGAGGTGCCGACGGTCGATGTGGAAGAGCTCTTCGGTCAGCTCACGGGTGTTGGTGAGGTTGCCGTTGTGCACGAGAACGATGCCGTAGGGCGCGTTCACGTAGAACGGCTGGGCTTCCTGTTCGTTCGCGGCGTTGCCTTTGGTGGCATAACGGCAGTGTCCGAGGCCCATGTTTCCCGGCAGGGCGCGCATGTCGCGGGTACGGAATGCTTCGCGCACCTGCCCCTTGGCCTTGACCATGTGGAAGGTTCGACCTTCCGCCGTAGCGATTCCGGTGGAGTCCTGACCGCGGTGCTGCAGAAGCAGGAGGCTGTCGTAGACCTGTTGGTTGGCGGGTTCCGAAGAAACGATGCCGACAATGCCGCACATTCGCGAGCAGTCTCCAGACCGTAGAATTGGGGTGATTTCCACTAAGTCTTTCACGCCCGGGAACGGAAAACGAATGCCCAGCAAGTATGCCGAGGCCGGCGTCGATACCGCAGCAGGCGATCTGGCCGTCGAACTCATGAAGTCGGCCGTATCGAACACGCACGGCCCGGAGGTTCTCGGCGGTGTCGGCGGTTTCGCGGGACTTTTCGACGTCTCATTCCTTAAGGCATTCACCAAGCCGCTGCTCGCGACGTCGACCGACGGTGTCGGCACGAAGGTCGCGATCGCCCAGGCCATCGACAAGCACGACACGATCGGATTCGATCTCGTCGGCATGGTCGTCGACGACATCGTCGTAGTCGGTGCCAAACCGCTCTTCATGACCGACTACATCGCGTGCGGCAAAGTGGTGCCGACCAGGATCGCGGATATCGTGGCCGGCATCGCGCGCGCCTGTGCAGAAACGGGCACTGCCATCGTCGGCGGCGAGACGGCCGAGCATCCCGGACTGCTCGGTCCGGACGACTATGACGTCGCCGGTGCGGCCGTCGGTGCTGTGGAGTCGGACGCGCTGCTCGGCTCCCATCTCGTGGCCGATGGTGACGTGGTCGTCGCGCTCGGGTCATCCGGTCTGCACTCCAACGGCTATTCGCTCGTGCGGCACATCCTCGCGGGACGGGACCTGTCGTACACCGAGCAGTCGGGCGAACTGGGCGGAATCGTCGGCGAAGTGCTGCTCGAGCCGACCAGGCTCTACACCACTCCCCTGCTTCGGCTCATCTCGGACCCTCACCTCGGCACCTCGGTGCACTCGCTCAGCCACGTGACGGGCGGCGGCATCGCCGCGAATCTCGCTCGCGTGCTGCCCGTCGGCAGCTGGGTCGAGATCGCTCGTGGCACCTGGTCGCCGCAGCCGGTCTTCCAGGTGCTCGCCGAATGGGGCGGCATGAGCCTCGAGGAGACGGAGGGAACCTGGAACCTCGGCATCGGCATGATCGCGGTCGTCGCGGCCCAGTCGGTGGATGGCGTCATCGCGAAGCTCGCGACCGACGGGATCCCCGCGTGGACGGTCGGTACGATCTCGACGGGCACCCGCGATCTCACGGGATTCGAGCAGGGCGCCAAGGGCGTGAATGGCGGAGCAGTGCGGCTCACCGGCAGCTACCGGTAGTACCCGCCCCGTGGCCCGAGCGGGTTGAGTAGGTGGTTGGGCCTGAGCGGGTTGAGTAGGTCGCTCAGCGACCGTATCGAAACCTTGGTTCCTTGGTGTGAGGTTTCGATACGCTCGCTGGCGCTCGCTACTCAACCCACAGGTTTCGATACGCTCGCTGGCGCTCGCTACTCAACCCACAGGTTTCGATACGCTCGCTGGCGCTCGCTACTCAACCCACAGGGTTCAGCTAGGCCGTCTTGTTCTGGCCGGGCTGGTACTCGCCGTCGGCGTAGTCATCCTCGTACTTGTCGACGGTGGTGAATTCTGGCCACTTCTCGAGGTCTTCCTCGAGTTTCGGGTCGACAGAAGCGCCCGAGACCGGATGCGTGAGTTCGCGTTCGAGCGCGTTGTAGTTGGTGTCCGGGCTGAAGTACTTCAGCTCGCGGGCTACCTTGGTGTGCTTTGCTTTTTGACGGCCGCGCCCCATGGCTTGACCCCCTCACGATTCCTGCCCAGACGCGCAATGAGTGCCTGGGGTTTAACCAATAGGGAACTACAGAAAACTAAAAGCCAACTTTAGCATGCACGGGATGGGCACCCGGTGTGCTGTTAACGGTTACAGCTTCGGCGACTAACGTTGACGCGTGACCTCCTCGCCCGCGCAGACCTCGGTCGTGGTCATCGGCGCCGGGCAGGCAGGGCTCTCGGTCTCCTTCTATCTCAAACGGCTCGGTCTCGAACCCGGTCGTGACTTCGTCGTTTTCGATCGGGGTCCTGGCACGGGCGGTGCCTGGCAGCTTCGCTGGGAGGCGCTTCGGATCGGTTCGGCGCACCGGATCAATGACCTTCCCGGCATGGACGAACTCGGTGTGAGCTTCGAAGACGCCGACCGTTCACTGCCCGCGAAGCAGGTCGTCGCCGACTACTACGAACGATATGAGAACCACTACGGGCTGCGAGTGCATCGCCCGGCAGACGTCGGGAAGGTGTTCAATCGTGGCACCGAACTCGTCGTGGCGTACAACGACGAGGAGATCACGACGGATGTCGTGGTCAACGCCACGGGAACCTGGGGCTCGCCCTTCATGCCTTGGTATCCCGGAATGAACGACTTCCGCGGTCGCCACGTCCGCACCCCCGATTACATTTCGGCAGCCGATTTCGAGGGCCAGAGCGTGATCGTGGTCGGCGGTGGCACCTCTGCCACCGGATTCCTGCTCGAGCTGGAGGGCAGCGCATCCGAACTCACCTGGGTGACCCGGCGGCCGATCGAGTTCCTCGACGAGGGCGAGCTGAACCTCGAGGCGGGCGCCGCCGCCGTCGCGAAGCAGGATGAAGCAGCGCGGTCGGGTCGCGCCCTCCCGAGCATCGTCAGCGGCACCGGGTTGCCCCGCACGCGCCGCATCCAGGCCGGCATCGAACGCGGAGTGCTCGTGGCCAAGCCGATGTTCAGCTCTATTGAGGCGGACGGGGTGCGCTGGGACGACGGAACATTCCAGAGGGCGGATGCGATCATCTGGTCGACTGGATTCCGCCCGGAACTGAGACATCTCGCCCCGCTCAAGCTCCGGGAGAAGGAAGGCGGAGTCACCGTCGGTGCCGGCTCCTCGTGGAAAGACCCCCGTATATTCTTCGCCGGCTATGGACCGCAGGCGAGCACCCTCGGCGCCAACCGAGCCGGGCGGCAGATCGCACGTCAGGTCGTCGCGATGCTCTCGAACCTCTAGCCGGGCACGCCCCGCGACGTTCAGCCGATCTCGACGACCGCGCCCGAGGTCGCGGTGACTTCGCCGTCGGCGTCGACGATGATCGCGACATCCGCGGTGCCGAGCCGTAGCCCCGTCACGGTGAGCGCGCCGACGATCGCGCTCGGTGAGATCCCGAGGGTTCCCGACGGGGCGTCAGCACGCAGACCGAGCGTGCTGGTGAGCACCGAGACTGCGGCGGCGGCCGACCAGGCCTGGGGGCGGCAGGCGGCGGGGTACGGAACGGGCGCCGAGAATGCGACGGCTGCATCGCCGGAGTGGAGCTCGGGCATCCGATAGTCGAAGGCGGATGCCGCTCCCAGCAGCCCCAGGACGAGAGAGGCGGCCTCAGCGGTGAAGCCTTCGCGTGCGAGACCGGAGATCGCGATCGCCGTGTCGTGGGTCCAGACGCTGCCGCCATGGTAGCTGAGTGGCCAGTATCCGGCGGAGTCCGTGGACATCGTGCGCAGGCCGTAGCCGGAGTCCAGTTCGGGCGGTGCCAGCCGACGCGCGACGAGCGCCGCCTGCCGCGGATCGAGCAGGCCGGTTCCGAGCAGGTGGCCGAGGTTGCTCGTGACCGTGTCGACCGGGCGTTTGCGGGCATCGAGCGCGATGGCTGGATAGGCGCCCGCCGGGTCGTCGATCCAGAAGGTCTCGTGGAACTTCACCCGCAGGGCGGCGGCCCACTCACGCCATTCCGCGGCACCGCCGAGATCGAAGTGATCGAGCAGGTCGGCGCCGTGCATGGCCGCCTCGTAGGCGTAGGCCTGCACTTCGCACAACGCGATCGGGCCCTCGGCGAGGGTGCCGTCGCGCCACTGCACCGAGTCGCCTGAGTCCTTCCAGCCCTGGTTGGCGAGCCCCTTGCCGGTGGAATCGACGTATTCGAGAAGGCCGTCGCCGTCCGCGTCGCCGTAGTCGCGCATCCACTCGAGGGCGGCCACCAGGTTCGGGAGCAATGCCTTCACCTGCGACTCCGGCAGGCCCCACTTCCAGGCATCGTGGAGAAGACAGATCCAGAGGGCCGTGGCATCGACCGTTCCGTAGTAGAGGGGAGGGAGGGAGATGTCTTCGCGGGGAATCTCGAGGGTTCCGCGGCGCAGTTCGTGCATGATCTTGCCGGGCTGTTCCGCTGTGTCGCTCACCGAAGTGGTGCCCTGCAGGCCCGCGAGCACGCGAAGGGTGCCGCCGGCGAGCTCTGTGCCGAGCGGCAGCATGAAGCGGGCGGCCCAGATCGAGTCGCGGCCGAAGAGCGTGAAGAACCACGGCGCCCCGGCGGCAAGGAATTCGGATGCCGGATCGGCGACGGTCACGAGCCGAAGCGCGTCGAGGTCGTCGAGCGCCGTTGCCAGCCAACGCACGAGGCGATCGTCGCCCGCGATGACCGTCGGAACCGACCATCCGGCGGGGCCTGACGCCCCACGCACCACGGCGCTGGTGTCCGAGGCGGTGATCGACCAGCCGATCGTCACCGAACCCTTGGCGGGAACGGTGACGGACCAGCTGAGTTCGAGCTCCTCGTGGATGAGACGCAGCGCCGCATCCGGAGCGTCGAGCACCACCGAGACGACCGCGCTGCTCCAGCTCGCCGTCGCGCCGTCGATGGTCATGGCGACCGACGGGGTGTGCAGTCCCGCCTTGACCGTGTCCATGTCGGCGAGGTCGCTCGCGAGGCGAACCACGACGGTGGTCGTGACGTCCTCGTGGAGCGTCGACTCGATCCGCATCGATTCCGCCGCGCCAGCCGAGTGCACCGAGCGACTGCGGATGACGCGTACTCGCGGATCGGCACTGCGATCGTCGAGGTGGCGGAGCAGGGCGATGAAATCCACGCGATCCGCGCCGTGCGGCACAGTGGCGATGTGCTCACCCGGCTGCCCGCCGTAGCCGACGTCGACGGCTGAGACGATCCGGACATCCGAAAGATAGATGCCGTGGATCGCCTTCTGGCCGATCGAACCGGAACGGGACGACCAGGCCTGGGTGGGGGCACGCAGGATGATCGTCTCATCGTGCAGAAGTGGCTGCAGCGTCGTTGTCATTGGGGGTGAAAGCTCCTGTATTGCGTGGTGGGAATGGATGGCGGAGCTCTACTCCTTGACAGCCCCATCGCTGGTGTTCATGATGCGTTTCTGGAAGATGAAGAACATGATCGCGACCGGGATGGTCATGATCGCGGCGGCCGCGAGCTTGATCGGATACTGCGTACCCTGGCTGAGCTGACCGGAGGCGAGCGAGGCGACGCCCTTGTGAGCGTGGTGAGACCCGGCGACTGGGTGGACACGATGAAGTGGCTCAGCTCATTCCACGAGCCCTGGAACGACAGGATGATGATGGTCACGAGTGCGGGTCTGGCCATGGGCAGCACCACCGACCAGAACACCCGGAAAGTTCCGGCCCCGTCGATGCGCGCCTGCTCCTCGACGCTCACCGGGATCGACTCGAAGAAGTTCTTCATGATGAAGATGCCCGCCGCGTCGGTCAACAGCGGGATGATCATGCCGGCATAGGAATCGTAGATTCCGATCTGGTTGATCACGAGGAACTTCGGGATGAGCAGCACGACGCTCGGCACGGACATCACGGCGATGAGCCCGGCGAACATCAGGTTGCGCCCGCGGAAGTGGAGGCGGGCGAGCGCGTAGCCGGCGAGCGAGTTGAAGAACACCCGGCCCAGGGTCACCACGATCGTGACGATGGCGGAGTTCTTGAACCAGATCGGGAAGTCCGAGTTGAGGAAGAGCTTCTGGTAGGCGGCGGTGGTGAAGGTGGCGGGTATGAGCCCGAGTGGGTCGCTTGCGGCATCCGGTTCCGTCTTGAAGGAGGTCGCGATGTCGATCAGGAAGGGGAAGATGTAGATGATCGCGATGACCACCAGCACGGCGTAGAGCACAGAACGCGAGGCGATCTGCCTGCCGGAGAGCTGTTCCCTCCGGTGGAAGGACCGCGTGGCTGCCGGCTTGACGACGGTGCTCATGGCCGATCCTTCCGTTGCAGTGGTGCGGTGAGGGCTATCGCCGCCGCGGTCTGGCCGGATGCACCCGATGATGGCCCCGATCCAGCCGACGGCGGGATGTCGTAGAGCCGCATACGCCGCTTCGACACCTTGCGTTCGGCGAGAATCCAGCGCTGCAGAAGTGTGAACACCACGATGATGATGAAGAGCAGGAATGCGATGGCGGCACCCTGGCCCCACTCCTGGTTGTTGAAGGCTGCCTGGTAGGAGAGGTACGCCGGAGTCAGGGTGGTCTTGCCCGGCGCTCCCTTGGTGCCCGTGTAGATCTGGTCGAAGACCTGCCAGCATCCGATGAGTCCGAGGGTCAGCACGGTGAAGAGCGTCGGGCGAAGCTGTGGGAGGGTGACCCGCCAGAAGCGCTGCCAGCCGTTCGCGCCATCCATCATCGCCGCCTCCGTGACGTCGCCGCCGAGATTCTGCAGGGCCGCGATGAAGAGGAGCATGAATGTGCCGCTCGTCGTGAAGATCGCGAGCAGCACGAAGGCGAACATGGCGACGGATGGCCCGCCGAGCCAGTCCCACCATGAGACGCCGAGCGCGGTGTTGGCGGTGAGGAAGCCCGGACCGTTGGCGGCCCCGAAATGGAAGATGCCGCCGGGATCGTTGAACCAGTTCGGCCCCGTTATGCCGATGTAGGAGAGCAGCTTGTTGACCGCTCCTGTCGAGTTGAAGAGGAAGAGCCAGAGCACGGTGATGGCGACGGAGCTCGTCACAGAGGGGAAGTAGAAAGCGGTGCGGAAGAATCCGCGGCCCTTGAGAATCTGCCGGTTGACCAGCACTGCAAGAAGGAGCGAGAGCGCCGTCTGCAGTGGCACGACAAGCACGACGTACCAGGCGTTGTTCTTGAGAGCGGTGCCGAAGTCCTGTTCGGCCAGCCCACCGCCGGAGAGCAGGGCCGAGTAGTTCTTGAGGCCGATGAAGTTGACGTTGCCGGCAAAGGGACTGCCGCGCCCGCTCCAGTCGGAGAAGCTCACCCAGAGCGCCATGAGCACTGGCACGACCAGAAACAGGCCGAGCAGGATGAGCATGGGGGCGGTGAAGAGCCACCCCGAGGCAGCCTCCCCCCTGCGGATGCCGGACTTCTTCCGGAGCCGCAGGGCGGGAGCCTGCCTCGTGGTCGTCGACATTGTTCGTTACTTCAGCAGCGCTGCGAGGTTCGTCTGCGTCGCATCGAGGATCGTCTTGGGATCACCCGTCGCGAGACTCTCGATCTTCGAGTTGAAGTCGGTGACGACATCCGCCGCGCCCTTCGCCGTCGGCACGCCCTTGGCGTAATCGGCCGCACTCAGGAACGGAACCAGGGCCGGGTTGGCCTTCTTCCATTCGCTTGCTGCCGACTGGATGGACGGCATCGGGCCGAAGGCCTTCGAGAAGGCGAGCTGGTCGCCCGCGCTGGTCAGCTTCTCGACGAGCTTGAGGGCCGCCGCCTGGTTGGGGCTGTCCGCCGCGATTCCCCAGCAGTTGGTGAACTGCAGGGTTCCCTTGCCGGCGGGGCCGGCCGGGAGCTCGACGATCTTGTACTTGATGTTGGGGTAGTCGGCCTGCATGCCGCCCGTGATCCAGTTGCCCTCGATCGTCATGGCCGCGAGGCCCTTACCGAAGGCCTCACCGCCCCAGCCCGCACCAAGGTCCTTGGCGTACTTGAGGCTGCCGTCGTTCAAGAGCTTCTTCGCGTAGTCGAGTGCCGTGATGTTCGCCTGGCTGTTGGCGGTGGCCTTCGTGCTGTCGGCGTTCATCAGGTTGCCGCCGGCTTCTGTCATGAAGGCGCCGATGCGGGCGTACTCGCCGCCGATGCCGAGACCGACGTGGCCGGCGGTCGTGAGCTTCTTGGCGACCGTCGCGAGCTGGTCCCAGGTGGTCGGGATGTCCGCATCGGTGAGCCCCGCTGCCGCCCACATGTCGGTATTGATCTCGAGGGCGAGGGTCGAGAAGTCCTTCGGCGCGCAATAGAACTTGCCGTTATAGGTGAAGGACTTCACGAGGCTCGGGTAGAAGTCGCTCTTGTTGGAGAGCTGGTCCCCGTAGGCGAGGAGCGAGCCGTTCGAGGCGTAGCCGGCCAGGGCATCCGTCGACAGGTAGAAGACATCCGCGGGCTTGCCGGAGGAGAAGCCCTGGGCGAGCTGCTGGTTGAGGTCGCTGGCGACGTTCACCGTCGCCTTCGTGCCAGATGACGTGGCCCAGTCCGCGACCGCGCTGTTGACGGCCTTCGTCTCGGCGTCACCGCTCGAGCCGATGAGTACCGTCAGTGCCTTGTTCGATGAGGTGAGTCCGCCGCTGGGGCTGCCGCTGCTGCCGCTGCTGAAACCGGAACCGCACGCGCTGAGCGTGAGGGCTCCGATCGCAGCCAAGGCGCCGGCGACCAGCCAGCGTGTTGTGCTTCGTTGCATTTGTTTCTCCTTGGTTGATTGTGCCCGTGATGAGGCACTGCGAGGGGTCAGTGAAGTCGCGCCCGCACGGATATGCCACATGCGGGAAGGAGGAAACACTTCGGCAGTGCGAAACCGACTGTCACGAAGCCCTCCCTTGGGTTCGAATTGGATCGTTCAAACTTTCCTGCGTCATCGCACTATTTGATCGATCAAACTACCTTCCGACGATAACCCCGCTTTCTTGGGGTGTCAAGCCGAGACGGACCGAGCACTCGCGCGGTGGGTTCTCCCGGCCTGCGGTAACGTACCACTACGACTTGATCGATCCAATCGAGGAGGTTCGGATGTCGCAGCTGCCAACCGTGCTCGATGTCGGCCGTATTGCGGGCGTCTCACGCCAGACCGTATCCAACGTCCTCAACTCCCCCGAGCTCGTGAAACCCGCCACCCGCGCGAAGGTCGAAGCAGCGATCGCGCAGCTCGGCTACCGTCCCCATGCCTCGGCCAGGCGGCTTCGCACGCAGAAGAGCTCCACCCTCGGCATCCGTCTCGATCCGATGACGAACGGCATCTCCGGCTCGGTGCTCGACCGCTTTCTGCACGCCCTCACGGAGCGGGCCGATCGGCGCGGGCTCCGCGTCATGCTCTTCACTGCAACGGATCCACAGGATGAGATCCGCCAGTTCACGCGGCTGCGCGACGGCGCCGACGTCGATGGCTTCGTTCTCACCTCGACGTTCTACGGCGATCCGCGCACCGAATGGCTCATCGAGAACAACGTGCCGTTCGTGACCTTCGGCCGGCCATGGGGCATCGATGACATGAACGATCCGCGACACCTCTGGGTCGACGTGGACGGATGGAGCGGCCTGCACGAGGGCACGACCTCGCTGCTCAATTCTGGTGCGGTTCGCATCGCGTATCTCGGCTGGCCGAGTCCTTCCGGCACGGGCGACGACCGGCGCCGCGGCTGGCGCGATGCGATGACCGAGGACGGCGCGCTCAGCGCCGCCGAACTCGACGAGCTCGACCTGCGCACGATCGACGGCGTCGGACAGGGCAGGGAGGCCGTCAAGAGGCTCCTCGAATCCGGGGTGCAGGTGGATGCGGTCGTGAGTGCGAGCGACTCCCTCGCCCTCGGTGCGCTTCTCGCGGTCGGACCGGATGTGCCGGTCATCGGCTATGACAACACGCCGGTCGCCGCAGCAATCGGCCTCTCGAGCATCGAGCAACCACTCGACGACGTGGCGGCGGGCGCGCTGCAGCTGCTGCTCGGGGAGAGTGGACGCGAGATCGTCGGATGGCAGAGCGCCTCGACCGAACCACGGCACCGGCTGGTCACCCCGCGGCTCATCACTCGCGAGCGCTCGACGGTGACCGGCGTTCGCTAGCCAAGGCCCATAGGCCGTCGGGAGAGGCGGTGGGGCCGAGCTCCACCACCGTCGTCTATCGACCGACCGGCGTCTTCTTCTTGGCGTCCGAAGCTGAAGCGATCGTCGAGCTCTTCGCGAGAGGAGAGGCCGGCGGAAGGGGCTTGCGCATGATGGGCCTGCGCGGTTCGCCGCGACGGTCCTGACCGGGAAGCGGCCGGTGCGGGCGCCCGTAGAGCGCCTTCGAGGAGTCGAGCAGCCATGGCACGAGCGCGATGGTCACGCCGTGGCAGAGCGCGAGCTTCTGACGGATACGGCGGGCCTTGTGGTTGTGCAGCAGGTGCTCCCACCAGTGGCCGACGACGTACAGCGGCGTATAGACGGTGACGACTTCGGCGCCGTGTTCTTCGCGATGCGCCTTGATGTATTTGATGAGCGGCATGCTGATGTCGCGATACGGGGATTCGATGATGCGCAGGGGAACCTTGATGTTCTGTTCCTCCCACTGTTTCTCGAGCAGCTCTGTCGCATCGTCGTCGATGTTGGCGTGGACGGCTTCGATGCTCTCGTGCCTGGCTGCGATGGCATAGTCCAGCGCCTTGAGCGTTGGCTTCTGCATCTTGCCGACGAGCACGATGGCGTGATCGCCACGGGCGCCGAACGTCGTGGTCGGGTCGGGCTCGATCTCGTGCTCGATGCCGCGGTAGTAGCGATTCACCCCCAGCATGAGCAGGTAGAGAATCGGCATGATCAGGAAGACCAGCCAGGCACCGTGGGTGAACTTGGTGATGGTGACCACGATGAGCACGACCGCGGTGAGAAGCGCACCGAAGGCGTTGATCATGCGACTGCGGATGATCTGGCCCCTGTTGGTGGCGCCGCTGCGCAGGAGCTTGGTCCAGTGCACGACCATCCCGGTCTGCCCGAGTGTGAACGAGACGAAGACGCCGATGATGTAGAGCTGGATGAGCTGGGTCAGGTTGGCGCGATAGACCAGCAGCAGCACGATGGCTGCCGCACTCAGTACGAGCACGCCGTTCGAATAGACGAGCCGGTCACCGCGCGTCTGCAGCGACTTGGGTGCATAGGAGTCTCGCGCGAGCACGGAACCCAGGAGTGGGAAGCCGTTGAATGCGGTGTTCGCGGCCAGGAGCAGGACGAGCGCGGTCGCGCCTTGGATGACGTAGAACATGAAGTAGCCGCCGCCGGGGAAGACGGCGGCCGCGATCTGCGAGATCACGCTCGTCTGCGGGGCCGTCGTGCAGTTCTTGAAACCCTGGAGGTCGCAGGCGACCTCCGCGTAGTGCACCCGGCTGATGAGGGCGAGCGCCACGATGCCGATGAAGAGCACGATGGCGATGCTGCCCATGAGCACGAGCGTGCGCTGGGCATTCTTGATCTTCGGTCGACGGAAGGCCTGCACGCCGTTGGCGACCGCCTCGACACCGGTGAGCGCGCTACAACCGCTCGCGAACGCTCGAAGAAGCAGGAGGATGAAGGCGATCTGGGTGAGGCTCTCTGGCGATTTCACCGTGAACGATGCCGACGCGGCGAGCGGGGTGTCGCCCAGCGCGGTGCGGACCAGCCCCGTGACGATCATGACGCCGACGCTCGCGATGAAGAGATAGGTGGGCAGGGCGAAGGCCTTGCTGGACTCGGCGACACCGCGGAGGTTCACGGCGGCGAGGATGATCACGAAGCCGAACGCGATCACGACCCGCCAGGTGTTGAGCACCGCGAACGCGCAGATGATGTTGTCGACACCGCTGGCGACCGACACGGTCACCGTGAGGATGTAGTCGACGAGCAGCGCAGATGCCACGACGAGGCCGGCCTTTTCCCCGAGGTTGCGGTGCGCGACCTCGTAGTCGCCGCCGCCGGAAGGATACGCCTTGATGAGCTGGCGATACGAAGCGACGACCACGATCAGCAGCAGGACGACGGCGGCTGCGACCCACGGAGCGAAGCTGAGGAAGGCGAGGCCGCCGAGGGTGAGGATGAGGAGGAGTTCCTGGGGCGCATAGGCCACGGAAGACAGGGCATCGCTCGCGAAAATGGGCAGCGCCAAGTGCTTCGGGAGGAGTTGTCCTTCGAGCTTCTCTGTGGACAACGGTTCGCCGATCAGCCACCGCTTCGGCGACCGGGCTTCGCTAGTCACGAGGAGCGACACTACACCCGTTGCTCGCACAGTCAAGAATCCATTAGCTAACGTCGAAACCAGCCCGTATATTCCCGGCCGAATCTCACCGAGACTGTAGGGATCCTGTCAGGATCACTCCCTATTCCACCCGGTTGTCGCGCAGGGACTGGCGTACGGCCGCGAGCTGGCTCTTGAGCAGAGCAACCGTGTTTTCCGGGATCGTGCCGCTCGCCGCCAGGCTGCGCAGATCCACGCGCACCTGGTGACGGAACTCGTTGAGCACCATCTCCGCCTCCCGCAGCAGCATGCCCGCCTGTTGGCGCTGGGGCTCGACCCGGATCGTGCGACCCGCTTCGCGGGCATCCGATCGCGCTTCCCGTGCTGCTGCGGCGAGATCCGCGCGCAGCGTCTTCATCGCGTCATTCACGGATGATCGCACCCCGTCGGCAAGGCGGCGCACGGAGTCCGTGACATCGCTTTCGATGCCGTCGAGTTCGCCTCGTCGTTCCTCCAGCTCTGTTCGGCCGGCATCCGTGATCGCGTAGACGGTCTTGCGGCCGTCCGTGGCCTTGGTGACCAGGCCCTCCTCCTCGAGCTTGGCCAGCCGGGGATAGATGGTGCCCGCGCTCGGGACATAGGTCCCTCCGAAGCTGCGTCCGAGCTCCTGGATCAGCTCGTAGCCGTGCATGGGCTGGGTGGCCAGGATGCTGAGCAGGTACAGCCGCAGATGCCCGTGAGCGAAGACGGGGGGTGTCACGCGCTCACCGCGTGGAGCACGGAGACGTTGCCGCTCACGGTGTTCGCCTTGAATTCGAGCCAGTGCTTGTCGAGCGATCCGTATTTTCCCGTGTAGGAGCCATGTACGCCGGTGATCTGCG
>JAODMW010000083.1 GCA_025464815.1 Microbacteriaceae bacterium | reverse complement strand
GGCCATCGGCGAGATCGTGACGGCGGAAGAGCTCGGAGGAGGTGAGGTGCATGCGCGGGTCTCCGGCGTCACCGACCACCTCGCGGATGACGACCGGCACGCCCTGCAGATCGTGCGCGACATCGTCTCCACCCTCCCCACGCCCGCGGCCCCGGCCTGGGACGTGATCGAAAGCCGTCCGCCGACCGTCGACGAGAGCGAGCTCTACGGCGTCGTCCCGACCGACGTGCAGTCGCCATACGAGGTGCGCGAGGTGATCGCGCGGCTCGTCGACGGCAGCGAGTTCCACGAGTTCAAGAAGGAGTACGGCACGACGCTGGTGACCGGCTTCGCCCACCTGCACGGGCATCCGATCGGCATAGTGGCGAACAGCGGCGTGCTGTTCAGCGAGTCCGCGCTCAAGGGAGCGCACTTCATCGAGCTGTGCGACCAGCGCGGTATACCGCTGGTGTTCCTGCAGAACATCTCCGGCTTCATGGTCGGCCGGGATGCCGAGGCCGGCGGTATCGCGAAGAACGGTGCGAAGATGGTCACCGCAGTCGCCACGGCGAGAGTGCCGAAGCTCACGGTGGTGATCGGCGGATCGTTCGGCGCTGGCAACTATTCGATGGCCGGGCGGGCGTACTCGCCGCGCTTCCTCTGGATGTGGCCGGCCAGCCGCGTGTCGGTGATGGGCGGACCGCAGGCCTCCTCGGTGCTGGCGACCGTGCGTCGCGAGCAGCTCGGCGACGACTGGTCCGCCGAAGACCAGGCCGCGTTCGAGGCACCGATCCGCGAGCAGTACGAGACCCAGGGCAGCCCGTACTATTCGACCGCCCGGCTGTGGGATGACGGCATCATCGACCCCGCCGACACCCGGACGGTGCTCGGCCTCGCCCTCGACGTCTGCGTGGCCGTGCCGCTGGAGGACAGCGCATTCGGCCTGTTCCGGATGTGACGGCCACCATGTTCACCACCGTGCTCGTCGCCAACCGTGGTGAGATCGCCTGCCGCGTCATCGGCACCCTGCGCAGGCTCGGCATCCGTTCCATCGCGGTCTACAGCGAGGTCGACCGGCATGCGAAACACGTGACGATGGCCGACGCCGCGGTGCGCATCGAGAACTACCTCGACTCCGCGGCGATCGTCGGTGCGGCGCGGCGCACGGGTGCCGAGGCGATCCACCCCGGCTACGGGTTCCTCTCGGAGAACGCGGACTTCGCGCGGGAGTGCGCGACGGCGGGCATCGTCTTCATCGGTCCCGGCACGAGGGCTCTCGAGACGATGGGCGACAAGATCCGGGCGAAGAACGAGGTCGCACGGCACGGCGTGCCGGTCATCCCCGGAATCGCAGAACCGGGCCTCAGCGACGAGCAGCTCATCGACGCCGCAGAATCGGTCGGCTATCCATTGCTGATCAAGCCATCGGCGGGCGGCGGCGGCAAGGGGATGACGGTCGTCGAGCATGAGAGCGAACTCGCGGGTGCCCTGGCCGCATCGCGCCGCGTAGCCCGTGCCGGCTTCGGAGACGACACGCTCTTTCTCGAACGCCTGGTGTCGATGCCGCGCCATATCGAGGTGCAGGTGCTCGCGGACGCCTACGGCACCGTGCTGTACCTGGGTGAGCGTGAGTGTTCGCTGCAGCGACGCCACCAGAAGATCGTCGAAGAGGCGCCATCCGTCCTGCTCGACGAGGTGACGCGCGCGCGGATCGGCGAGGCGGCCTGCGAGGTCGCGCGCAGCGTGCAGTACACAGGAGCCGGCACCGTCGAGTTCCTGGTCTCCAACGACGCGCCGGACGAGTTCTACTTCATGGAGATGAACACCCGGCTGCAGGTCGAACACCCGGTCACCGAGATGGTCACGGGGGTCGACCTGGTCGAGTGGCAGCTGCGAATTTCGGCCGGGGAGCCCCTCACCCTGGAGCAGCACGACATCGTGTTGCACGGGCACGCGATCGAGGTGCGTCTCTACGCGGAGAACCCGGCGCGCGGCTTCCTTCCTGCCACCGGTACCGTGATCGCCGTCGAGGAGCCGTCGGGGGAGGGTGTGCGCGTCGACAGCGCGCTCATCGACGGCCTCGAAGTGACTTCGCACTACGACCCGATGCTCGGCAAGGTCATCGCCTGGGGGCGTGATCGAGGCCAGGCTCTCGCGCGCCTCGACACGGCGCTCGCCGCGACGACCGTGCTCGGGGTGCACACCAACCTCGAATTTCTCCGTGCCCTGATCGCCGATCCCGAGGTGCGGGCCGGCCATCTCGATACCGGCCTGATCGAGCGGATGCTGGGGGGCATCCGGTTCCGCGGTGTCGACGATGTCGCCCTCGCAGCCGCGGCGCTGCACGTGCACGCTCAGCGTTGGCGGGACGGCTCCCCGTGGAAGCAGCCGACAGGATGGCGCGTCGGCGAGCATCGAGCGAACCGCTACAGCTTCGCCCTCGGCGTGGCCGAGTCGGTCGAAGTGTTCGTGACCGGATCACCGGATCGTGCTGTGGTCCGCATCGGAGACGGACCCGAGCTGCCCGCCGGCTTCGGCGGCGGCGGTCTCGAGTTCGACGGCGGGGTCCACGCGCTGAAGATCGCGCAGGCCGGCGACAGCATCTGGGTGTCTGAGCACGGAATCGCCTGCGAGGTGGTGCTGCGTGATCGTGCGAGACAGCTCGCCGACCACCGCGCGACCCTGTCGAGACCCGAGGGCGCCGTCGATCCCGACGTCCGCGCGCCGATGCCGGGAACCGTCGTGGCGGTCAATGTCTCCACGGGCGACACCGTCGAGGCCGGCCAGGTTCTTCTCACCGTCGAGGCCATGAAGATGGAGCACAAAATGCTCGCTTCGCTGGCCGGCGTCGTCACCATCACCATCCATCCCGGCGACCTGGTCAGACTCGACCAGGTCGTCGCACGCATAGAGCCCCACGAAGGAGCGCACCATGAGCAGTGAACTCACCGACGACCAGCAGAAGATCAGCGACACCGTACGAGAGTTCGCCGATACGGTCGTCGCCCCGGTCGCCGCGAAACACGACGCGGAACACAGCTTCCCCTATGAGGTCGTTGCGCAGATGGCCGAACTCGGACTCTTCGGCCTGCCATTTCCGAAGGAGCTGGGCGGCCAGGGCAAGGACTACTTCTCGCTGTGCCTCGCCGTCGAACAGCTCGGCCGGGTCGACCAGAGCGTCGGGGTCACCCTCGAGGCCGGTGTCGGCCTCGGCGCGATGCCCGTGTTCCGGCGCGGCACCGATGCCCAGAAAGAGGAGTGGATGCCGCAGCTCGCGAGCGGCCGGGCGCTCGCCGGTTTCGGCCTGACCGAGGCGGATGCCGGATCCGACGCCGCGGGCACGAAGACGACCGCGGTCCTCGACGACGGCGAGTGGCTCATCAACGGCACCAAGCAGTTCATCACCAACTCGGGGACCGACATCACCCGTCTGGTCACGATCACCGCCGTCACCGGCACGTCCACCCGTGAGGACGGCTCGACGAAGAAGGAACTCTCCGCCGTCCTCGTGCCGACCCCGATCGCCGGCTTCACCGTCGAACCGGGCTACGACAAGGTGGGCTGGCATGCCTCGGACACCCACCCGCTGACCCTGACGAACGTGCGCGTGCCGGAGGAGAACCTGCTCGGGGAACGCGGCCGCGGCTACGCGAACTTCGTGCAGACACTCGACGAGGGGCGCATCGCGGTCGCGGCACTCGCCACCGGCGCCGCTCAGGGCTGCCTCGACGAGTCGGTCCGCTACGCGAAGACCCGCAACGTCTTCGGCCGCAGCATCGGCTCGAACCAGTCGATCTCCTTCAAGATCGCAAGGATGCAGGCCCGTGCCCACACCGCCCGCCTTGCCTACTACGACGCGGCTGCGCGCATGCTCGCCGGCAAGCCGTTCAAGGCCCAGGCCTCCATCGCCAAGATGGTCGCCGGGGAGGCCGCGATGGACAACGCTCGCGACGCCACCCAGATCTTCGGCGGCTATGGTTTCCTCAACGAGAATCCGGTGGCTCGGCAGTTCCGCGATTCGAAGATCCTCGAGATCGGCGAGGGGACCACAGAGGTGCAGCTCATGGTCATCGCCCGCGAACTCGGATTCTGAAGGGAGTCCAATGATCGACAAAGTGGTCGGCAGCGCGGCCGAGGCTGTCGCCGATATTCCCTCCGGCGCATCCATCGCGGTGGGCGGGTTCGGATTGTGCGGCATCCCGGTCTCGCTCATCGCCGCGCTGCACGCCCAGGGCACCACCGACCTCGAAACCGTCAGCAACAACTGCGGGGTGGATGACTGGGGGCTGGGTATCCTCCTCGCCGACCACCGCATCCGGCGCACCATCAGCTCCTACGTCGGCGAGAACAAGGAGTTCGCGCGGCAGTTCCTCTCCGGCGAACTCGAGGTGGAGCTGACACCGCAGGGCACACTCGCCGAGAAGCTGCGCGCGGGAGGCGCCGGAATTCCGGCGTTCTACACGCCAGCGGGGGTCGGCACGCAGGTGAGCGAGGGCGGGCTGCCGCAACGCTACGACGCCTCGGGGGGTGTGGCCGTGGCATCGGAGCGCAAGGAGGTGCGCGTGTTCCATGGCGACGAGTTCGTGCTCGAGCTCTCGGTCACGCCGGATTTCGCCCTCGTGCACGCGGCCGAGGGCGACCGCTACGGCAACCTCCGCTATCACGCGACCGCGATGAACTTCAATCCGCTCGCCGCCATGGCCGGCCGCATCACGATCGCCGAAGTCGAGCGGTTGGTCGAGCCGGAGGATCTCGACCCGGAGCACATCCACACGCCGGGAATCTTCGTGCAGCGCGTCGTCGTTGCCGAAAGTTCCGAGAAACGCATCGAGAAACGTACCGTCGCACTCACCGGGGAGGCGGCACGATGA
>JAODMW010000053.1 GCA_025464815.1 Microbacteriaceae bacterium | reverse complement strand
CGCGCTCGCAGGCCGCGCAGGATTCACTGCCCGATACCATCCAGAAGCTCGCCAGGGTGGGTCCCGAGTTCATCTCCGTGACGTATGGCGCGGGCGGTTCGTCCCGAGAGAGCTCTTTGGACGTGCTGCGCTACGTCCTCGAGCACACCAGCGTGCAGCCGATGGCCCACCTGACCTGCGTCGGGTCGTCGCATCACGAGGCCAACCGACTGGTGCGGGAGTTCCTCGACGCGGGTATCACGAGCTTTCTCGCCGTGCGGGGGGATCCGCCGCGCGGCTCGATCGAAGGCGACCACTTTCTCGGCGACCTCGGCACAGCCTCCGAGCTCGTGCAGCTCATCCACCGGGTGCAGACTGAGCGTGCCCAGTACGCGACGGTTCCCTCACGCACGTCCGTCGGCCTGGGCCAGATCCGTTCCGCCCGGCCCAAGGTCCAGGTCGCCGTCGCGGCCTTCCCGAACGGTCATCCGCGTTCACACCGAGCCAACCAGGATATCGACGTACTGCTGGCGAAGCAGACCTCTGGCGCCACTCTCGCCATCACCCAGCTGTTCTTCCACGCTGATGACTATCTCGATTTCGTCTCTGCGGCGCAGGCGGGGGGCGTGACGATTCCAATCGTCCCCGGGCTCATGCCCGTGACATCCTTTACTCGACTGAGGCGTGTCCTCGAGCTGAGCGAGGAACGTGAGCCCGTCACACTCGCCAGGAGACTCGCATCGGCCGAGTCTCCCGAGGAACAGTTCGCGATCGGCGTGGAGCACTCCATCGGCCTCGCGAACGAGCTTCTCGCTGGTGACGCCCCAGCGCTGCATCTCTACACCCACAACACGTATCGGGCCGTGCTCTCCGTCCTGGAGGGCGTCGGCCTGATTGAATCACCCTCAACGGCACTAACGAACAGCAAGGAATCCGCATGACCGCGCTCTCATTCCCCACCGGCAGCATCCTGGGCTATCCCCGGATCGGCCGTCGCCGCGAGCTGAAGAAGGCCGTCGAGTCTTTCTGGGCGGGCACGATCACCGCCGAGGAGCTCGAGGCGAAAGCCGCCGAGCTTCGCGCCGTCACACGTGAGCGCCTCGTCTCCCTCGGTCTCGGCGCGACCGATTCCTCGATTCCCGAGGCCTTCTCGTACTACGACCAGGTGCTGGATGCCGCGGTCACCGTCGGCGCCATACCCACGCGTTTCGCTTCGCTCGTTGGGGCCGATGGCTCGATCGATCTCGCGGGATACTTCACGATCGCCCGCGGGGAGGGTCACAACACCCCCGCGGAGATGACCAAATGGTTCGATTCGAACTACCACTACCTCGTGCCGGAGATCGGCCCGGAGACCGAGTTCCACCTCGCCTCCGACAGGCTCGTCCGTGAGGTCGCCGAGGCGACCACCTCCGGTTACCGCACGCGTCCGGTCATCGTCGGCCCGGTGACCTTCCTCCTGCTCAGCAAGCCCAGCGAGGGCGCGCCGGCGGGCTACCAACCCCTCGACCGACTCGACGACCTGCTCCCGGTCTATGCGGAGCTCCTGGCCGCGCTGACCGCCGTCGGTGCCGAGTGGGTACAGCTGGACGAACCCGGTCTCGTGAGCGAGAGCATCGAGGTCTCTCGCGACGAGGTGCTCGCAGCCACGAAGCGTGCCTACGATGCGCTGGGCGCCGTGCCGGTCCGCCCGCAGATCTTCGTCGCCGCGCCATACGGCAGTCTCGGCGACGCTCTTCCAGTGCTCGATTCGACACCGATCGAGGCGATCGGGCTCGACCTGGTGAGGGGTTCGATTCCACAGGGCTTCCGCACGGGAAAGACCGTCGTCGGTGGCGTCATCGACGGACACAACATCTGGTGCAGCGATCTTGCGGGGGCTTTCGACACGCTGGAGGCTCTGCGCGAGCTGAGTCCCAACGTCGCGGTCACCACCTCCACTTCCCTCTTCCATACGCCGCATGATGTGAACGACGAGCCACTGCTAGGCGAGCAGCTCAAGAGCTGGCTGGCCTTCGCGGACCAGAAGGTCGGGCAGGTCGCCGCCCTCGCGAAGGGTCTCGCGGAGGGCAAGGACGCGATCCAGGATGAGCTGGATGCGGCATCCGCAGCCCTCGAGGACCGCCACCACGCCGCCGGCGTGCGCGACGGTGCCGTGCGTGCCCGCGCCGCCTCGCTGAGCCCCAAGGACTTCTCGCGCGGGGACTACGCCACCCGGCTCGCCGCGCAGGACGCCGCCCTCGGTCTGCCCTTCCTGCCGACCACGACCATCGGGTCATTCCCGCAGACCGGTGACATCCGCAAGTCGCGCGCCGCTTTTGCGAAGGGCACCATTACGGAGGAACAGTACAAAGAGGCGATGCGGGCCGAAATCCGCAATGTCGTCGAACTGCAGGAATCCATCGGCCTGGACGTGATCGTGCACGGTGAGCCCGAGCGCAACGACATGGTGCAGTACTTCGCCGAGAACCTCGACGGTTTCGCGGTCACGCAGAACGGTTGGGTGCAGTCCTACGGCAGCCGCTGTACGCGCCCGTCGATCCTCTGGGGCGATGTTTCACGTCCCGCTCCGATCACCGTCGAATGGTCGACCTACACGCAGAGTCTCACCTCGAAGCCCGTCAAGGGGATGCTCACCGGCCCGGTGACCATCCTGGCCTGGTCCTTCGTTCGCGACGACCAGCCGCTCGGTGACACCGCCAACCAGGTGGCCCTGGCCCTTCGCGACGAAATCGCGGACCTCGAGGCAGCCGGGATCGGCATCATCCAGGTCGACGAACCCGCGCTTCGCGAACTGTTGCCGCTCAAGAAGAAGGATCACGCCGACTACCTCGACTGGTCGGTCGGCTCCTTCCGCCTGGCCACCGCCGGCGTGCAGGACAAGACGCAGATCCATACGCACCTCTGCTACTCGGAGTTCGGCGTCGTCATCGATGCGATCAACAACCTGGATGCGGATGTCACGTCGATCGAGGCCGCCCGCTCCAAGATGGAGGTCGTCCCGGACATCCAGCGCAGCGGGTTCGGCCGCGGCATCGGACCGGGCGTCTACGACATCCATTCGCCACGCGTTCCGTCGATCGATGAAGTCACCGATCTGATCGAGATCGCCCTCGGCTCGATCCCGGAGCGTCAGGTCTGGGTGAACCCCGACTGCGGTCTCAAGACCCGCGGCTACGACGAGACGGTCGAGTCGCTCACGAACGTGCTCGCGGCAACCCGCGCCGTCCGCGAGTCCCACGTGCACTGACTCTCGCCCACCCTCGCGGCGGCGAAACCGCATCGCGGACCCAGTTATGGTTCGGTCCGCGATCCGATTTCCCCGCCGCGAGGACCACTCTGTCGGCTTGTCGCGCCCGCCAGGTCGTGCGGGGTCGCATCTCGTCCGGCTGCTACTGCGCCTGCTCTGGTATCTGTTCCCTCGAGATTCGCCAGCCAGCGAGAACTAGACCGACCGGAGTACCGCGACCACCTTGCCGAGCAGTTCGGCGAAGTCACCGAGGATCGGTGCGAACGCGCTGTTGCGGGGAAGCAGCCAGGTGTGGCCGTCGCGCTGCTGGAAGACCTTGACGGTTGCCTCCTCATCGAGCATCGCCGCGACGATGTCGCCGTTTTCCGCGGTTTTCTGCTGACGCACGACGATCCAGTCCCCGTCGCAGATCGCGGCGTCGATCATCGAGTCGCCGACGACCTTGAGCATGAAGAGCTCGCCCTTGCCGACGAGCTGGCGGGGGAGAGGGAAGACCTCGTCCACCTGCTGCTCAGCGGTGATCGGTATGCCGGCTGCGATGCGCCCGACCAGTGGCACCATCGCCGCGTCGCCGATGGGGGTCGGATTGTCGGAGACGACCCCGCTATCCTCCTGCTGCAGGTCGATGAGTACCTCGAGCGCACGGGGGCGGTTCGGATCGCGACGCAGGTAACCGCTCAACTCGAGCTGGTTGAGCTGGTGTGTGACGCTCGAGAGCGATGAGAGCCCGACGGCGTCGCCGATCTCCCGCATGCTCGGCGGATAGCCGCGCGATGCGACAGCACGCTGGATCACATCGAGGATCGCGAGCTGCTTGTCGCTCAGACTCTTGCGCCGACGGGTACCCGGTCTCTCCCGCGTTGGGCCAGCCTCGCGCGCTTCGCTCGCGTCGTCCATGTCTCTCCCGCTCGTCGTGGCGACCTTCGCCGTAGCAATGTCGGTGGTGTCTGGTGAGGTGATCACCAGACAATCGAAACTGTATCCACATTCGGGCAATAAACAAACCTTTGTTCGAGTGTGTCGTGCATCTTGGTCGAAGAAAGTCGAATATCGGGCTTGAATTTTTGGACAATCGAAGATATGTTCGGAACAAAGCTTCGTATCCGGTGCTCCCGGCCGAGTGCCGGATACGAAAACCCTCTCCGGATGACTATCCGGGAAAAGAAGTCGGAAGAAAGGTCGCAACAATGAGCACCGCAGTGATGGGCAACATTTCGGTATCACCCCGTTTGCACCTGACGAAGCGTGGTCGCGTCGTTCTGACCGCTCTCGCGGCTCTGCCGCTCGTTGCCGCGGCTTTCTTTTTCGCAACCAACGGTGGTGGCGCGACGGCGACCGACGAAGTCAGCTCCGTCTCCTTCGAGCACGTCACCGTGCAGGCGGGTCAGTCTCTCTGGCAGCTCGCTGGCGAGATCGCGCCCTCGGCCGACCCTCGGGATGTCGTTGCCGACATCGTGCATCTCAACCAGTTGGATGGTTCCGACCTGCAACCGGGGCAGCAGCTCGCCATCCCGACCCAGTATTCGCACTGAGTGGTCGCACTGAGCAGTCGCGCTGGGCGGTCTCCTGAGCAGTGCCGGTCGGTGACCGTCACGGTGGCAGGAGAGGCACTCGTCGCGCCCTAGCATTGACAGGTGGCCAGTTTCAGCGATCTCCCCATTCGCGACGACCTTCGCGGTCTGAAGCCTTATGGAGCTCCACAGGAGCATGTGCGGATCCGACTCAACGTCAACGAGAACACCCATCCGATTCCCGAGGACGTAGCCACCGACATCGTCAGGGCGGTTGCCGAGGCGGTGCTCACCGTCAACCGCTATCCCGACCGTGAGTTCACCATTCTGCGGGAGAGCCTCGCCGGCTACCTCGGCGCGGGGGTCACCCGCGAGAACATCTGGGCGGCGAACGGCTCGAACGAGGTCCTGCAGCAGATTCTGCAGGCATTCGGCGGTCCCGGTCGCAGCGTTCTCGGCTTCCCTCCCACCTACTCGATGCACTCGATCATCGCCGCCGGCACCAATACCAGTTGGATCGAGGGCGAGCGCGACGAGAACTTCGAGATCTCCCCCCAAACAGCGGTGAGGTGGATTGAGAAGGCGAAGCCCGATCTCGTGTTCTTCTGTTCGCCGAACAATCCGACCGGAACGCCGCTCTCGCTGGAGACTATCTCGGCCGCCTACGACGCGACCGATGGAATCGTCGTCGTCGACGAGGCATACGCCGAGTTCGCGCCATCCGGAGTGCCGACCGCTCTCAGTCTCCTCGAGGGACGTGAGCGGCTCATCGTTTCGCGCACCATGAGCAAGGCGTTCGCCTTCGCCGGTGCGCGTCTCGGCTACCTTGCCGCGGACCCGGCCGTGGCGGACGCTCTGCGTCTGGTTCGCCTTCCCTACCACCTCTCCGCCCTGACCCAGGCGGCGGCCATCGCAGCGCTCGCTCACAGTGCCGAGATGCTCGCCATGGTCGACGACATCAAGGCCCAGCGGGATCGGATTCTGGAGGAGTTGCCAAAGCTCGGGTTCCCGGTCTGGCCGAGCTGGTCCAACTTCGTGCTGTTCGGGGGAGTGGCCGACCCGCACGCCGTCTTCGAGGCGCTTTTGGAACAGGACATCATCATCCGGGATCTCGGTATTGCCAATCATCTCCGGGTCACGGCGGGGACTACGGCCGAGACCACGGTCTTTCTCGATGCCATGGCCGGCCTGGGCTCCGTCGCTAGGATTGGCGCATGAGCACGCACCGAGTGGCACGACTCCAGCGCGAGACCAGCGAGTCGAGCATCGAACTCGCGATCGATCTCGATGGCAGCGGAAAATCCGAGATCCACACGACGGTGCCTTTTTTCGATCACATGCTTACGGCGTTCTCCAAGCACTCGCTCATCGACCTCGAGGTGCGCGCCGACGGCGATACCGAGATCGACGTGCACCACACGGTGGAGGACATCGGCATCGTGCTCGGCAAGGCGATCCGCGAAGCCCTCGGCGACAAGACGGGTATCGCACGCTTCGGCGACGCCCTCGTTCCTCTCGACGAGGCGCTGGTGCAGGCGGTCGTCGACATCTCCGGGCGTCCCTATCTCGTTCACTCCGGCGAGCCCGCGGGTTTCGAGTACCACCTCATCGGCGGACATTTCACCGGGTCCATGGTTCGCCACGTCTTCGAGGCGATCACCTTCAATGCGGGCCTCACCGTGCACGTGACGGTGCTCGCCGGTCGCGATCCGCACCACATCGCCGAGGCCGAGTTCAAGGCTTTTGCGCGTGCCCTGCGCCAGGCCGTGTCTCCGGATTCCCGTGTGAGCGGCATCCCGTCGACCAAGGGTGCGCTGTAATCGTGACCCAGCCATCCGTCGTCGTTCTCGACTACGGCAGCGGCAACGTCCACTCGGCCGCCAAGGCACTGGAGGCTGCCGGAGCCCGGGTTGAGCTCACCGCCGACCGCAGGAAGGCCCTCGACGCCGACGGCCTCGTCGTACCAGGGGTCGGAGCGTTCGCCGCCGTCGTCGACGCCCTGAATTCCGTCAACGGCGCCGAGATCGTCGATCGCCGCCTGGCGGGAGGCCGGCCCGTGCTCGGTATCTGCGTCGGCATGCAGGTGCTCTTCGAGCGCGGTGTGGAGCGCGGCGTCGAGACTGAGGGGCTCGGCGAGTGGCCCGGCAGCGTCACGCAACTGGATGCCCCGATCCTTCCCCACATGGGCTGGAATACGGTCGATGCGCCGGCCGACTCTGTGCTCTTCGATGGCATCGGCGACGAACGCTTCTACTTCGTGCACTCCTACGCCGCCAGCAACTGGAGCCTCGAGACTACGCCGCCGTTTCCGAGCCCCCGCCTGACCTGGGCCGAACATGGCACCCGGTTCCTCGCGGCGGTCGAGAACGGACCGCTGTCGGCGACGCAATTCCACCCCGAGAAGTCGGGCGCGCCCGGCATCCGGCTGCTGTCCAATTGGATCGCAGCCCTCCGGAGTGAATAACATCCAGACGCCTGCCCGCCACCGTGGCGCGCGGTCCAGCGGCCGCGAGGCCGAGAAAAGACATCATGAGCGAGTTCACCAGCACCCCGGCTCTCACGCTGTTTCCCGCGGTCGACGTCGCCGGTGGCAAAGCCGTGCGTCTTACGCAGGGTGAGGCGGGCAGTGAGACCAACTACGGCGATCCGGTGGATGCCGCGGTCGACTGGGCATCACAGGGCGCTGAGTGGATCCACCTCGTCGATCTCGATGCGGCCTTCGGGCGCGGTAACAACCACGCCGTGATCAAGAAGGTCATCCGCCAGGTGAAGGGTGACGTGCAGATCGAGCTGTCGGGCGGCATCCGCGACGACGCGAGCCTCGAAGCGGCGCTCGCGACCGGCGCCAAGCGCATCAACCTCGGCACCGCCGCACTCGAGAACCCCGAATGGGCAGCACACGTCATCGGCGAGTTCGGCGAGACCATCGCGGTGGGTCTGGACGTGCGCGGTACCGTTCTGGCTGCTCGCGGCTGGACCCAGGAGGGCGGCGACCTGTTCCAGGTGCTCGACCGTCTCGAGGCTGCCGGATGCAGCCGCTATGTGGTCACGGACGTGACGAAAGACGGCACGCTGCAGGGTCCCAACCTCGAGCTGCTCCGCTCCGTCGCGGATCGCACGGACAAGCCGGTCATCGCCTCCGGCGGTATCTCCAGTCTCGACGACATCGCCGACCTTCGTGCGCTCGTGCCATACGGTGTCGAAGGAGCGATCGTCGGCAAGGCGCTCTATGCAAAGGCATTCACCCTCGCCGAGGCGCTGGACGTAGCCGGAGCCTGATGAGCGGCGGCGACTCCGCGGGAACGCCGTGGGAGGGTCGACACTTCGACCACAACACCTTCTCCGGCGATGACGGGTCTGCACCGGAGCGGCTCATCGAGGCGCTCCGACGGTTCCGGGCGCGCGAGGTCGGCGAAGTCGAGGTCGTCGACGCATTCCGCGACTCGCGGATGCTCATCCCACTCGTCGCGCGGCTGGGGGAGTCCGAGGTCGGCGACCACGGCCTGCTCGTCGACAAGAGTGCGGAACTCTCGATCGTGACGGTGGCCGGTCCCGACGGTCGCAACGTGATGCCCGTTTTCAGCTCGGTGGAGACGATGCGGCAGTGGAATCCGCGCGCGCGACCCGTGCCGGCCGATGCCGTGCGTGTGGCGCTTGCGGCGGCGAGCGAAGATACCGAACTCGTGGTTCTCGATGCGACCTCGGCGACGGAGTTCGTCATCCGCCGCCCAGCTCTGTGGGCCATCGCCCGGTCTCAGCGCTGGACCCCCAGCTACCTCGACGAAGAGGTCCTCCGCGAGTTCATGGTCGCGGCTGAACACGAGGATGCCGTGGCGGCGGTCGTTCTGGACGCGGGAGATCCGGATGCCCGGCTCGCGGGCCCAGAGCTCCTCGTGGGCCTCGCCCTCGTCCCCGGCCTGGAGCAGGCCGCCCTCGACGCGCTTCTCACCCGTCTTCAGGAACGCTGGTCGACGAGCCCGGTCGTCACCGCGCGCGTGGACTCGATGCGGGTGCAGCTCACGGCAGCTCCCTCCTCGTAGTCGCGACACGTTCGCAGCTCGCAGGTCTACGCTGACAGCCATGAGCGGCAACGGATCCGGGCACGAACCCAGTGGATGGCTGTTCAACGGCGAATCCAGGGAATCTCGCACACCGCCGCCCCGTCGCCCGTTCTCCTTTCGGAACCGTTCGATCTACTGGTGGCTCAACGTCGTTTTCGTCATCGTGCTGCTCGGGCTGTTCCTCGGCGCCGCGTCACAGCCGTGGTTCTTCGTCGTCGCCATCGTGTGGGTCGCACTCGGGGTGTTCGTGACGATCCGTTCCCGGCGAAACCAGCCGCAGCCGCCGCGTCTGTTCGACGACGAGCCGCGCGATCGTCGAGACCGGTAGCGCTCAACGAAAATTCAGGACTTCTGTCCGCCGCTGTCTCGAAATCGTCTCTGAGGGCGTCCCGTTCGCCAAATGTCCTGAATTTTCAACGCGAAGCGGATGGATGTGGCGCTCAGGGCGGCGCGACCATGCGATCTCGCGCCTGAGCAGCGACGCCCCAGCACCCAGCGGGCAACTAGTTGACCGGCCCGGTCCACTTTTCGCCGGCGCCGAAGCCAGGCGCATCTGGGATCGCGGATGCCTCGCGGAACGCGAGCTGCACCGAACGCAGCCCGTCGCGAAGCGCGCGAGCGTGCTGGTCGCCGAGGTCGGGGGCGCTGGCGGTGACGAGCCCGGCGAGGGCGTTGATGAGCTTGCGGGCTTCGTCGAGGTCGAGCTGATTCTCCGGATCATCCGCCAGTCCGCATTTGACCGCGGCGGCACTCAACAGGTGCACGGCGACAGTGTTGATGACCTCGATCGCCGGCACTTCCGCGATGTCGCGAGCAGCATCACGCTCCGCGCCGGCGCTGTCGTCAAAGGCATGGATGTGTGCTGTATCGCTCATTGGGGGAATCCTCTGTTACACTGAACGCTGGCTCCGAGACGTTACAGTCCCGGAACGAAAGTGGAGATTCTCCCACCCGCGCTTGACCGCTTGCGTGTTTATTCAACACATAAGGTTACCGGGTTGTTGGTGCCCCCTCTGCGCGCTGTTATGGCGAGCAGAGAGTCCAGGGCGCTGGGCCTGGTGACCGAGA
>JAODMW010000034.1 GCA_025464815.1 Microbacteriaceae bacterium | reverse complement strand
ATGGACACCTGGGCCACCTCCTCGCTGACGCCGCAGATCGCGGGCGGCTGGGAGCGGGACCCCGAGCTCTTCGATCTCGTGTTCCCCTACTCGCTGCGTAGCCAGGGGCAGGACATCATCCGTACCTGGCTCTTCTCCACCGTGCTGCGTGCAGAACTGGAGCACGGCACCATCCCGTGGAAAAACGCCGGCATCTCGGGCTTCATCGTCGACCCCGACCGCAAGAAGATGTCGAAGTCGAAGGGCAATGTCGTGACGCCCGCGGGAATGCTCGACGAGCATGGCTCGGATGCCGTGCGCTACTGGGCGGCATCCAGCCGGCTGGGCACCGACGCGGCCTTCGATCCGCAGAACCCGAAGCAGATCAAGATCGGGCGGCGCCTCGCCATCAAGGTGCTCAACGCGGCGAAGTTCGTGTACTCCTTCCCGGCCCCCGAGCCTGTCGACCCCCGCGGGTCGAGTAGCGGCCCCCGCGGGTCGAGTAGCGAGCCTGTCGACCCCCGCGGGTCGAGTAGCGAGCGAGGAACGAGCCCGCGTATCGAGACCTCGCCAGGCTCAGTAACCAACCCGCTCGACATCGACATGCTCGCCGAGCTCGGGCAGGTCGTGAAGATCGCCACCGGCTGTTTCGACGACTTCGATCATGCCCACGCCCTCGAAGTCACCGAGAAGTTCTTCTGGACCTTCTGCGACGACTATCTCGAGCTCGTGAAGGAACGCGCCTACGGAGCCGGAACAGCAGCGGAGCAGGCTTCCGCCGTGCATGCCCTCCGCACCGGCATCGACATCATGTTGCGCCTGTTCGCGCCCTTCATTCCGTTCGCCACCGAAGAGGTCTGGTCGTGGACACACGAGGGTTCCGTGCACACCGCGGCCTGGCCGACCGACGTGATCGAGGCCCGGCCCAGCGGTCTGCTCGGGGCCGTCGGCGAGGCACTCGTCGGCATCCGCCGCGCGAAGACGGACGCGAAGGCTTCGCAGAAGACCGAGGTCAGTTCGGCCACCATCACCGGACCCGCGCTGCTACAACAGGCGGCCGACGACCTCAGCGCCGTCGGGCGCATCGCCCAGCTGGACTTCGTCGAGGCCCAGGAGATCACAGTGCGGGATGTCGTTCTCGCAGAACAGGATGCCTGACATGCAACTCGGAACGAGATGGGCTGTGGGTGCGGAGCCTCCGTCCCAGCTGCCGCAGGTCGTGGTCGACGCCATCCGCGGGGTCGAAGCGGAGCTTGTCGACGTGGACACGAGCCAGTGGCGTTGGACCCTGACCTGGCTCGAGGGCAACCCGGTCGTGGAGCTGGACGACGGCACCGTCATCCGCTACACCGCCGGTGAAGCATTCGTGATCGCAACGTCTGGCGACGTCTAGATCGCAACAGCCCCTGGACCGAGGTCTCATGGATCGTGCACAGGAGGTGGCGCTAGGACGCCGAAGGCAGTCCGGTTATCAGTTCATCGGGGCTGGTCGTGTTCCCTTAGAGAATCCGCATCGCCTGGATGCTGGAGAGGTTCTCGCGTCGCTCCCGCGCCATCGCCTCGTTATGGATACGAGCACGTTCTTCAAAGGGAAGATCTTCATAGGACATAGCTGACCGGTCGGCACGTCTGCGGGCCCATTTGAGCATCGCAATGCTCAGCCGCATGACGAGGCGATCGAGGCCCCGCGGCCGGCCGCGGCTGGCTGTCGGAGCAGCCACACGGCGGTTGATGGCAGTAGCTGTAGTCATCAGGTTCACCTCTTTCTCGAGTATGAATTTACGGCGAGCCACCGACATTCCAGCGGCCCGTTGATGGGCGGATGATCAGCCCGCGGGACTGTCGGTTTTCGGTGCGGAAGGGGTCTCCGCGCCGTCCAGAACGGGGAAGGCGTTGAAGTGGATCTGCACCGGTCGTGAGCCGGGCAGATCCTGTCCGCGATACTTGTCGATGAAAGCCGTCGCGAACTTCTCGAACGCGTCGGTGATCTCACCGAGCTGCTCCTTGGTGAGTCGCAGGTTGATGGTGGTGAGCACAGAAGGATCCGTCCACTCGGCCGAAAACTCGTCCCAGCCGTGCTCGCTGAAATCCATGAGCAGCTGGGAACGACTCTGCTCCCACTGACGCAGGACGAGGCTCGAGGCGGCTCGTCCGACCGGAGTCTGGGCGATCTTGCGGTCGGACAGGCTGATGCCCCCTGGAACCCGTTCCCACCAGCGTTCACGGCCGGTGCCCTTGCCCTCGACCTCGCGGACGAAGCCGTGGCGTTGGAGTTGCCGGAGGTGGTAGCTGGTTGCCCCGCTCGACTCTCCCAACCGCTCGGCAAGCCCGCTGGCGGTGAAGGAGCCATAGGTGGAGAGGACGTCGAGGATCTGCACGCGTAGCGGGTGAGCGAGTCCCTTCAGCGAGTCGAGGTCGATCTCCCGCTGGACCGGCGCTCCGCTGGGGCTGGTTTCTTCGTCCATAATGCAAAGATAGCATTGCAAAGTAATCTTTGCAATGCTTTTTTTGCAACGTTGTGTTTGCAACTCTTTCTTTGCATGCGATGAATGGCCGTGGGCGGTGCCACCTAGGCTTGGACCATGGTTGAACAGAATCCCTTCTTCGCGCCCAGCACCCTCCCCTATGGCCTCCCTCCCTTCGCGGACATCCGCGACGAACACTATCGACCGGCTTTCGATCGAGGATTCGAGGAGCAGCTCGCCGAGATCTCGAACATCACCCGTCGGCGCGAGACGCCAACGTTCGAGAACACGATGATTCCCCTCGAGCAGTCGGGACAGACCCTCGAGCGCGTGGCAACGGTGTTCTTCAACAAGAGTTCCTCTGACAGCTCGGACTTCACGAACGATCTCGAAGAAGAGATCGCTCCCCTCCTGGCCGCCCATTCCGATGCGATCAAGCTCGATTCGCAGCTGTACCGGCGGATCACGACACTCCACGACCAGTTGGCGCAGCTCGACCTCGACGCCGAGGCGAAGTATCTCGTGGAGCGTTACTACACCGAGTTCACCCTCGCGGGTGCCGGCCTCGATGAGGCCGAGAAGGGCAGGCTGAGGGACTACAACCAGAAGCTCTCTACCCTCACGACGCGCTTCGAGAAGAACCTCCTCGCCGACACCAACGAGCTCGCCGTGGTCATCGACGACGTCGCAGAGCTCGACGGGCTCGGCGCGGGCGAGATCTCCGCCGCGGCCGAAGCCGCGAAGGAACGGGGCCTCGAGGGCAAGTACCTCGTGACCCTCGTGCTGCCGACCGGGCATCCCTACCTGGATTCGCTGACGAATCGCGCTGTCCGCCGACGCATCATGGATGCCTCGAGAGCCAGGGGAAGTCGCGGGGGTGACAACGACAATCGTGAACTCGTGCTCGAAATCACGCGCCTTCGAGCGGAACGCGCGCGTCTGCTCGGGTTCCCGAATCACGCCGCCTACGTGACC
>JAODMW010000210.1 GCA_025464815.1 Microbacteriaceae bacterium | reverse complement strand
ATGGAGCGGCCTACGGCGTCTCGGCCAGGTCCAGTTCCTCCTCCGATGCACTGTCCCGCTGTGCAAACGCCCCGCGATACTGCGCCGCCGGGTGGCGGTCGTTGATCCGCGCGTGGCCGAACAGCTTCTGGCGCAGCGGCCCTGGCGCATAGTCGGACTGGGCAAGTCCGCGCCCGCGGAGGACCGGCAGTACTTTGTCCGCGAACTCTGCGAATGAACCGGGGATCACCCAGTTGATGACGTTGACGCCGTCGACACCGGCATCCTGCCACTCCTCGATCCTGTCGGCGATCTGCTCTGGCGTTCCGACGATGCGGGTGCTGCGCGACTGGATGTAGGCGAGATCTCCGACGGTCGGCTCGCGGTCGGTGATGAACTTGGCCGTCCATTCGAGGAAGCCCTTGGCGGTGTTGGTGTCTACATCCCTCAGCGGCGTCGATGGGTCGTAGACCCGGCCGGTCTTATCGACGATAGCCGCGTGCGCGAGGTAGCCGTCGATGCTGACGTAGCGCTCGTATTCCTCGGCCTTGGCCTGCGCTTCGGCCTCCGTGTCGCCGATCACGAAGCTGAGTCCCTGGAAGAACTTCAGGTCTTCGGGACGACGGCCGTTTTCGACGGCGAAACGACGGGTCTCCTCGATCTGCTGCCGAGCGATGGCGGGGGAGGGAGCGATGATGAACACCGCTTCGGCATGACGGGCGGCGAAGCGCCGGCCCGATGCCGAGGAGCCTGCCTGGTAGAGCACCGGCGTGCGCTGCGGCGATGGCGACGGCAGATGCGGTCCCTCGACGCTATACCGTTCGCCGACGTGATGGATCTTGTGCACCTTGGTCGGATCGGAGTAGTAGCCGCGCTCGCGATCCTTGAGCAGGGCGTCGTCCTCCCACGACCCTTCCCACAGCTTGTAGGTCACATCAACGTACTCGTCGGCCCAGCGATACCGTTCTGCGTGATCGGTGAGTTGCGACAGGCCGAAGTTGCGGGCGCCGTTGTCCTGCATCCCGGTGACGACGTTCCAGGCTATGCGCCCGTTCGAGATGTGGTCGAGGGTCGATACCTGGCGTGCGAAATTGAACGGGTGGTTCTGGATGACATTGGACGTGAGAGCCAAGCCGATGTTGGTCGTGCTGACCGCCAGTGCGCCCAACAGCACGGCCGGGTCGTTGCTGGGGATCTGCAGGCCTTCGCGCACGTAGACGTCGAAGTCCGCATCCGAGTCGCCGTAGAGTCCGCTCACGTCGGCGAAGAACATGGCGTCGAATTTGGCCTCCTCGAGCAGGCGGGCCAGATCGATCCAGGTGTTGACGTCGTTGAACTCGGTTTGGCCGGCATCCGGACGGCGCCATTGACCGTGATGGATGTGGGACGTGGTGTTCATCACGAAGGCGTTGAAGTGAAGCGGGCGGCGTTCTGACATGATCATCTCCTGATGGCGGGGCGTAGCGGGTCGGCGTCGAAACTGGGAAGCGATGCGATGAGTTGCTGCGTATAGGCGTTCTGCGGGTTGTGGAAGATCTCCTCGACGGTGCCGTGTTCGACGACGATGCCGTCTTTCATCACCAGCACCCGGTCGCTGAGATGGCTGATCACGCCGAGGTCGTGGGAGATGAAGAGGTAGCTCACTCCGAGCTGCCTCTGCAACTCGGTCAGGAGATCGAGGATCTGGGCCTGGATGGACACGTCCAGGGCGGAAACCGCCTCGTCGAGCACGATGATCGACGGTGAGGGGGCGAGGGCCCGTGCGATAGCGACGCGCTGCCGCTGACCACCCGACAATCGCAGCGGGAAGCGCTGCAGCACCTCCTCCGGCAACCCGACCTGCCCGATGAGCTCCCGCACCCGTGCACGTTTGCGGTCCGCGGTCGGATAGGCATCGTCGGGAACGGCGTCGAGCAGGATGCGCTCGGCGTTCCAGCGGGGATCGAATGAACTCAGCGGGTCCTGGTAGACGACAGAGATGCGTGAGCGCAGCCGGCGTCGGCGTTGCTCGGTGATCGACGACCAGTCCTGACCGAGTAGCCGCACCTCTCCGGCGTCCGGCGTCGTCAACGCGAGCACGATACGACCGGTCGTGCTCTTCCCCGACCCCGACTCACCGACGATGCCGAGGGTCTCGCCGCGCTCGAGGGTGAAGGACACTCCATCCACCGCGATGTGCGTGCCGCCGGGTGTGCGGAACCGCTTGACCAGGCCCGTCGCCTCGAGAACCGGCCCGTCGTAGTCCCGAAGTTCCTCCGCGACCTGCTCCGGATGAGGAGTCGCCACGATCTCAAAGCCCGGCCCGAGTCGGCGCCCGCGTGTCTCCTCACCCGGCACCGCGGCAATGAGACTGCGGGTGTACTCGTGTCGGGGGTATTCGAGCACCTGGCGAGCGTCGCCCTGCTCGACGACCCGCCCACCCCTCATCACGAGGATCGTGTCTGCCAGTTGCGCGACGACCGAGAGGTCGTGGCTGATCAGCACGATCGACACGCCTCGACTCTTGGTCTCCTCGAGCAGTGCGAGCACCTGAGCCTGCACCGTCACGTCGAGAGCAGTGGTCGGCTCGTCGGCGATGATGAGCTCCGGATCGAGCGCGAGGGCTGAGGCGATGAGCGCCCGCTGGCGCAAACCACCCGACAGTTCATCCGGTCGCTGCTTCGCACGTCTCTCCGCTAGAGGAACGCCGACGCTCTCCAGCAGTTCGATCGCCTTGTGCTTACGGGTGGTCCGGTTGCCCCACCCGTGCAGCCGCAGTGCCTCCTCGATCTCCTTGCCCACCGGGCGCAGTGGATCGAGCGAGACGAGAGCATCCTGCAGGATGAAGCCGATGCGTTTGCCGCGGATGCTCCGCCAGGCGCGCGCGGGCAGGTCGGAGATGTCCTGGCCGTCGAGGAGCAGGGCATCCGACTGCACCACCGAGTTGGCACCGGTGAGGCCGACCAGGGTGCGCGCGGTCACGCTCTTGCCGGAACCGGATTCGCCGACGATCGCGACGCAGGCACCACGCGCGAGCTCGAATGACAGATCGTGGACGACCGGGTGTTGCTCGCCGTTCCGCACGAATGCCACGTTGAGCCCGGAGACGACGAGGGAACCGGCCTGGGGGCGGGCGGGAACAGCGTCGGCTCCCGGTTCTGCGCGGTCGATGACTGTAGTCATTTCTCGCCTTTCTCGAGGATGTTCTGGATGTACCTTCCGAGAGTCGTGGCCGCCAGCGCGAGAGTCACGATCACCAGGCCTGGAATGACGATCAGCCAGCCGGCCTGCGTGATGTAGGTACGACCGGCATCGAGCAGCGCACCCCATTCGGAGGAGGGCGGGGCCACACCGAGCCCGAGGAAGGCGAGGCTTGAGGCCCAGACGATCGACTGCCCGATCGAAAGCGTGATGATGGCCACAAGCGGACGGACGGCATTCGGCACGATATGCGTGCCGAGGATGCGCCAACGGCTGTGGCCGAGGGCGACGGCGGCTTCGACGTATCCAGAGTCCTTCGCCGACAGGATCTGTCCACGGATGATGCGAGCGTATCCCGGAGCCGTTCCGACGCCGACCGCCACGATCTGCGTCATGGCGGAAGGGCCGAGAACCGCAA
>JAODMW010000175.1 GCA_025464815.1 Microbacteriaceae bacterium | reverse complement strand
GCCGAGAAGGGAGTCGAACTGCCCGCGGGTCGTCGTCTCATTCATCGGCCGCCACCTCGCTGTCGGACCGCCCTATCACCGGCGTGAGCGGGTCGACGTCGAAGCACGCGTGGGCACCGGTGTGGCAGGCGGCGCCGATCTGCTCGACGGTCACGAGAAGCGTGTCGGCGTCGCAGTCGAATGCCGCCCCACGCACATACTGGACATTGCCGGAGGTGTCGCCTTTGCGCCAGTACTCCTGGCGCGAGCGGGACCAGAAGGTGACCCGTCCCTCGGTGAGGGTGCGGCGCAGCGCCTCGGCGTCCATGTAGCCGAGCATCAGCACGTCGCGGGTGTCCCACTGCTGGATGATGGCCGGCAGCAGCCCGTCGCTGTTGAAGGTCGCGCGTTCGAGGACGGCATCGATGTCGACGCGGTTCACTGAATTCGTCATGGTCTACCTCACCGAAATGCCCGCGGCCGCGAGCTCTTTCTTCACATCGCCGACGGTCAGTTGGCCGTTGTGAAAGACGGATGCGGCGAGCACGGCATCCGCGCCCGCCTCGACTGCCGGTGCGAAATGCTCGACGGCACCGGCACCGCCGCTCGCGATGATGGGCACCGAGGACAGCTCGCGCATGAGCCGCACGAGCTCCAGGTCGAAACCCTTCTTCGTGCCATCCGCATCGATCGAATTGACCAGCAACTCCCCCGCGCCGCGTTCGATCACCTCGCGGGCCCAGTCGAGGGCGTCGAGTCCGGTCTCACGCCGGCCGCCATGGGTCGTCACGACGAAGCCGGACTTCGTGGCATCCGAACGCTTCACATCGAGGGACAGCACGAGCACCTGGGCGCCGAAGCGGTCCGCGATCTCGCCGACGAGTTCCGGCCGCAGGATCGCGGCGCTGTTGAGCCCGACCTTGTCCGCGCCGCTCGCCAGCAGGCGGCTGACGTCGTCGCGGCCACGGACTCCTCCGCCGACCGTGAGCGGGATGAAGACCTGTTCGGCCGTCGCGCGGACGACATCGTAGGTCGTCGCCCGGTTGTCCACCGTCGCGGTCACGTCGAGAAAGGTGATCTCGTCCGCACCCTGTTCGTAATATCGGCGGGCAAGCTCGACCGGATCGCCCGCATCGCGCAGGTTCTCGAAATTCACACCCTTGACGACGCGGCCGTCGGCCACGTCGAGACAGGGGATCACGCGCACGGCAACGGGCACGGTCAGATCCGAGCCGCGTGGATCGGGCTGACCAGGATCGCGCGTGCGCCGAGCTCATAGAGCTCATCCATGATGTGGTTCGTGTCCTCACGGCGGACCATGACCCTCACGGCGACCCATTCGCTGTCGCGCAGCGGCGACACCGTCGGCGATTCGAGGCCGGGGGTGATCGCGGATGCCGCCTCGATGAGCACCGCCGGCAGGTCGTAGTCCATGAGTACGTACTGGCGGGCGACGAGCACGCCCTGCAGCCGCCGCTGGAGGGTCGTGATTCCCGGAACCTCCCGTTTGGCGCTGATCAGCACCGCGGTGGATTCGAGGATCACGGGGCCGAAGATCTCGAGGCCCTGGGCGCGGAGTGTCGAGCCGGTCGATACGACATCGGCCACGGCATCGGCGACTCCGAGCCGCACCGCGGACTCGACCGCGCCATCCAGGGAGACGAGTTGCGCCTCGACACCGGCCTTCGCAAGGAAGTCGCCGACAAGACCCGGATAGCTGGTGGCCACCCGAATGCCTGCGAGATCGGCGAGATCGGTGAACCGCCCTCGGGTTCCGGCGAAACGGAACGTGGATTCGCCGAAATCGAGGCTCGCGATCTCCACCGCGCTCGAACCGGAGTCCAGCAGCAGGTCGCGGCCGGTGATTCCGACGTCGAGAGCACCGGACCCGACGTAGGTGGCGATGTCCCGTGGGCGCAGGTAGAAGAACTCCACGTCGTTACGTGGATCGACGACGTTGAGGGCACGGGGGTCGCGGCGGCCCGCATAGCCCGCCTCGAACAGCATTTCGGCAGCGGTCTCGCTCAGTGAGCCCTTATTGGGCACTGCGATTCGCAACATTGTGGGTCCCTTTATGAGAAATCGTGCAGTACTCGCTGTCACGACAGCATGGTCGATGGATGGGTTCGGACGCACTCACAGATGTCGGTAGACATCCGCGGTCGTCAGGCCCTTCGCGACCATCAGCACCTGCAGGTGGTAAATCAGCTGGGAGATCTCTACAGCGGTCTCATCGAGAGACTGGTATTCGGCGGCCATCCAGACTTCGGCGGCCTCCTCGACGATCTTCTTGCCGATCGTGTGCACGCCTGCATCGAGCTCTGTCACGGTGCCGGACCCGGCGGGCCGGGTCACGGCCTTGTCACTGAGCTCTATAAAAAGATCGTCGAACGTCTTCACGTTCCAAGGCTACCGGTCTAAGCGAGTCAGCTGACGCCGAGCAGGTCGATCACGAAGATGAGCGTGCGGCCGGAGAGCTGGTGGCCGGCTCCTGCCTCGCCGTATGCGAGATGGGGTGGAACGACGAGCTGCCGACGCCCGCCGACCTTCATTCCCGGGATCCCCTGCTGCCAGCCGGCGATGAGCGCCGCGAGCGGGAAATCGACCGACTGGCCGCGTCCCCAGGAGGAGTCGAACTCCTCGCCAGACTCGAAGTCGACTCCGAGGTAGTGCACATCCACCTTGTCGCCTGGCTTGGCCTCGGTACCCGTGCCGATTTCGATGTCCGTCACGACCAGGTCCGCGGGGGCGTCGCCCTCGTAGAAGTCGATTTCCGGCTTGGTCTTGTTGAACTCAGTCATGCTGAATATCCAAGCAGACTTTCCGCGGCCGGTCGCCATGCCTGCAGTTGCGGAGGATCGCGGCGGCGTGTCGCGGCCTCGGGCGGGCGGCGGCGAGGCGGATCAGTGGCCGTGTCGTTGCGCCGCGGCTCGCAGCGTTGCGATCTGCGCGGCTGGATCGCCCGCGTTGAAGACGCTCGAGCCGGCGACGAAGGTGTCGGCTCCGGCCTCTGCCGCGATCGCGATCGTCTGCTCGTTGATGCCGCCGTCGACCTGGAGCCAGATATCCAGGCCGCTTCTGGCCACCGCATCCTTCAGCCGTCCGAGCTTGGGCATCGTCGATTCGATGAAGGACTGGCCGCCGAATCCGGGTTCGA
>JAODMW010000172.1 GCA_025464815.1 Microbacteriaceae bacterium | reverse complement strand
GAGGCACTGGGCATGGATGACGCCCCGCTGCGGATGGAGTGTTACGACGTCTCGCACCTGAGCGGCACCAATATCGTCGCCTCCATGGTCGTCTTCGAGGACGGGCTGCCACGTAAAGACCAGTACCGTCGGTTCAGCATCCCGAACTCGACCGACGACACGGAGTCGATCTACCAGACGCTGAGCCGGCGGCTCGCCCATCTCGACGAGGACCCTCCGACAGGCACCGGGCAGGTCCTCATCGAAGGCGAAGGCGAGGTCAAGAGGTTCGCCTATCGGCCCAACCTGCTCATCGTCGACGGCGGGCAACCACAGGTCGCCGCCGCGGCGAAGGCCCTCGCGGATGCCGGGGCGACGGGCATCGCGCTCTGCGGCATCGCGAAGCGGCTCGAGGAGATCTGGCTTCCCGACTCGGATTACCCGGTCATCCTTCCGCGCAACAGCGATGCGCTGTTCCTCATCCAACGCATCCGTGATGAAGCCCACCGCTTTGCAATCACCTATCAGCGCCAGCGGCGTAAGAAGGACGTCACCTCGGTGCTCGCGGAGATCCCCGGCCTCGGCCCGGCTCGCGTGAAGGAGCTCCTGCGGCACTTCGGCTCCGTGACCCAGCTCAGAGCGGCCGACGCCATCGCGATCGCGGAGGTCAAGGGCGTCGGAAGCGCCCTCGCGCAGTCGATTTTCGAGAGACTGCGCGACTGAGCTATCGCTAGGCTTGACTGCAGGCAACCTCAGGAACGAGTGAAGGCGCAGTACCACCATGACTGACAACGAGCCGCGATGACCGAGGACAGCTACAGCCAAGAGGTACTCATCGTCACGGGTATGTCCGGCGCAGGTCGATCGACCGTCGGCAACGCCCTCGAGGATCTCGGCTGGTACGTCGTCGACAACCTTCCGCCACAGATGCTGCGTCCCCTGGTCGAGCTGGCCGGCCGCGCCGGCAACAACCTGCCGAAGATCGCCGCGGTCGTCGACGTACGCGGTGGCAGGCTCTTCGCCGATCTGCAGGAGTCCGTCGATTCCCTGCGCACAGGAACTCCCGTTCGCGTGCTCTTCCTCGAGGCGACGGATGCCGCGCTGGTGCGGCGCTTCGAGCAGGTACGGCGTCCGCATCCGCTGCAGGGTGACGGCACCCTCCTCGATGGAATCAGCGCGGAGCGCCAGAGGATGCTGCCGATGCGCGAATCGAGCGACATCATCATCGACACCTCGGATTTCAACATCCACCAGCTGGCCACGGCGATCTCGGACACCTTCGCGACCGAGGACACCCCGGGCGTGCAGGTCACGGTGCTGAGCTTCGGTTTCAAGTACGGACTGCCCGCAGACGCCGATCTGGTTGCCGACATGCGCTTTCTGCCCAACCCTTTCTGGGTGCCGGAACTGCGCGCTCTCAGCGGGCTCGACCCATCCGTGAGCGAATACGTGTTCGCCCAGGAGGGTGCGGAGGAATTCGTGCAGAGCTACGCCATCGCGCTCAGCCCGGTTCTCGCCGGCTACCAGCGCGAAAACAAGAGACACGCTACGATCGCCATTGGATGCACCGGGGGCAAGCATCGGTCGGTTGCGGTGGCAGAGAAGCTGGCCGGCATATTGCGTAGTCAGCCCGGAGTCGTCGTCAGCGTGAAACATCGAGACCTCGGCCGCGAGTAGCGTCCCGATTCCGGGCGTCGACCGAAACCAGTGCCGTCGATCCCGATCCATCATTCAGTTCAACAGTAAGGAACACGGATTGGCTCTCACCGCCGACGTCAAGGACGAACTCGCTCGCATCGACGTGAGCAAGACCACAGTGCGCGCGGCGGAGCTGGCCACCATCCTCCGATTCTCGGGCGGCCTGCACCTCATCTCTGGCCGTATCGCCGTGGAGTCCGAACTCGACACGGCGCAGCTGGCCAGGCGTGTACGCAAGGATCTCGCGGAACTGTACGGCGTCAAGAGTGAGATCTCGGTGATTTCGGCGTCGGGACTGCGGCGTACGAGCCACTATCTCGTGCGGGTGCTCGACGGGGGAGAGACGCTCGCGCGCCAGACCGGTCTTCTGGATGCCCGCCGCCGTCCGATCCGCGGTCTCCCTAACAAGCTCACCACCGGCAGCCGCGAGGAGCTGGCCGCCGTCTGGCGGGGCGCCTTTCTCGCGCACGGCTCTCTCACCGATCCCGGCCGTTCCGCCGCGCTGGAGATCACCTGCCCGGGGAATGAATCGGCGATGGCGCTCGTCGGAGCCGCCGGGCGTCTGAAGATCGCGGCGAAGGCGCGCGAGGTCCGCGGTGTGCACCGGGTCGTCATCCGCGACGGCGAAGCGATCAGCGCGATGCTCGTGCACATGGGGGCTCACTCGACGGTTCTCAACTGGGAAGAGCTCCGCCAGCGCCGGGAGGTTCGCGCCACCGCGAACCGTCTCGTCAACTTCGACGATGCCAACCTCCGGCGCTCTGCGCAGGCGGCCGTCGCCGCCTGCGCGCGCGTGGAGCGTGCCCTGGAGATCCTCGAGGGCAACGTGCCGGAACACCTGCGGTATGCGGGCGACCTGCGCCTCCGTTTCCGCGATTCGAGTCTCGACGAGCTCGGCCACCACGCGGACCCCCCGATGACGAAGGATGCCGTCGCCGGCCGCATCCGCCGCCTTCTGGCGATGGCCGACAAGCGTGCCGCCGACCTCGGGATCCCGGGCACGGATGCCAATCTGCCGCCGGACTACGAAGACGCCTGAGGTCGGTTTCGCCGGCTGGGAAGCATCTGACAGGTGCCCGAGTTGACGCTATTAGACTGGAAATGTCTCCCGGTTTTCACACCGATCGGTGGGCCGGAGTCTACGACAAGGAGATCGCATCATGGCTGATTACTCGCTGCCCGAACTGGGCTATGACTACGGAGCCCTCGCGCCAAGCATCAGCGGCGCCACCATGGAGCTTCACCATTCCAAGCACCACCAGGCTTACGTCACCGGAGCCAACACCGCCCTCGCCCAGCTCGCCGAAGCGCGCGACAAGGGTGACCTGACCTACGTCAACAAGTTCGAGAAAGACCTCGCCTTCAATCTCGGCGGTCACGTCAACCACTCGATCTTCTGGACCAACATGTCTCCGGACGGCGGCGACAAGCCAACCGGTGAACTGGCCGCGGCGATCGACGACGACTTCGGCTCATTCGACCAGTTCACCGCTCACTTCACCGCGGCGGCGCTCGGCGTGCAGGGCTCCGGCTGGGCGGTTCTGACCTGGGATTCGATCGGCCAGAAGCTTCTGATCCAGCAGCTGTTCGACCAGCAGGGCAACCACGCTCTCGGCAGCGTGCCGATCTTCATGCTCGACGTCTGGGAGCACGCATACTACCTGGATTACAAGAACGTGCGAGCCGACTACGTGAAGGCATTCTGGAACATCGCCAATTGGGCGAACGTCCAACAGCGCTTCGAGGTCGCTCGCGAAAAGACCAACGGCCTGCTGGTACTGTCGTAGCGCCAGCTTGTAACAGCGATGTGCGGCCGGGGCAGCGCCCTGGCCGCACCCGCGGTTCGCGTAACCCCCACAAAGTAGCGCCTCGGCGCCTCAGCAACAGGAGTTCTTTTGACCGTCAAGATCGGTATCAATGGCTTTGGCCGCATTGGTCGTAACTACCTCCGCGCAGTTCTGGCGCAGGACGCTGACCTCGAAATCGTCGCCGTCAACGACCTCACCGATCCCAAGTCACTCGCCCACCTGTTGAAGTATGACTCTGTCGCCGGACGCCTCGCCGAAGAGGTCTCGGTCGACGGCGACTTCATCGTCGTCGGAGGCAAGCGCATCAAGGTTCTCGCCGAGCGCGACCCGGCCGCCCTCGGGTGGGGTGACTTGGGCGTCGAGATCGTCATCGAGTCGACCGGCCGCTTCACGAACGCCAAGGACGCGCAGAAGCACATCGATGCGGGCGCCAAAAAGGTCGTCATCTCGGCACCGGCAACCGGCGAGGATGGCACCTTCGTGATGGGTGTCAACGAGTCGACCTACGACCCGGCTACCCAGCACATCCTGTCGAACGCCTCCTGCACCACGAACTGCCTCGCGCCTCTCGTCAAGGTCTTCCTCGAGGCCTTCGGCATCGAGCGCGGCCTCATGACGACGGTCCACGCCTACACGGCGGACCAGAATCTGCAGGACGGCCCGCACAGCGATCTTCGCCGCGCACGTGCCGCCGCCATCAACATCATCCCGACCTCGACCGGCGCCGCCAAGGCTCTCGGACTGGTCGTGCCGGAGGTTCTCGGCAAGCTCGACGGTTACGCGCTCCGGGTTCCGGTGCCGACCGGCTCGATCACCGACCTCACCGTCCAGGCGAGCCGCCCGGTCACGGTCGCGGAGGTCAACGCGGCATACAAGGCCGCTTCGGAAAGCGGAGCGCTCAAGGGCCTGCTGAGCTACACCGAAGACCCCATCGTTTCGAGCGACATCCAGGGCGATCCGCACTCCTGCATCTTCGACGCCGGCCTCACCAAGGTGATCGGCGACCAGGTGAAGGTGGCCGGCTGGTACGACAACGAGTGGGGTTACTCCAACCGCCTCGTCGACTTCACCGAGTACGTCGCCGAGCGTCTCTAAACGGCACACGCCGATGCCGCTTCGCACGATCGAGAGTCTCGGTCCACTCGCGGGCAAGAATGTCATCGTCCGCTGTGACCTGAACGTTCCTCTCAAGGACGGACAGATCACGGATGACGGTCGCATTCGTGCCTCCCTGCCGACGCTCAACGCGCTCATCTACGCCGGTGCTCATGTCATCGTCATCTCCCATCTCGGGCGACCCGACGGTGCGCCGGATGCCAAATACAGTCTGGCGCCGGTCGCACAGCGCCTCAGCGAGCTGCTCGGCAAGGCCGTGACCTTCGCGACGGATACGGTGGGCTCTGCGGCGAAGGACGCCGTCGACGAACTGGGCGACGGCGACGTCGCGCTGCTGGAGAATCTGCGGTTCAATGCGGGGGAGACGGCGAAGGATGCGGGCGAGCGCGCGGCGTTCGCCGAGCGGCTTGCGAGCTTCGGTGACGCCTTCGTCTCCGACGGATTCGGTGTCGTCCACCGCAAACAGGCGAGTGTCTATGAACTGGCCGAACTGTTGCCGAGCGCGGCGGGGACGTTGATCGCGACGGAACTCGACGTGCTCGATCGCCTTACGGAATCGCCCACGAAGCCCTACACGGTGGTTCTCGGGGGTTCGAAGGTCTCGGACAAGCTCGGAGTGATCGCGCACCTGCTGCCGAGGGTGGATTCGCTCCTCATCGGTGGCGGCATGCTCTTCACCTTCCTCGCGGCCCAGGGCCACGGGGTCGGCGGCAGCCTGCTCGAGGCCGACCAGCTCGATACCGTGCGTGGTTACCTCGCCAAGGCGAAGGAACTGGGCGTGGAGATCGTGCTGCCGACCGATGTCGTGGTGGCGTCGAAGTTCGGAGCAGACGCGGAGCACGAGGTACGCCCGTCCGACGACATCGAGGGCTCCCCGTGGGGTTCCGCGGGGCTCGGCCTGGATATCGGTCCCGAGACCGCTGCGCGGTTCGCCGAGGTCATCCGGGCATCCGAGACGGTGTTTTGGAACGGTCCGATGGGCGTCTTCGAACTCGCCCCCTTCGCGGCCGGAACGAAGACTGTCGCGGCTGCGTTGACCGATGTTCCCGGCCTGTCCGTCGTCGGCGGCGGCGATTCCGCCGCAGCCGTGCGGGCACTCGGCTTCCAGGACGACCAATTTGGCCACATTTCCACGGGTGGGGGTGCCAGCCTCGAATTCCTCGAGGGTAAGAGCCTGCCCGGCCTGGAGGTCCTCGGATGGCAAGCGTGACCGGCAAGCGCACCCCACTCATCGCTGGCAACTGGAAGATGAACCTCGACCACCTGCAGGCGATCGCCTTCGTGCAGAAGCTGGCCTGGAGCCTCAAGGACGCCAGGCACAACTATGACGCGGTCGAGGTCGCGGTGTTTCCCCCCTTCACCGACCTGCGTTCTGTGCAGACCCTCGTCTCGGCCGACCGGTACGAGTTGAAGTTCGGCGGCCAGGATGTCTCGGCCTTCGATTCCGGTGCATACACGGGTGAGATCTCCGGAGCCTTCCTCAAGGCACTCGACTGCGACTACGTGATCATCGGCCACTCGGAACGGCGCACACTCCATCACGAGGGCGACGATGACATCGCGGCCAAGGTGGCGGCTGCCATCAGGTACGGCCTGGTGCCGGTGCTCTGCGTCGGCGAGACAGCGGAGGACCTCGAGAAGCACGGTCCGAGCGCTGTCCCCGTCGCCCAGTTGAAGGCCGCTCTCGCGGGTGTCGAATCAGCCGTGGACATCGTCGTGGCCTACGAACCGGTCTGGGCCATCGGATCGGGCCAGGCCGCGACCCCTGAGCAGGCCGAACAGGTCGCGGCGCAGCTTCGCGTAACGCTCGCCGAACTCATCGGGCAGGAAGCGGCGGATGCTACGCGCATCCTCTATGGCGGCTCGGTCAAGTCGTCGAACATCGCCGGATTCATGCGGCAGCCGAACGTGGACGGTGCGCTGGTCGGCGGAGCGAGCCTCGACCTCGCAGAGTTCTCCAGCATCGTGCAATTCCAGAAGCACGTCGGAACCTGACTCGGTTTCGACTGCGGGTACGCGCGCAAGTTATACTAAACAGCGGTTTGTTGCGCCCAGAGAGGCTTTCGTGGAAATACTTCAGGTCATCCTGCAGGTTGTGCTCGGTATCACGAGCCTCCTGCTGACCCTGCTCATCCTTTTGCATCGCGGTCGCGGTGGCGGTCTGTCCGACATGTTCGGCGGCGGCGTCACGAGCAACCTCGGAGCATCCGGGGTCGCGGAGCGCAACCTCAATCGCATCACGGTCATTCTTGGGCTGGTGTGGATTTCCTGCATCGTGGTCCTCGGTCTCATCACTAAGTTCGCAGGAGGATAGGGGTTACCGTGGCGTCAGGTGGTAGTGCTATTCGAGGGTCCCGTGTCGGGGCCGGCCCGATGGGCGAGCAGGACCGCGGCTTTCATGCCGAGCGCCTCCAGGTGTTCTATTGGTGCGTCAACGGTCACGAACTGAGCCCGTACTTTCTCGCGTCGATCGAGCCGGACGAGATTCCGGAGATCCTCGACTGCCCGAACTGCGGCCTGCCCGCCGGTCGCGACAAGGAGAATCCTCCGTC
>JAODMW010000163.1 GCA_025464815.1 Microbacteriaceae bacterium | reverse complement strand
TCGCGAGGTATCCGGCTGTCCACGGCCCGATGCCGGGCAGCGCCACCAGTCGGCGCTCGAATTCCTCCGCGGGCATGCCGAGATCGAGCACGAGTTCGCCCTCGGCCAGTGCGCGTGCGACGCCGATGATCGAGGCGACCCTGGAGGCCGGGCCCCTCAGCACTTCATGACCGTGCTCCGCGATCTGTACCGCCGTCGGAAAGAGTCCTGGCGACTCCGAGGCCTCTGTGGCGAGCTATCCGAGCACGGTGCGAGCGGCCGCAACCGAGATCTGCTGGCCGATCATGGTGCGAAAGAGCGCCTCATCCGCGTCGAGACTGCCGGGCAGTCGCACGCCGGGATGCGCGAGTACGGATGCCGTGAGCGCCGGGTCTTTCACGAGTGCGCCGTCGATCGCCTCCGAGTCGGCGTCGAGGTCGAGCAGGCGGCGTACGCGGGACACGAGCGTCGAGAGATCGGCGATGTTGTCGAGCTTCGCCGTACACAGCACAGCCGTTGCACCGTCCAGCCGCAGCTCGATCTCGGCCACCCCGTGCGGCAGTCTCACCGCGCGCCGGAAGCTCTGGTCGTCACCGGATTCCATGCCGGCCACAGCGTGATCGGCGAAGAACCTCATCAGTCCGGCGCCGTCGAAGGGCGCCCGGGCGGGAAGCCGTAGCGTGATCGACGTGGAATCCATCGCGCCGGCCCGTGGCCGTGCGACGACACGGCGTCCGCGTTCGCGCAGGGCGGTCGGCGTCGTCTCGTACACGGCCTGCACGGTGTCGTTGAACTGCCGGATGCTGGAGAATCCCGCTGCAAAGGCGACATCCGCGATCGAGAGTTCGGTGCTCATCAGCAGGGTGCGGGCCGTCTGGGCACGGTGGGCGCGGGAGAGGGCGAGCGGGCCGGCTCCGAGTTCCTGTACGAGCACGCGACCGAGGTGGCGCGGGGTGTAGCCCAGCCGCTTCGCGAGCCCGGGGACCCCGTCCCGCTCGACCGTGCCGTCCGCGATGAGCCGCATGGCGCGGGAGGCGATGTCATCGTGGATGTTCCATTCCGGGGAACCGGGCACGGCATCCGGCTGGCAGCGTTTACAAGCTCGCAGCCCGGCTTCGTGGGCCGCCGCCGCTGTGCGGTAGAAGGTCACGTTGGACGGCTTCGGTGCCATTGCCGGGCAACTCGGGCGGCAATAGATCCCGGTCGAGTGCACGCCCGTGATGAACTGTCCGTCGAAGCGCGGATCGCGGGACAGCATTGCGCGATAGCGCTCGGCGAAGAGCGGGTCGGCGGGGCGCAGGGAGGCGGCTGGAATGCTGGTCACACCTCAAGACTCACATGAGCGGCCGACATCGGCTAGCGGAAATCGGACATCACTCGCAGCCGCTAATCTGGGCTGATGAGCAACGAGGCACGGGCTGGCGTGACGATTGTCGGCAGCGCCAACATGGACATCGTTTTCACCGTCGAACGGACACCGCTGCCGGGGGAGACGCTCCTCGCCGAATCGGCGGCGCGGTTTCCGGGTGGCAAGGGACTCAACCAGGCGGTCGCCGCCGCGCGAGCCGGAGCGGCGACCCGGTTCATCGGGGCCATCGGCCACGACGAGAACGGCACTGTGCTGGCCGCGACGATCGCCGACGCGGGGATAGCCGGCGACCTCGTGCGCCGGACGCCGGCGCCGACAGGGCAGGCCTTCATCGTCGTCGACGGCTCGGGCGAGAACACGATCATCGTCGCCTCCGGGGCCAATGCCACCGTGACTGAGCTGGGCCCCGCCGACCGTGCTGCACTCGACTCGGCGGCCGTGCTGCTCATGCAGCTCGAGCTGCCGCTCGGGGTCGTCCGGTCCGCCGCCGCCGAAGTCCATCGGGCGGGAGGCGTCGTCATCCTGAACGCGGCGCCCGCTCAGGAATTGCCGCGCGAGCTGCTCGCCGACCTCGACTACCTCATCGTCAACGAGCACGAGGCCTGCCTCATCGGCGGGTCCGAGGATCTCGACGCCGCATCCACGACGCTCGCCGCGCTCGTCGACCGGCTCGTCGTCACGCTCGGTGCGGCGGGTTCTGTGCTCTTCGCCGACGGCATCGAGGCGGGCAGGATCGCCGCGCCGCGGGTCGACCCGGTCGATACGACGGGCGCCGGCGATACCTTCTGCGGTGCCTTCGCCGCCGCGATCGCGGAAGGGGCAGACTTCGCGGATGCCGCACGGTTCGCCACGGCCGCCGCGGCGTTGTCGGTGCAGGTGGTCGGCGCGGTCCCCTCGGTACCGGACCGCTCGGCGATCGATGCCGCACTCGAGGTGCGGAGCGCAGGGTGACGGAGGTGGTTCTGGCCGCTCTCAGGGCGGAACTGGCCGGCGCACTGTCGACCGATCCAGAAGCGCTCGCCGGGTTGACCCGCGACAAATCGGGTCACGACTCCTTCAGCGTCCCTCTCGCCGTGGTGACCGCACGCAGCATCGCCGACGTGCAGGCGACCATGCGCATCGCCAATGAGTATGGCATCCCTGTCGTGCCGCGGGGCGCCGGCACCGGTCTGGCCGGCGGAGCCATCGCGCGATCCGGCGAGATCGTGCTTTCGACGCTCGGGATGAACCGCATCCTCGAGATCTCGGCGGCGGACGAGCTCGCCGTCATCGAGCCGGGCATCATCAATTCGGATCTCAATGCCGTGCTCGCGGAACAGGGACTCTGGTTCGTACCCGATCCGGCGAGCAAGGCCATCTCGACGGTCGGCGGGAACATCGCCACCAACGCCGGCGGGTTGCTCTGTGCGAAGTACGGTGTCACGCGAGAGTCGGTGCTCGGGCTCAAGGTCGTGCTCGCCGACGGTCGCCTGCTCTCTCTCGGCCATCGCAGCGTCAAAGGGGTGACGGGCCTCGATCTCACGGCCCTCATGATCGGCTCAGAGGGAACCCTCGGCGTGATCGTCGAGGCGACGGTGAAACTGCGAACCCTGCCGAGCGGGATCGTCGCGACGATCGCCGCCTATTTTCCGGATGTCGTGACTGCGGCGACCGCGTCCGCCGCGATCACCGCGGCCGGCCTCCGACCCGCGGCGCTCGAGCTCATGGACGAAGCCGCGCTGCGCGCCACCGATGCGTTCCTCGGGCTGGATCTCGCGCAGCGCGGCAACACGTGTCTGCTGGTGCAGACCGACGGGGCTGGCAGCGCGGAAGATGCGGCGGCGGCGCTCGACATCATCCGTTCGCTCGGCGGCGACGCGGATCTCACGACCGATCCGGCGGAAGGCGAGCGGCTGTTCGAGGTGCGGAGGGCGTTCCATCCGGCGCTCGAGGCGCAGGGCACGGTGCTCATCGAGGACGTAGCCGTGCCGCGGAGCGCGCTTCCGCAGATCTTCGCCGAGATCTCCGCGATCGCCGACCGCTACGGGATCACGATCCCGACGGTCGCCCACGCGGGCGACGGCAACCTGCATCCGAACTTCGTCTATCCGCCGACCGCCGACGGCTCCGTACCCGAGCAGATCTGGGCCGCGGCCGACGAGCTCTTCGTCGCGGCCCTGCGACTCGGTGGCACGCTCACCGGCGAGCACGGTGTCGGCATCCTGAAGAAGCGCTGGCTGCGTGATGAACTCGGCGACGACCAGTTGGAGCTGCAGCGACAGATCAAGCAGCTCTTCGACCCGCGCGGCATCCTGAACCCCGGCAAGGTGTTCTAGGCGCGTTTGTTGCCGGACGAAGACCGACGTGCAGAACTCAGGTCAGCGCGATCCTGGGGCCGCGCCCGACGAGCGCGGCGAGAAGCGCGGCGAGGAGGCAGATTGCCGCGATGATGGGCGCCCAGATGTCAACGGCGGGTGCGAGTCCGATCGATGTCGCAGAGAGCCCGACGGCGACCGCGACGAGGCCCTGCGAGAGGTAGGCGACGAGGTACACCGCGGAAAGCGTCTGCGCGCGGTGGTGGGCGGGCGCGTGACGGTTGGTGAGGCCGAGGCCGCCGAGGAAGAGCAGCCCGTAACCCGTGCCGGAGACGATCGACGCCACGAGGAAGACGGGCAGCGAACCGGTAACCGCCGACAGTACGAGGAGTCCCATCCCGAGAGCCGTCGCGATGCCGCCGAAGAAGATCGACGTGCGGGGCTGGAGGCGGCGCGCGAGAATCGCGACCACCCCGATCGTGATCGCCGAAAGCGCGATGACGCAGCCGGCGACGAAGGCGTTCTCGGTGCCGATGAGGTCCTTGGCGATCTGCGAACCGAGGGAGAGGAGGAGGGCACCCATTGAGAAACCGGCGGTGATGGCGAGCGCCGAGGCGGCGAAGACGGAGCCGAGCCCCCGGGGCACACGGATACCACGTGGTCGCCAACGACCCTCGGCGGTGGTGCCGATGATTCTTCGCGGCATGAACAGGACCATGGCGAAGATGCCCAGGGTCAGCACGAACAGCACCCAGTAGGTGAGGTGGGAGGGGAGCGGCGCGTATTGCACGAGCGCGCCGCCGACGATGGTCGCCAGCGCGAGACCGAGCGCGGTCGCGGCGGTGTTGATCGAGCTGGCCCTGGCAGAGTTGCCGCCGGGGTTGAATTCCACCATCGCGGCGCTCGCCGGGCTCATGGCGAGTCCGACGCCGATGCCCTGGAACGCGCGGCCCGCGAAGAGCCAGCCGACGTCGGGGGCGAGCGCGAAGAACAGGATGCCGATCGCCATCGCCGCGACGCCCGCGAGCAGCGTCGCACGCCTGCCGACGTAGTCGGAGATGCTGCCGAACACGATGAGGATCACGACGAGGCTGATCGGATAGACGGCGAAAATCGAGGTGATGACGATCGCCGGCAGGTGCCACTCTGCGACGTACACGGGGTAGACCATCGAGGGGGCGCCGCTCGCCCAGAGGGCGATCGCGACGACGCCGGCGGCCGTCCAGAAGCTGCTGCGGTTGCTGAGGGAGGGCACTACGCCTTCTTTCGCGAGGGTATCCGTACCGTGGCAGCGCTGACAGCGGGCGAGATGATGTGTTGGGTTTCCCAAGCTAGCACTCACAGTTGGAATTTCCAACTTAGATGCATAGAATGTGTGCATGCCCGAAACGACACTCGCGAAAACGCGGGCCGCACAACCGGAACCACATTGCTCGATCGCTCGCAGCCTGGAGGTGCTCGGCGAGAAGTGGACGCTTCTCATCGTGCGCGACGCGGGGCGTGGCCGAAACCGCTTCTCCGAGTTCAAAGACAATCTGCACGTGTCATCCGACATCCTGGCCGATCGGCTTTCGACGCTCGTCGACGCCGGGATCATGGAGCGGCGTTCCTATCGCGACGACGGCGCACGCGAACGTTTCAGCTATCACCTGACCGAGAGCGGCCAGGATCTCCATGTCGTGCTCGGCGCGATCAACGCCTGGGGAGACAAACATCGGCCGAGCGATTTCGGTCCGGCATCGATCTATCGGCGCGTCGGATCGCGTACGCCGGTCACCGTGGCCTTCGTGGATGCGAGCGGCCGCTCCGTCGCCCCCGAAGAGGTCGAGATCGTCCGCGGCCCGGGTTCGGAACCGACCGCGCCGTAGTCTCCTGACACAGTGATGCGTCAGGATGCCATGACTCCCTAGGCTGGGCGCATGACGTTCCTGCCGATTACGCCGCATGACAGCCTGAAGCCGGAAGCGAGGGCGGCAGGCGATGTGTTCGCTTCGAGTCGTGGCGGCGGGACCACCAATCTGCAGGCGGCGTTGCTCGGCAACATTCCGAGTTTCACCGCCTACGCGGAGTGGTACTCGCTGTGGGACGAGATCGCACCGTGGATCGGCGAAAGAGCGCTCTCCCTTTTCTCCTACGCGATCTCCGACGAGAACGAATGCCCGGGCTCGGCGCTGTTCTTCCGCAAGAATCTCATCGATGCAGGCGACGATCCCGATCACCCGCAGGTGACCGAGACGGAGCAGTTGCTCATCGACTGGGGGCGGCTGATCGCGGGGCGCCCGCACGACATCCCCCAGGAGTTCTACGACAGGCTCGAGGTGGCATTCAGCCCGGAGAGACGCCTGACCCTGCTCGCCTTCGCGGGGCTCACCGTCGCCACGAACCTGCTCAACACCGTCGGACGCATCCCGCTCGACGACGGGCTCTCCGACTATCGCAGGCAGGACGAGCAACCGGAATGAGCCAGGAGCTGCCCGACGTCGTGCCCAGTGCGGAGCCGGTCGTCGAGCATCCGGACCAGGTTCCCGTCGTGCGTCCCGTGCGCCGCAACCCGGGGACCATCGTGTTGGCGATTATCGGGTTCATCGTGCTCTCGCTCGTGCTGCTCGTCGTCGCCGAGTACCTGTTCCGCGTGCTCGGCCCGACCGCGCTCCTGATCGCGATCGTGCTCGCGGCGTTTCCGCTCGTGATCGTGCTGCTCGGCATCCGCTGGATCGATCGCTGGGAGCCGGAGCCCAGGGGCGCGCTGCTGTTCGCCTTTTTGTGGGGGGCCGCGGCATCCATCCTGATCGCTCTCGTCTTCTCGAGCATCACCCAGGACTACCGGGCGGCGGCGGGCATCCAGGACTCCTTCGGCGCCGAGTTCTTCGAAACGGTCGTGCAGGCGCCGATCGTCGAAGAAACCGCGAAGGGGTTCGGCATCCTCCTGCTGTTCTGGGTGATGCGCAGAACCTTCGACGGTCCCATCGACGGGCTCGTCTACGGCGCCACCATCGGGATCGGGTTCGCTTTCACCGAGAACCTGCAGTATTTCGGACTCGCACTGCTCAATTCCGACGGTTCGGGGATCGGGATCGCCTCGGTCTTCCTCCTCCGCGCGATCCTCTCGCCTTTCGCACACGTGATGTTCACCGCGTGCACCGGCCTCCTGCTGGGAGTCGCCGCGCGTCGGTCGAACGGATGGCGCGGCATCGGCTACTTCCTGTTGGGCCTGATTCCCGCGATCTTCCTGCACGCCTTCTGGAACAGTGCCGGGTTCTGGGCCGACAACTGGTTCCTCTACTACTTCGTCGTGCAGGTGCCGCTCTTCATTCTCGGGATCGCCGGCGTGATCCGTCTGCGTCGTCATGAGCAGCTGCTGACCCACGCCAGGCTCTCCGAATACGCAGCGGTCGGCTGGTTCACGCCCAGCGAGGTGAACCAGCTCTCGACCGGCGCGGGGCGACGGCAGGCGATCGCGTGGGCCGCTCGCAATGGGCTCAGAAAGCAGTACCTCAGGTTCGTGCGGGATGCGACCCGCCTCGCCTTCACCCGTGAGCGACTCGTGAGTGGCAAAGACCGCATCGGGGGCCAGCGCGACGAGGCCGACCTGCTCGACGCGCTCGGGAAGGATCGCCGGTCGCTCGCGGGGCTGCCTCCGGCTCCGCCGCGGCCCGCGGGCTGATCCGGCGCGGTCAGCCGAACCCCGCCAGCACGACTAAGCTTGAATGCTGGATTTCGAGGGGTTTTGAGTGGTTGATCACGAGCTGAAGCGCGAGCAGGACTACGTGGCGACCCTCTACGCGCGACTGGACGCGTTGAGGCTCGAGGCGGAGCAGCAGCTCGATGCGATTCGCCTCCTCGACGTCGGCGGCAATCATCAAGGACGCTCGGAGCGCGACACCTTCGCGCGCCTCTACGAGGACCGTATCGTGCAGCTGCGTGAGGTCGATGAGAGACTCGCCTTCGGCCGCCTCGAACTCGAACCCGATGGTGACGAACCCGTGCACAGGTACATCGGCCGGATCGGGCTGCGCGACGAAGACCAGCAGTCGATCCTGCTCGACTGGCGTGTTCCGCAGGCCAGCGCGTTCTACCAGGCCACCGCCGCGACCCCACTCGGCGCACGGGCACGCCGCCACCTGCTGTCCAAGGGGCGCAGCATCATCCGTATCGAGGACGAGATCTTCGATGCCTCGCTGCTCGAGAGCGACTCCGCGGAGCTCCAGGGCGAGGGGGCGCTGCTCGCCGCTCTCACCGCCCAGAGGACCGGTCGCATGGCGGACATCGTCGCGACGATCCAGGCCGAGCAGGATCGCATCATCCGCTCGGAGCTCAAGGGCGTGCTCGTCGTTCAGGGTGGCCCCGGCACCGGCAAGACGGCCGTCGCGCTGCACCGCGCGGCCTACCTGCTGTATTCGCACCGCGATCGGCTGCGGAACTCCGGGGTGCTCATCGTCGGTCCGTCGCGGTCGTTCCTGCAGTACATCGAGGCGGTGCTGCCCTCGCTCGGCGAGACCGGCGTCGTGCTCGCCAGTGTCGGCCAGCTCTATCCCGGCGTCGAGGCGACCAGGGAGGATGCCCCGGCCGTCGCCGCGCTCAAAGGCCAGTCGTTCATGGCCGGCCTGATCGCCCGGGCGGTGCGCTCCCGGCAGCGCGTGCCGGCGCAGCCGCAGGAACTCGAGGTCAACGGGGACCGGCTCACCCTCGATCCCCAGCTCGTATCGAGCGCAATCACCCGTGCGCGCGAATCGAACAAGCCATACAACGAAGCCCGCGTGACCTTCGTCAAAAACGCCCTCGGCGCCCTCTCGCGCCAGTGGCTCGCGCAACTCAAGGACGCCGGGAACTCGATGGACGACTCGGATCTGCCGATGTTGCGGGAGGACCTTCGCTCGGCCGAAGACGTGCGCGTCGCACTCAACACAGCCTGGCTCCCGCTCACCCCGGAAAAACTTCTGCAGGACCTCTATGCGCGACCCCAGTGGCTCGCGGAACTCACCCCGAGCTGGACGCCGGAGCGACGCGCGCTGTTGAGGAGAGATCGCGACGCGGAGTTCACGATCGCCGATATCCCGCTGCTCGACGAGGCCGCCGAGCACCTCGGGGAGTACAGCGTCGCCGATGCCGCCCTGAAGCGCGAGACCAGGCAGCAGCGCAAGCGCGACATCGAGAACGCCGAACGTGCCATCGAGAACATGGACGTCAAGGGCCTGGTCAACGCGAAGGCACTGGCCGACAACTTCGCCGAGCTCGGTGACCGCGCCACGACGGCGGAGAGGGCCGCCGCCGACCGTACCTGGACCTACGGCCATGTCGTGGTCGACGAGGCCCAGGAACTGTCGCCCATGCAGTGGAGGCTGTTGCTGCGCCGCGGCCCGCTGCGCTCCTTCACGATCGTCGGCGACATCGCCCAGGCGGCCTCGGCGGCTGCATCCTCGAGTTGGGAGACGGCGCTGGCCCCACTGCTCGACGGCTCTCCCGAGGGCGACC
>JAODMW010000156.1 GCA_025464815.1 Microbacteriaceae bacterium | reverse complement strand
GACACCTGGCTGCTCACCGGCACCGACGAGCACGGCCAGAAGATCCTGCGCACCGCGGTCGCGAACGACACGACGCCGAAGGCCTGGGCCGACAAGCTCGTCGCGGATGCCTGGCAGCCGCTCCTCACGACGATCAACATCTCCAACGACGACTTCATCCGTACGACGGAGGAGCGCCACGAGCATGCCGTCACGATCTTCCTGCAGAAGCTCTACGACGACGGGTTCATCTACTCCGGCGAGTACGAGGGCTATTACTGCGTGGGCTGCGAGGAATACAAGCAGCTGGACGACCTCATCGAGACACCGGATGGCGACTACGCCGGGCAGCTCGTCTGCAAGATCCACGGCCGCCCGGTCGAGATCCTCAAGGAGAAGAACTACTTCTTCCACATGAGCGACTTCCAGCAGCGGCTGCTCGATCTCTACGAGTCGCAGCCCGACTTCATCCAGCCGGACAGCGTTCGCAACGAGATCATCCAGTTCGTCAAGCAGGGCCTCGACGACCTCTCGATCTCCCGCTCGAGCTTCGACTGGGGCATCAAGATCCCGTGGGACGACAGCCATGTGCTCTACGTGTGGTTCGACGCGCTGCTCAACTACATCACCGCCATCGGCTACGGCACCGATCAGCGGAATTTCGAGCGTCGTTGGCCGGCCGTGCAGCTGGTCGGCAAGGACATCGCCCGCTTCCACGCCGTGATCTGGCCCGCCATGCTCATGGCTGCCGGGCTGCCCGTGCCGCGCAAGGTCTTCGGGCACGGCTGGCTGCTCGTCGGCGGCGAGAAGATGAGCAAGTCGAAGCTCACCGGCATCGCGCCCTCCGAGATCACCGAAACCTTCGGGGCGGATACGTTCCGCTACTACTTCATGCGCGCCATCAGCTTCGGCCAGGACGGTTCCTTCAGCTGGGAGGACCTCTCGGCGCGCTACCAGGCCGAGCTGGCGAACGGTTTCGGCAACCTCGCTTCGCGCGTGATCGCGATGGTGTCCCGCTATCGTGACGGCGTCATCCCGAACCCGGGGGTGTTCACCGATGCCGATGAGGCGATCAGGGTGACGGAGCGCAAGGCCACCGCGGATGCCGATGCGGCCATCGAGCGTCTGGCGATCCACGAGGCACTGGCCTCCATCTGGACTCTCGTCGACGAACTGAACGGCTACATCACCATCCAGGAACCCTGGGCCCTCTCCAAGGATCCGGCCAACGCGGAGCGCCTCGACACGGTACTCTTCACGATCGTGCGCGGGCTCGGCACGCTCGCGGTTCTGCTCGCACCGGTGATGCCGGATGCCGCGGCGAAACTGTGGACGGCGATCGGTGGGGCGGGCGTCGTGACCGAGCAGAACGTCCGCGTCGCCTACGACTGGACGGGTGCACCGACCGTCACCGCGCTGGAGAGCTCGCTCTTCCCGCGTATCGAGGCTGAGCGGGTTGAGTAGCGAGCGCCAGCTAGAGAATCGAAACCTCCGCGACGGTTTCGATACGGCCGCTGGCGGCCTACTCAACCCGCAGCAGGCCGCGGGCGGCCTACTCAACCCGCAGCAGGCCGCTGGCGGCCTACTCAACCCGCAGCAGGCCGCGGGCGGCCTACTCAACCCACGGGGGGTCGCGGCGTGACCGAGCTTCCGCCGTACGTCCGCCAGCGCGACACCACGTCGGAGCACGGTCAGAAGCGCGACCTCAGTTATCCGCCCCTCCCGGAGGCGCTCGTCGTGCAGGTCTACGACAACCACACGCACCTCGAGATCGCGGATGGCGATGACCCGCTGGACTACCGGGAGCAGCTCGACCGCGCGTCGAGCGTCGGCGTCCGCGGCGTCGTGCAGGTGGGCGGCGACCTCGAGACCTCCCGCTGGTCGGCCGAGATGGCGGCCCGCGAACCGCGCATGCTCGCGGCGGTCGCCATCCATCCGAATGAGGCTCCCGTCTACGAGGCCGCGGGAACCCTGGATGCCGCGCTCGCCGAAATCGACGAACTGGCCGGACGTCCCCGCGTGCGGGCCGTCGGCGAGACGGGACTCGACTTCTTCCGCACCGGCGAATCGGGGCGCAACGCCCAATTCCGCTCCTTCGAGGCGCACATCGAGATCGCCAAGAGGCACGGGCTGGCGATGCAGATCCACGATCGCGACGCCCATGCCGAGGTCATCTCCACCCTCCGCCGGATCGGCGCCCCCGAGAAGACGGTGTTCCACTGTTTCTCCGGCGACGCGGACATGGCCAGGCTGTGCGCCGACAACGGGTGGTACCTCTCCTTCGCCGGAACCATCACTTTCAAGAACGCCGGCAACCTCCGCGCAGCCCTCGAGGCAGTGCCGCGCAGCCAGATCCTCGTGGAGACGGATGCCCCGTTCCTCACCCCTGCGCCCCACCGCGGTCGTCCCAACGCGCCATACCTCATCCCGCACACCCTGCGGTTCATGGCTGATCACCTCGGCACCGACGTCTCCATGCTGGCGGCTCAGATCTCCTCCAACACGGAGCTGGTCTACGGCAGCTGGGACGCCGAGCCGGTCACACAGGAGCAGGGTTCGCCCTACGACCAGGCCGTCGACTCGTCGGATCTCGCGTGAGCGAAGCGAAGAGGAGCGAAGCTCCTCGCTCTTCGCTTGTGCGGAGCACGACGCACCGAAGGTGCGTCAGGGGAGCGTCGAATGGCTGAGGCGTCCAGGCTCCTCGGCCCCACCGAGATCCGCGACCTCGCTGAGCTGCTGGGCATCCAGCCCACGAAGAAGCTCGGCCAGAACTTCGTCATCGACGCGAACACGGTCCGCCGCATCGTCAAGGCGGCGGGAGTGACTGAGGGCGAGACCGTCGTGGAGATCGGCCCGGGGCTGGGATCGCTGACACTCGGACTGCTCGAGGCCGGGGCATCCGTCGTCGCGGTGGAGATCGACAGGCGACTCGCCGCGCAACTGCCCGTGACGGTCGAACTCTTCCGGCCGGATGCGCGGCTTACCGTCGTGACCGCCGACGCCATGACGATCACCGAGCTGCCCGGTGCGCCGACGGGCCTCGTCGCCAACCTGCCGTACAACATCTCGGTGCCGGTGCTGCTGCACTTTCTCGAGTATTTTCCGGCGATCGCCTCCGGTCTCGTGATGGTGCAGGCTGAGGTCGGCCAGCGCATCGCGGCGGTTCCCGGATCGAAGATCTATGGCAGTCCGAGCATCAAGGCGGCCTGGTACGGCGATTGGCGAACGGCCGGCCAGGTGAGCCGCCAGGTGTTCTGGCCGGTGCCGAACGTCGACTCGATCCTCGTGCGCTTCGACCGGCACGAGCAGCCGGGCACGGAGGAGGAGCGGCTCGCGACCTTCGCCCTCGTGGATGCCGCGTTCCAACAGCGTCGCAAGATGCTTCGCCAGTCGCTCTCGGTGGTGCTGGGGGACAGCACCGCGGCATCCGCCCGGCTCGAAGCGGCCGGGGTGCCGGCGACCGCCCGCGGCGAGGAACTCACCGTCGACGACTTCCTGGCGATCGCCCGCGCCTCCCTCGGGTAAAGCGCGTTCGAGCGGGTCGGCTAGGTTGGAGTAATGACCTCCGAGGCCGCTCCGAAGGTGGTGCACGCACGGGCACCGGCCAAGATCAACGTCTTCCTCAAGGTCGGAGCGTTGCTCGAAGATGGCTACCACGACGTGGCCACCGCGTACCAGGCGCTCTCGCTCAGCGAGGAGGTGCGGGCCTCGGAGGCGGATGACTTCTCGGTGAATTTCAGCGGACCCATCGACGTCTCGAACCTCGCGACCGACGGATCGAATCTCGCCATCAAGGCGGCGGTTCTTCTCGCGCGTAAGGCGGGATATCGCAAGGGCGTGCACCTCGAGATCGAGAAGCACGTTCCCATCGCCGGCGGCATGGGAGGCGGATCGGCGGATGCGGCGGCCACCCTCCTCGCCTGTGACGCACTCTGGGGCACCGACCTCAGCCGTGAGGAGCTGCTCGACCTCGCAACACAGCTCGGGTCGGACGTTCCCTTCGCGTTCACCGGTGGCACCGCCATCGGCACAGGACGTGGCGACCAGCTCAGCCCCGCTCTCGCGAAAGGGCAGTTCCAGTGGGTGCTCGCCCTGGCCGACTTCGGCATGAGCACGCCGCTCGTCTACCGCGAACTCGACCTGCATCGCGACCGCCACTCCCAGGACATCTTCCCCGCTGCGGTGCAGCCGCAGGTCGACGCCAATGTCTTGCAGGCGCTTCGGGCCGGGGATCCGCACATGCTCGCCGAGGCGCTGCACAACGACCTGCAGGCGCCCGCCCTGCACCTCGAGCCGGAGCTCGCCACGGTGATCGAACTCGGTGAGGAGAACGGCGCGCTCGCGGGAATGATCTCCGGATCCGGTCCGACGGTCGCCTTCCTCGCCCCCGACCTCGACGGCGCTCTCGAACTGCAGATCGCCCTGAGTGCGGCGCGTCTCAGGGTGGTACGCGCGACGGGCCCGGTGCACGGCGCCAGGATCGTGAGCGACTAGCCAGCCTCCCGGCCGTTACTCACGGCGTATTCCCGTGGATCGCGACCTATCCTGATGGTCAGTTGAACTTTGTGGCGATGGATCTCGTGAATTGAGAGTCCTCGCCATTTCGCGTGAGTTGTTTCGCGCGGGCTGTCGAGAGCCGGTGGGAAGGCCCACTGCCGTTTCCGCCTGGCGGAGTGAGGATGACCTGGCAATGATCCTGGTGACCGCGTGAGCCCCCGCGCCGCACGCCTCTGGGCCGCGCTGGCCGGAATCGTCTCCGCCGCTGTCGTTCTCGGTGTCGCCGAAATCCTCTCGGTCTTCGTCGGCGCCGCAGGCAGCCCGCTCTTCGCCGTCGGTTCGCTGGTGATCGACCTGGCCCCGCCGGGTGCCAAAGACTTCATGATCGCCCTGTTCGGCACCGGGGACAAGGCGGCCCTGCTCACGCTCATGGCCGTGATTCTGCTGGTTCTCGCGGCACTTGCCGGGGTGCTCGAAGCGCTGAAGACGCCGTGGGGGGTCGTACTCTTCGGGATCGGCACGCTGCTCGCCCTCGTCGCGGTGGTCACCCGCGCCGGTGCGACCGGCTTCGACGGTGTGCCCACCGTCGTCGGCGCGATCGCCGGCGTCGTGGTGCTCCGCATCCTGATCCAACGGCTGGCGAACTGGAGGGCGTCCGCCGCGACGGAGCGTCGTGTTCCAGAAGGCTCGGTGCCCGCGACCCAACTCGAGCGCAGGAGCTTCCTCATGCTCGCGATAGTTGCGGGTGCGGCATCCGTGGTCGTGGGAACGGGCGCGCGTCTCATCAACGCGACGGCCTCGGTGGTCACCGATATCCGCTCGAAGCTCACGCTGCCCAAGCCCTCGGTCGCCGCCCCGGCTGTGCCTGCTGGCGCGTCCCTGGACATCGAAGGCATCACGCCGCTGATCACCCCCAATGCGGACTTCTACCGGATCGACACCGCATTCTCGCCACCGTCGATCAACCCGGACGACTGGAAGCTGAAGATCACCGGCATGGTCGAGAACGAGGTCGAGCTGACCTTCGCGGAACTGCTCGGCAAGCCCCTCATCGAACACGTCGCGACCCTCAGCTGCGTCTCGAACGAGGTCGGCGGCAACCTCGTCGGCAACGCGCTCTGGCTCGGATACCCGATCCGCGAGCTTCTCAAGCAGGCGGTTCCGAAGTCCGGAGCCGACATGGTGCTGTCGACGAGCATCGACGGTTTCACCGCGGGCACACCACTCGACGTGTTGCAGGACGACGGCACGGAGGCCATTCTCGCCGTCGGGATGAACGGCGCGCCGTTGCCCGTCGAACACGGGTTCCCGGTGCGCATGGTCGTTCCGGGCCTCTACGGCTACGTCTCGGCGACGAAGTGGGTGGTCGAGCTGAAGGTCACGACCTTCGCGAGCGACGAGGGTTACTGGACCCCGCGCGGCTGGTCGGCGAAAGGTCCGATCAAGCTCTCCTCACGCATCGACACCCCGCGCGCAGACTCCTCGGTGAAGGCGGGCACGATCGCGGTCGCCGGCGTCGCCTGGTCGCCCCACACGGGCGTGAAGGCCGTCGAGGTGCAGGTGGACAACGGCCCGTGGGTCGAAGCGCGTCTCGCCGACTCGATCTCGGCCGACACCTGGCGACAGTGGATCTACGAGTGGCCGGCGACACCGGGATCGCACCAGATCCAGGTACGGGCCACCGATGCGAACGGCACGACGCAGCGTTCAACGCAGGTTCCACCCGCGCCGAACGGTGCAGAGGGCTGGGACCAGATCACCGTCACGGTCGCCTGACTGCGTGCGGGGCGAATGCTGCGCCAACCCGGCTAAGGTCATTCAGTGGCACATCTCCTGGGCGCCGAGTCCCTTCACCTCGAATATCCCACCCGTGTCATCTTCGACCGGATCACTATCGGGCTCAATGAGGGCGACCGCATCGGCGTCGTCGGGCGCAATGGCGACGGCAAGTCGACGCTCCTGCGCCTGCTTTCCGGCCGCGTCGAGCCGGATGCCGGACGGGTCACCCGCCGCAACGGCGTGACGCTCGGTATGCTCGACCAGGCCGACACCCTGCCCGACGACCTGGTCGTGCGCGATGCGATCGTCGGCGATAAGCAGGAGTACGAGTGGGCGGGCGACGCCCGCATCCGTGACGTCATCGACGGCCTGCTGCTCGATGTCCCGTGGGAGGCCACGATCGCGGAGCTGTCCGGTGGGCAGCGGCGACGAGTGGGTCTCGCCAAGCTTCTCGTCGGCGACTGGGATGTCGTCTTCCTCGACGAGCCGACCAACCACCTCGACGTCGAGGGCATCGCCTGGCTCGCCGGCCACCTCAACAAGCGCTGGCCCGCCAACCAGGGCGGCCTCATCGTCGTGACCCACGATCGCTGGTTCCTCGACGAGGTGTCCACGGACACCTGGGAGGTGCACGACCAGATCATCGAGCCGTTCGAGGGCGGATACGCCGCCTACATCCTGCAGCGGGTCGAGCGCGACAAGCTGGCATCGACGATGGAGTCGAAGCGCCAGAACCTCGCCCGCAAAGAGCTCGCCTGGCTACGGCGCGGCGCCCCGGCTCGCAGCACCAAACCGAAGTTCCGGATGGATGCCGCCTACGAGCTGATCGCGAACGAACCCCCACCCCGCGACACGGTCGCCCTCAGCCAGCTCGCCACGGCCCGCCTCGGCAAGGACGTCGTCGACCTGTTGGACGTGGGCGTCTCGTTTGGCGACAAAGAGGTGCTCAAGGACATCGAGTGGCGCATCGCACCCGGCGAGCGCACGGGCATCCTGGGCGTCAACGGGGCGGGGAAGTCCACGCTGCTGTCCCTCGTCGCAGGCACGCTGCAGCCGACATCCGGCCGCGTCAAGCGTGGCAAGACCATCCGCGTCGCGATCCTGAGCCAGCAGCTCGGCGAACTCGCCGATATCCTCGACGACCGCGTCATGGACGTGATCGCGCGCCAGAAGAGCTCCTACGTCAGCGGTGGCAAGGAGCTCACTCCTGGCCAGCTGCTGGAGCGCATGGGTTTCATGAGCGCCCAGCTGAGCACGCAGGTGAAAGACCTGAGCGGTGGCCAGCGCCGGCGACTGCAGCTGCTGCTCATCCTGCTCGGCGAACCGAATGTGCTCATCCTCGACGAGCCAACCAACGACCTCGACACGGACATCCTCGCCGCGATCGAGGACCTGCTCGACTCCTGGCCGGGCACTCTGCTCGTCGTGAGCCACGACCGCTACCTGCTCGAGCGGGTCACCGACAACCAGTACGGCATCCTCGACGGGCGCATGAGGCACCTTCCCGGTGGCGTCGACCAATACCTGCAGCTGCGGTCCCAGCAGGGCAGCACAGGCCAGACGGTCACCGAGTCCCACCGTGCCGACGGCAAGGCGGATGCGGGGGTCAATGCCAAGGGCCGGCCGCGCCTGCAGGGCGCAGAGCTCCGCAACGCGGAGAAGGAGCTCGGATCGGTCAGCCGTCGGCTCGAAAAGGTCACCACCCAGATCGCCGGTATTCACGACCGTTTCGCCGGCCACGACCAGTCGGACTACTCCGGCCTCGCCGCTCTCCAGTCGGAGCTCAAGACGCTCGAAGATTCGATGGCGGAACTCGAGCTGCGCTGGCTCGAGCTGAGCGAGGCACTGGAGAAGTAGCCTCGCTAGTCGAAGTCGAGGCTGAGCTTGCGCAGCAGGCCCGCGAGCCGGTCCTGGTCTGTAGTAGAAAGGGCGTCGAGCAGGTCACCCTCGGCAATGAGCAGCTGGCTGATCGCCGCGTCGACCCGCTCGCGGCCCGCCTGGGTCATCGTGACCAGGGTGCCGCGCCCGTCGTTCGGGTCGGTGTGCCGCTCGACCAGCTCGCGTTCGACCAGCCGATCGATGCGGTTGGTCATGGTGCCGCTCGAGACGAGGGTCTGCTGCAGAAGCGCCTTCGGACTGAGCTGATACGGTTTGCCGGCGCGACGCAGCGCGGAGAGCACGTCGAACTCCCACGACTCGAGCCCGGATGCCGTAAAGGCGACCCGCCTGGCCCTATCCAGATGCTTGGAGAGCCGTCCGACGCGCGAGAGCACCTGCAGCGGCGCGAAGTCGAGGTCGGGGCGCTCGCGGACCCATGCATCGACGATGCGGTCGACTTCGTCGTGTGGAGGCATCCGACCATTATCGCGGCTCGCGCTTCGCGGAGCGGGATGGGGCATCCGGGATTTCGTGATCGGCGATCCATGGGCATCTGGCAGACTAGGTTGCTGCGCCGTAACGCGCGATCCGCCTTAGTGTAACGGCAGCACGACAGCCTTTGGAGCTGTTCGGTCCAGGTTCGAATCCTGGAGGCGGAGCTCTCGTTTTTCTGCGGGTCGAGTAGCGCGAAGCGCGTATCGAGGCCTCACGAACGGGAAGCATGGTTTCGATACGCGCGCTGGGCGCGGTACTCAACCCGCAAAGGATTCGAACATGTCCGAACTCGCCATCATCATTCTGGCCGCGGGCCAGGGGACGCGGATGAAGTCCTCGCGTCCGAAGATCCTGCATCGCCTCGCGGGCGTCTCCATCGTCGCCCATGTGCTGGCAACCGCCGAGGAACTGGGCGCCGCCCACATCATCGCCGTCGTGCGTCACGAGCGTGACGCGGTCGCCGCGGCGATCAGCGAGCAGGTTCCGCAGGCGATCATCGTCGACCAGGATGAATCCCCTGGCACGGGTCGCGCCGTCGAGCTCGGTCTCGCGAGCCTTCCCGAGGATTTCGCGGGCCAGGTGCTCGTGCTCAGCGCGGATGTCCCCCTGCTCGACGCCGCGACCGTGCGCGCGCTCGTCGCGAGTCACGAACTCGCGGGCAACGCCCTGACGCTGCTGAGCGCCTACTTCAGCGATCCGACCGGCTCCGGCCGCATCATCCGCGATGCCGACGGCGCCTTCGAGTCGATCGTCGAGCAGAAGGATGCCGATCCGGAGCAGCTGCTCATCACCGAGATCAACTCGGGCGTCTATGTCTTCGACGCGACAGCGCTGCGCACCGCGCTCGCCGCGATCGGCACCGACAATGCACAGAACGAGAGGTACCTGACGGATGCCGCGGCAGGCATCCGCGCATCCGGAGGCCGCATCGAAGCGGTCCCGGTCTCCGATCCCTGGCTCGTCGCGGGCATCAACGATCGCGCCCAGCTGAGCGCAGCCGCTGTGGAACTCAACGCCCGCATCGTGCGCGGCTGGCAGCTCGCCGGCGTGACGATCCAGGACCCGGCGACCACCTGGATCGACCTCACCGCGAACCTCGCCGAAGACGTCGAGATCCTGCCAGGCACGCAGATCAGGGGAGCGACCGTGATCGAACGCGACGCGGTCATCGGCCCCGACACGACCCTCCTCGATTGCGAGGTCGGCGAGGGCGCGAAGGTCAAGCGCACCGATGCAGAACTCGCGGTCATCGGAAAGAACGCGACCGTCGGTCCCTTCGCCTACCTGCGGCCGGGCACCTACCTCGGCGAGGATGGCAAGATCGGCACTTTCGTGGAGACCAAGAATTCCCGCATCGGCGCGGGAAGCAAGGTGCCGCACCTGAGCTATATCGGGGACACGACGATCGGCGAAGGCACGAACCTCGGCGCGGGTGCCATCACCGCCAACTACGACGACCTGACCAAGCACCGCACGGAGATCGGCTCGCACGTTCATGCCGGGTCTCACAACGTGTTCGTCGCCCCGGTTAGAATCGGTGACGGAGCCAAAACGGGAGCGGGAACGGTCGTGCGCAAAGATGTGCCGCCTGGAGCGCTCGCGATCACGGTGGCTCAACAGCGCAACATGACCGGCTGGGTCGAAGCACACCGCGCGGGCACGGCGGCGGCGAAAGCTGCTGCGGCCCGTAGCGAAACCACGGACTAGTCGCAGGAAGCACAGCGTCGGGCGACCGGCAGAGAGCAGGGCACGTGGCCGAGATCACAGCCACCGGAGACAAGCGGCTCGTTATCGTGACGGGCCGGGCCCATCCTCAACTGGCGATCGATGTGGCCGAGCATCTCGGCGCGGATCTCGTGCACACCGACGCCCGCACCTTCGCGAACGGCGAGATCTACGCCCGTTACGACGAGAGCGTTCGCGGATCGGATGCCTTCGTCATCCAGTCCCACACCAATCCGATCAACGAGTGGCTCATGGAGCAGCTGATCATGGTGGATGCCCTCAAGCGGGCTTCCGCGAAGAGGATCACGGTAGTCGCGCCCTTTTATCCCTATGCCCGCCAGGACAAGAAGGGTCGTGGTCGGGAACCCATCTCGGCCCG
>JAODMW010000153.1 GCA_025464815.1 Microbacteriaceae bacterium | reverse complement strand
GTGGACGGATGGGCCGCTTTCGCCTCGTCGTCCTCCGGGAAGTTCACCGACTCGCGTTCGCCGCGCCGGCGGCGCAAAGCCTCGAGCAGGTCGGCGGTCTGGTTGGACTCGACCTCCGCCGCCGCGGGAGCCCTGTTGATCGCGGCATCCGAAACCGCGGTGGGTGCGTCGTCGAGACGCCCGTAGGCAACGGGCTCGAGATGCGGGACGCCGTCTGAAAGCTCGCTGTCGGTAAAAGCGCCGCTGTCGAAGCGCGACTGGTCCGGATGGCGCTCTTCGTCGCCGACGGCGCGGAGCCGTGGCACGAGCGCTCCGGCCATCTCGCCCTGCTGGGAGAGAGTGATGGCTTCGCTGTTCAGCGGAGCGAGCGCGGCCTTCTTGGGTTCGAAACGCCAGCGTGCGTCGTGATCGATCTGCTCCGCTGTGAAGGAGAGCTTCACGATCCAGCCGCCGCCGACCTCTTTCCAGCTGGCCCAGCGCTCGTTGATGGCCCCGAGGTCGTACAGGCGCTCGCGAATGACGGTGCCGAAAGTCGAGCCGCCGCCGAGCGGATCGGACTCCATCGCCGTGTGCACCGGCACGTTGAGCGCCGAGGTCACGACGAACTCACGTTCGGCGAGCACCGGACCCTCGAACTTTTGGATGTAGTCCAGGGGCACACCGGTGATGGACGCGACATCCTGAGCCGACATTCCGGAACGGATGTGCGCCTGGATCTCCTTCGGCGCGAGCTTTCTGCCCACGCCGGGGTCTGGGATTGCCTGGCGAAGTTTCGACTGCAGAACCTCGTCGATCGCGACGCGGAACCGGGTGCCTTCGTCTGATGCGACAAGGAGTGCGCCGTTCTCCACTCCGATAACTCTCAGGTCTTGCATTCTGAACGCCTCTCGCGGTCACTCATGTTCTTTAGGGTGACATGCCGGAAGGTCATATCCCGGGAATAACGCGGGCGTGCCGCAAGTTGCACAGACGTCGGATTCACGGCTGGTTCGCAGTGGTTTGCTATTCGCAAACTATTGATGCAAACTATGGCCGCCGATTGACAACAATTGACGCAGATAAGAAGTGGATGGGCATGGCAACCGACTACGACGCACCTCGTAAGACCGACGACGACTCAGAGTCGATCGAGGCTCTTAAAGAGCGCGTTCCGGACAAGATGTCAGGCGTGGTCGACGTCGATGACGCCGACAACCCTGGCGGTTTCGAACTCCCAGGCGCCGATCTCTCTGACCTCGACCTCGACGTAGTGGTGCTTCCGCCCCAGGCAGACGAGTTCACCTGTGTGAACTGTTTCCTGGTCAAGCACCGCTCGCAGCTGGACCACGAAGAGAAGCTCGGTCCGATCTGCCAGGAGTGCGCGGCCTAAACAGCTCAGGCTGTAGCGCGCGCCTTGGCGATCGCTGCGACGACATCCTCCGGGTGGCGAGTCGATACGACCCAATAGGGAGTCGGATCGTTCTCGTCGAGCACGTCGACCCGTACGACCGGACCGACCCAGCCCCTGATCAGCAGCCAGGCGCGTGAATCGAGTCGCTGCCCGCGTTCGAGCGTCGCCTCGTCGTTGCGAAAACCCTCGACCGATCCGATGAAGCGGATGGGCAGTCTGGCGCGACCTGCCACGAACTGCTCGGCCGTCACCTCGATGGTGGGCGACGTGGCGATCAGGATCGTGACACATCCCGCGTAGAGCACGATGGCGACGATCACGCCGACCCCGAAATTGATCGGAAGAAACACGAGCAGGCTCGCCGGGATAACGAGCGCGGTCGAGATGAACACCCAGGCCGAGGCCCACAACCGCTCGCGGTAAATCGTCATTGCCCTATTCGATCAGAAAAATGAGGTGGTCTGCGCCGGTGTAGTGTCCAGCGGTTCTGCACTACCCTCGTGACGTGCCTGAAAGCGTTGAAGTGCTCATTGTCGCCGAGACGGCTCCCGTCTATTCCCATCCCGGTGACGCCGGCGCCGATCTTTCGGCGGCGGAGTCGGTGGACCTGTCTCCCGGACAGCGGGCGACCGTCGGCACAGGCGTGTCGATCGCGCTACCGGACGGCTATGCCGCATTCGTCGTGCCTCGCAGCGGCCTCGCAGCCAAGCACGGCATCACGATCGTCAACAGCCCGGGAACTGTGGATGCGGGCTACCGCGGCGAGATCCGGGTGACGCTCCTGAACACGGACGCGTCGGTACCGTATTCTGTCGCCGTCGGCGATCGCATCGCGCAACTCGTGATCATGCCGGTGACGCGTGCTCGATTCGTGCCGGTCGAGACCCTTCCCGGAAGCCACCGCGGCGAAGGCGGTTTCGGTTCGACCGGTTATCGTGACAACAAGCAAGGAGACGGCGCGTGAGCGACACCACTTCATCTGAGACCTCGGGCGACGCCGAGCAGGCCAAGTCCGCGCCAGCCGATCGTGCGACCGAAGGTCCGCTCGACGAGGCAGAGGCCAACCCGGTGCGTCCCTATGTCGACCTCGGCGGTGTCAAGATCCTTCCCCGCGATGGCCTGCAGCTGCGCCTCGAAGTGGAGGAGGGGAGCCAGCGGGTCGTCGCAGTGGGGCTCGACTACGCGGGTTCCACACTCCAGGTGCAGCCCTTCGCGGCGCCCAGGACCTCGGGACTCTGGCACGAGATCCGCGCGCAGATCGCCGACCAGATCGCCAAACAGGGCGGGACGACCAAGCTCACCATCGGACCCTTCGGCCCCGAGTTGCTCGCCGAGATACCGGCGAGCGTTGCAGGCCAGCCCGGTTCCAAGCGACTCGCCCGGTTCGTCGGGGTGGACGGTCCTCGTTGGTTCCTCCGCGGCGTGATCGCCGGCGAAGGTGCGGTAGACCAGGAGGCGGCCGCCAAGATCGAGGAGCTCTTCCGTAGCGTTGTCGTCGTCCGTGGCAAGACGCCGATGCCACCGCGTGACCTTATTCCCCTTCACATGCCGAAGAGCGCGGCGACCGCCGGCGACGCTCCGTCGGCTCCCACCGCCTGATGCCGGCATCCGACGGCCAGGACGAGCAGCCTCCCAGCTTCAGGGAGAGCTTCGGTGAGGCCATGCGCAAGACCGGCCTCGGCCGGGTCGCACCCGGCGAGGTTCCCACCGCTCGATCCCTGCTCGCGGCGGTCGGGGGAGTGCGCGGCCTGATCGAATCGATCCTGCCGGGTCTCGGCTTCCTGGTGATCTACACGACCACCAAGAACCTGCTTCTCAGCGTGCTCGTACCGTTGGTCCTGGCCGTGGTCTTCGTCGTGATCCGGGTCGTTGCGAAGAGCGCCGCGACCCAAGCCCTCGCGGGCATCGTCGTCCTCGCGGTGTCAGCCGTGTTAGCGCTCGTCTCGGGAAAGCCCGAGAACAACTTCATCTTCGGCATATGGATCAACGCCGCTTTTCTGCTCGTAATCCTCGTCAGCATCGCCGTTCGCTGGCCCATCATCGGCATCGTCGTCGGTTTCCTCACCAACGAACCGACCGCCTGGCGGTCGGACAGGGCGAAGAAGCGGGTACTCGTGCTGGCGACCTGGCTCTGGGTCGGGCTCTTCGCGCTTCGACTCATCGTGGAGCTGCCGCTCTATCTCTCGCACGAAACCGCCTTGCTGGCTGGTGCTCGTCTCATCACGGGTGTGCCGCTGTACGCGATCCTGTTATGGGTGACCTGGCTTCTGGTACGCACGGTGTACTCGAGAACGGCATCCGCAACGGAGGAGCCGCCTTCGGCGTGATGGCACGCCGAGTCTCGGTCTTGGTGCTATATTTATCTTGACATCAAGATACTTTTGGCATTCCGATCTTTGCGATCGACGGTATGAAACTTAGGCTTGCCTTGCTGGCAGCTGATCCGGTCGACGGGGAGGATTGGCAGCGGTAGCCAGCAGGACTCAGTAAGGGAGACGCGCAATGTCGCAGGTCAACAGCTTCGATTCGAAGGACACCCTGAAGGTCGGTTCTACCGAGTACCAGGTGTT
>JAODMW010000140.1 GCA_025464815.1 Microbacteriaceae bacterium | reverse complement strand
GAGCGCGGCACGCAGCGGATGCTTGCGCTCGACTTCTTCGCGTCGCAGGGGTGTCGCGCGCAGGAATAGGAGCCCCACCGCGGCGAGAACCTGCGCCACGGCGACCATGCCGAACGCCGCGCCCGGCGACAAGACCGCGATGGCCGCGCTAGCCGCGGCCGGTCCCGCCGCCTGCATGATTGCGGGTCGCAGAACACCCTCGACACCGTTCGCCGCCAGGAGGTTGTCGGCGAACGGTGTCTTCGGTTGAGATCTCGTCTGCCACTAATCGCCCTTGAGCACCGACAGCACGTTTCCCGCCGGGTCACGGAACCAGGCGATGTCCGGCCCGTTGCCGCGCATGATCCCCTTCTCATCGGTGCGTAACTCGCTGTTGTCGTAGATCTTCGTGATGACGCCGCGCGAATTGAGGTCGTCCACCGCGGCCTCGACATCATCGACCGGGAAGTTCATGATCGTAAAACTCGCGGGCTGGTGGTTGCCCTTCACGTAGGCGAGCACCGTCGCACCGCTGTCAAGGTGGATGTCGAGAAACCCCATGTCGTCCCGCGAGACCGTGAGTCCCAGAATCTCGCCATAGAATTTTCTTGCGGCCTCGAAATCGTCGATCGAGAAACCGCTGAAGGCCTTGCCTGTCGTGAACATCGTCGCTCTCCTCGGATCGTCCCACATGTGTACACTGTCCACAATGACACGGATTCATCCCGTCGTCCAGAGGGGTGGGGTGCGATGAGCACGGTCGGCCGCCAAACATACCGCCACGGGGACCTTCGGGAGACGCTGTTGTCCGCCGGGCTCGAGATGGCACGCGAGGGCGGACCGGATGCCGTGGTGCTGCGCGAGGCGACCAGGCGCGCCGGGGTATCCCCCAACGCCGCCTACCGCCACTTCGCCGACCGTCGCGCGCTGCTCCTCGCCGTCTCCGCGACCGCCCAGGGACTCGCCGCCAACAGCATGGAGGCCGCGATCGCTGCGATCCCCACCTCCGGCGATCCGAAGGTCGACGCGCGCGAAGGTCTGCGGGCCGTCGGTCTCGGCTATCTCGCCTTCGCCCGCACAGAGCCGGGACTCTTCCGGACGGCGTTCTCGGTTCCCGACGACCTGAGCAATGCCGAGTCTCCCGCGAAGGCGGGATCGGGCGGCCGCACGCCCTTCCAGCTGCTCGCCGGAGTGCTCGACCGTCTCGTGGAAGCGGGAGCCATGCCGCGGGAACGCCGCGCGGGCGCGGAGTTGCTGGCCTGGTCATCCGTCCACGGCCTCGGCATGCTCATGATCGATGGACCGTTGCGCGGGCTCACCGAGGACATGATCGAGGATGCGAGCGCGCGGCTCGTCGACATGGTGGCGCGGGGGCTCTAGCCGGTCGCGACAGCCCTCGACTCGGCGCTGATCCTCTCGACGCCAACGATCACCATCTCGACCAGCAGCGCGAAGCTGCGGTCCAGATCGTCGGGCAGACCGAATCCGCCGCCGACCTCGAGCAGGATGAACCCGTGCAGCGACGAACGGATGACGCGGATGGCATCGATCGTCAGCCCCGGTGGCAACTCGAACCCTCGAAGCACAGCTGCGATCACCTCGATCGTGCGCGCACCCGCCGCAGCCAGCGCACGATCGAGAGGTTCGTCCAGACGCGGGGCGACCTGCGTCGCGGCATAGCGACCGGGATGGGCGTGTGCGAAGGCACGCACCGCATCTGCCATCGCCCGCACCGCATCCCGGCCCGCGAAGCCCGCCGAGGCCGCCGAGATCACGGCGGTGAGCTGGTTCACCGAGTCGATGGCGATCTCGCGACGGAGATCGGCGAGCGATGTCACATGTTTGTAGAGGCTCGGAACGGCGATCCCGGCGCGTGCGGCGAGCGCGGCGAGCGTGAGGTCGGCGAATCCCGAAGCACCACCGTCGTCGACGAGATCGATCGCCGTCGCGACAACCGCTGCACGGTTGAGACCGACCCTAGGCACGATCGGCCCACTCCCCCGTGGTCGTGTCACGCAGACCGGCCAGGAAGTCGAGCGTCGCGGGGATCACGATCTCCGGACGCTGTGCGTGCGGGTAGTGGCCGGATTCGGGAACGAGCTCGACCTGCGCACCGAGCGTCGCGATCCATTCGCTCTCGGCTCGGGGGTCGGGGTAGTCGGGATCGAGCGTCCCGACGAAGGCACGGATGGGAGCGCTCACCTGGCCCAGTCGGGACTCGACCACCGAATGATCGAGTTGCAGTGCGAGATCGCGGAACGAACGAAGGCGTCCCGGCTCGCGCAGGCTGGCCGTGATGGAGGCGATCTGCTCATCGAGCCACAGGGCGCGGGTGCCCCTGTTGATCGAGCGGTAGTAACCGGCCCAGAATCGTGCGCCCCACGGACGGGCGAGCGCGAACCTGTAGAGCAGCCGATTGGCGGTTCTCACGAACGTCGAGGCCGTCGGCTCCCGCAGCAGCGGACCGTAGAACACGAGGCCCGCGATCAGATCCGGCCGCTCGGCGGCCGCCCAGGCAGCCGAGGCGGCACCCATCGAATTGCCAAGCACGGCCGCCGGCCCGCCCAGCTCCTCGATGAGGGCGAGCAGGTCCTGTGCCGTCGCGACATCTCCATGCGTGTGGAATGTCGTATCGCTCTGCCCGTGGCCGCGCAGGTCCATCACGGCTACGCGGTAGCCGGCTTCGAGAAGCGGGGGAAGGAGTTCACGATAGCTGGAGCGAAGATCACCCATGCCGGGAACCGCGATGAGCAGCGGACCGGAACCCTCGACGGTGTAGGAGATGCGCCCTTCCGGTCGAGCCAGAAACCGGACATCCTGCGAAGTGGAAGTATTCATAGCCCTAAAGCTAATGCTATTAGCTTTAGAAATCAAGTAGCGGGCCGCTTACCCCTGCACTGTAGCGGGATCCATCCAGATGATCTCCCACAGGTGTCCGTCGAGGTCTTGAAAACTGCGCTGGTACATGAAGCCGTGATCCTGCGGTTCGGCGTAGTTGACGGCCCCCGCGGCTACCGCCTTGTCGACGAGCGCGTCCACCTCTTCCCTGCTCTCTGCGCTCAATCCGATGAGCACTTCGGTCGCGGCTGTCGCATCCACGATCTGCTTCGGGGTGAAGCCCTGAAAGAACGGCTCGACGAGCAGCATCGCGAAGATGTCGTCGGCGATGACCATACTCGCGGCGTTCTCGTCGGTGAACTGCGGATCGAAGCTATAGCCGAGCGCGCCGAAGAAGGCCGGAACGCCGTAGGTCAAGCAAGAAAACCGGTCTCGATGAGTTCGCGGATGCTCGGCAGCAGCTCGTCGCCGAGGGCGAGCTCGTCGACCTCGAGCAGCTGCGCGATCGCCGCGATGATCGCGCGGACGCTGAGCTCGCCATCGCACGCACCGACGAGCGCCGCCAGACCGGTGCCGATGGAGATCGACCGGCCGAACCCACCGCCCTGCCGGAGCATCATGACCGTTGGGTCTTCGGCGCCCGGCCAGTAATGACGCTCCTCAGTGACATCCTGCGCGACCGTCAACACGAGCCGGGAGAGCTCTTCATCGGTCAGGGCTGACTGCCGATCGTGAGCCTGGAGCGTCGCGGCGAGATGCGGGCCGAGGCCGGAACCGAGGGGTCCATCGAGCCGTTCCAGTCGACGCAGCGTCGGCTCGTCGTGAGGGAAGCGCAGGGTCAGGTAGCCGAAACCGACTCGCGTGACGCCGCGGGCCTCGAAATCGTCGAGCCACGCCTCGTAGAGCCGATCGAACTCCGGCCCGGGACGGGTGCCTCCATCCCGGATCCAGGTCTCGGAGTACAGCGCGACATCCTGCACCTCACGCTCGACCACCCAGCCGTCGAGGCCGCTCGCGTCGACCCACGCACCGACCCGTTGCAGCCCGTCGTCGCCCGGGCGGTACTCCCAGTTGCCGAGCAGTTGCGCGATGCCGCCGGGCTCGAGGTGCTCTGCGGCGCCCGCGACGACCGCGGCGACGAGCGCATCGCCGACGAGTCCGCCGTCCCGGTATTCGTAGGCCGGCACCCCTTCGACGCGCGGGGTGATCACGAAGGGCGGGTTCGAGACGATATGCCCGAAGCGCTCGCCTGACACCGGCTCGAAGAGGCTGCCGAGCCGAAACTCGATGTTGGCGATTCCATTGAGGCGCGCGTTGAACCGCGCGAGCTCGAGCGCGCGCCGGGAGATGTCGGTCGCGACCACCCGCCTCGCGTGCCGGGCCGCGTGCATGGCCTGGATGCCGCATCCGGTCCCCAGGTCCAGGGCGTTCTCGACGGGCGTGCCGATCATGAGACCGCTGAGCGTGGTCGATGCCCCGCCGACGCCCAGGACGTGGTCTTCACGCAGGGCGCCGCCCACCGAAAGTTCGCCGAGGTCGCTCGCGATCCACCAGCTCACGACGCCGTGCGCATCGACGAAACTGTACGGGCGCAGGTCGAGGAGTGGCCGGATGATCCCGCTCACCAGCTCCACCAGCCCGAGCGAGATCGCGCCATCGATTCCGAGGCCGGGCACCGCCCCGGCGAACTCCCGCTCGGTGACGGGCATCCCGAGCACGAACACGGTCGCGAGGGTTGCCGCGGGAGACACCTGCTCCGCCCCGGCGAGTGCTCGCAGCGCGGGAACACGGTGCCCGCGATGCAGCGCAGCGTCGGCCCGGGTGCCCCAGAGCTTCGTGAGTGTTTCGACCGTGAAGTTCGCGGCGATCAGGTCGTTTCGCAGCTGGGTTATGAGGTCGGAGGTCACCCCGTAATTCAACTGCATTAGTCGGCTCGCCATTGTCGGCCCATCGTTGCCCCTCAGCGACCATCATCGCCTGACCCGCTGCTCGACGAATAGGTCACCGAGTGCTGAACTTTTCGATGGCAGCGGTATCGGGGCGCGCGACGCATCCAGGCTTTCCGGAGGAACCAGTGAGTATTCCGCGCCGCACCGCACGATCTGCCAATGGTTGTCGTGCAACAGCATGTGATGATGTCGACAGAGGAGCACGCCGTCGGCAACGTTTGTCTCTCCGTGATCTCGGTCCGTCCAGAGACATCCGCCGTCGCGAGCGCCGAGGGCCATCCGCTGTCGGGCCGTGAACAACCGCTGCTCGCGACCCACGTTGAGGCATGCGCCATCATCGTCGAATGCGACGGGCACGATGCCTGCGTCGCAGGCGTATCGTTCGACCGTTTCGATCGAGACCGGATCGGACCGACCCTCGATTCGTCCATGACCCGACCGCCGCTCGAGTGCTCGTGCGCTGACCAGCACGCGAACGCCGGGGCGTCTGTTGCCGAAGACCGTGCCCGCATCGGCGTCGCTCGCGATCTTCACCATGCCGACGAGAGCGTCGAGCGTGATCTGGTCGGTTGTCCGCTCATCTGCGAGCAGTTCCTCCGCACGCGACTTCTCCGTCCTGGCGACAATCGCGGACCTCCCCGGCGCGGGGAAGTCACGAGGTCTACGGCTCCATCACCAGTGCGGCGGATTCCGGATCGAGCAGGCCGGTCAGCCTGACCATTCCGTCAGCTAATGGGGTCAGTCGAAGATAGCGGCGGGCGCGACATTCCGCCTCGCGGTCGGCAATGCCCGCGGCATCCAACTCGTCCCTGAGGGCACGGGCTTTGGTGAAAAGCACGTCTGCATCGAGTGTCTGCGCAGAAGTCAGGAGAACCCGAATCGCTTCGCGCAATGACCCCGCGTCGACCCGATCGCTCGGCGCGCCGAGGCCAGCGCGAATCGCGTCGGATGCCGCGAGGCTGAGATCGCCTCGGGCGATGGCTTCGCCGATGTCGCCGAGCCATGGCCGGGGCGAGTCGGCTTCCCCCCCCTGTGTTTCACGCAGCGCCGCACCAGCCCTTACGAGGGCAGAGGCATCCTGACGAGTCGAACGCGTGACGCTCTGGATCAGAGCATCCGCCGTGCGATGACCTCTTCGCTGGGCGAGCCCGCCGTACCCGAGTTCGCGCCGAGAGCGGTAAGCGATGTCTGCAGCGGCCGCGGCCGCGCGAGCATCGACAAGACGGCGCAATTCGGCAAGCTTCGCCTGCACCAGGACAAGGTCGTCATCGGACAGAGTGGGAAATATCGACGCCTCGACGGGCACATCGGCGACCGCCAGGAGGGCGGTCGCAATGTTTTCGAGGATCGAGGACATGCCTCAATGGTGCCAGATTCGAACATATCTTCGAGAGTCTGGATCAAATCTGTGAGGAAATCTTTTCCACGGATTCGATGCGGAGAGGAGCCGCCAGAGCGTTGGACCTCGCTTGGAGTTCCTATGGCCGCCGAAGGGCGCGTGATCAGCGTCCCTACTCGGCCTCGCGAGCCAGCCCCTCCACGACCCGCGCCCCGGGAATCCGAGCAAGCAGCGCACCCGGCAGCAGGATTTTGGACGGCCGTACGCCCGATCCGATGATCACGACCCCCGCTTCGATCACGCGGCTGTCCACCAGCACCGGCCACCCATCCGGCAGGCCGATCGGCGTGATGCCGCCGTACTCCATCCCGGTGAGCTCGACGGCCCGCTCCATCGGCAAGAAGGAGGCCTTGCGCACATCGAGCAGCCGCTTGACGGTGCTGTTGACGTCCGCTCGAGTGCTCGCGAGCACCACGCAGGCGGCGATCTTCTCCACCCCTTCACGCTTGCCGCCGACGATGACGCAATTCGCGAGCGACTCGGATGCCAGACCGAATTCAGAACGCGTAGCAGCAGTATCCGAAAGAGCGCCATCGATCTCCGCGACGCCCACCTCGTCGAGCAGGTCGAGCGAGATCAGCATCGCAAGCGTGGCCGGAGCAAGTAGCTCGGGGCGCGAAGCGGCGGAAACGGAGGTCAGGGTACCGAGCGTGAACACTCGATCATCTAATCAGAGTGCGGGCTACGCTTTTAAGCATCAGACCCCGGCGAGGAGAACGTGAAACCGCTCAGCGAAACCGACATCCGATCCAGCATCGTCAACGCGAGCCATGGCGAGATCGAACGGATGCCGCTCCCCGGCCTGCACGAAGTGCTCTGGGAAGAGCGCGAGTACCTCGGGTGGCGCGACCATCGGGCACCCCTGCGCGGCTATCTCGTCCACTGGGTGCAGGATCAGCCCGTCGGCGTCGTGCTCAGAGCATCCGGCGCGAGCATGCGTCCGGGAATCTCGGCGATGTGCTCGCTGTGCCATACCCCTCAGCCCTCCGACCAGGTTGCACTGTTCGTCGCCGCACGGGCGGGGCAGGCCGGTCGCGACGGCAACACCGTTGGCATGTACATCTGTGCGGATCTCGCCTGCTCCCTCATCATCCGCATCGTTCCACCGAAGATGCCGATGCAACCCGACCCCTCCGAGATCGTCGCCCGCCGAGCCGAGGGCCTGCTCAACCGGGTGCAGTCCTTCACCGCCGACGTCATGAAAACGGTCTGAATGACAGCTGGCTGTCGATCCGGGCGCCCGTCATTCGACGTCAGGGTAAGAAGCACAAATACTTTCCCACACACGGAGGATCCCATGAAGTACATGCTGCTGATCAAGTCCAACGCCGACAGCGAGGCCGGCGTCCCGCCCGCGGAGGAGCTCGTCACAGCGATGGGCGCCTATAACGACGAGCTCATCAAAGCGGGGGTGCTTCTCGGGGCCGAGGGGCTGCATGCCAGCTCGTCCGGCGCCCGCGTCGCCTTCGACGGCGACGACCACGAAGTCATCGACGGGCCGTTCGC
>JAODMW010000135.1 GCA_025464815.1 Microbacteriaceae bacterium | reverse complement strand
GTTCGAGACGAAACGACCCGCGGGCATCCGCCGGCGAATCGTGCTCGCCACCAACGTCGCCGAGACGAGCCTCACCGTTCCCGGCATCAGGTACGTGATCGATGCTGGTACCGCTCGGATCAGCCGGTACAGCGTGCGTTCGAAGGTGCAGCGACTTCCGATCGAGGCGATCTCGCAGGCATCAGCGAACCAGCGCTCCGGCCGTAGCGGACGCACGAGCGACGGCATCGCCATACGGCTGTACTCGGAAGAGGACTACATGCGTCGGCCGGAATATACCGAGCCGGAGATCCTGCGCACCAACCTCGCGGCGGTCATCCTGCAGATGATCTCGCTCGGCCTCGGCGACATCGCGAGCTTCCCGTTCCTGCAGCCACCGGACTCCCGCGGCATCAAGGACGGGCTCGACCTGCTGACCGAACTCGGCGCCGTCGAGAGCGGGTCAAGTAGCCCCCGTGTCGAGAGCGGGTTGAGTAGCGAGCGAGTCGAGAGCGGGTTGAGTAGCCCGCGAGTCGAGAGCGGGTTGAGTGGCGAGCGAGTCGAGAGCGGGTTGAGTAGCGAGCGAGGAACGAGCCCGCGTATCGAAACCCCGGGCAGCCCTGGTTTCGATACGACCGCTGAGCGTCCTACTCAACCCACTCGGCCAGCCAGACCCACGATCACGCGCATCGGCAAGCAGCTCACTCAGCTGCCGATCGATCCGCGACTTGCGCGCATGGTCGTCGAGTCGAAGCAGCACGGCGTGACACGCGAGGTCATGGCGATCGTCGCGGCCCTCAGCATCCAGGACCCTCGCGAGCGCCCGCTCGACCGGCGTCCGCAGGCCGACCAGTCGCACGCCCGGTTCGTCGACCCGACGAGCGACTTCCTCACCCTGCTCAATCTCTGGAACTATCTCGAGGAGAAACAGAAGGAGCTGAGCGGCAACCAGTTCCGGCGTCTCTGCAGGTCCGAGTACCTCAACTACCTGCGGGTGCGGGAGTGGAAAGACGTCTATCGCCAGCTCGAGCGGATGGCGAAGCCGCTCGGTCTCGTGGTCGGAGGCGCGAGCACGAATCCGAACGGGATCCACCGTTCGCTGCTGGCCGGGCTGCTCAGCCAGCTGGGCATCCGGGATGTCGCCAAGAAGGACTACATCGGTGCCCGGCAGGTGCGCTTCAGCATCTTCCCCGGCTCCGCGCTGGCAAAGAAGCAGCCGGCCGAGGTCATGAGCGCCGAACTCGTCGAGACCAGCCGTCTCTTCGCGCGGATCAACGCCGCGATCGACCTCGCCTGGGCGGAGCCGATCGCGGGCGACCTGGTCAAGCGCAGCTACAGCGAGCCGCACTGGGAGAAGAAGCAGGGTGCCGCGGTGGCCTGGGAGCGCGTGACGCTCTACGGCGTTCCGATCGTGGCGCGCCGCCGCGCCCAGTTCTCGCGGGTCGACCCCGCGTATGCGCGCGAACTGTTCATCCGCCACGCCCTCGTCGAAGGCGACTGGGAAAGCCAACAGGCCTTCGACCGTGCCAACCGAAGGCTGCGCAAGGAACTCGCCGAGCTCGAGGAGCGCACTCGGCGTCGCGACATCCTCTACGACGACGAGGCCGTCTTCGAGTTCTATCACCGGCGCATACCGGCGGATGTCACGAGCCAGCGTTCCTTCGAGGGCTGGTGGAAGAGGGCTCGCGCGGAGACGCCCGACCTCCTCACGATGACCGCGGAGAACCTGGTCGACGAACCGGAAACCGAGGCGGTCGCCGAACTCGTCGAGACGAGCTACCCGAAGACCTGGCAGCACGGCGACCAGCAGCTGGCCTTGAGCTATAGGTTCGAGCCAGGGGCCGACGACGACGGCGTTACGGTGCAGGTTCCGATCGCGCTGCTCGCCCGTCTCACACCCGACGGTTTCGACTGGCAGGTGCCCGGCTTCCGTGAGGAACTGGTCACCGCACTCATCAAGGCGCTGCCCAAGAACATCCGCCGCAACGTCGTTTCGGCCGCCGACTGGGCCCGCAGGCTGCTCGCCGAACTGCCGAGCGATCCCGGCCCGGATTCGCTCGAGGCGACCCTCGCGGCCGCGATCAAACGCCTCACCTATGTGCCGGTGACGGCCGACGATTTCGAGAACGAGCGAATCCCGGCGCATCTGCGCGTGACCTTCGCGGTGGTGGACGAACGCTCGCGGCGGGTCGCGAGCGGCAAAGACCTGCGCGCGCTGCAGCAGCAGCTCAAGTCGAGTGTCCGGGAGAGCGTGGCACGGGCATCCGCGACTCCGACCGATCCGATCGAGCGCGCAGGGCTCACCGGCTGGGACTTCGAAGAACTGCCGAAGACGCTCGACACGAAGCAGGGCACGAACACGATCCGCGCCTATCCGGCGCTCGTCGACAACGGCGCGAGCGTCGCCATCCGGCTCATGAGCACCCCCGAGGACCAGGCCCGTGCGATGAGGGGCGGCGTACGACGGATGCTGCAGCTCGCGCTCCCCTCGCCCGTGTCCTACGTGCAGGAACACCTGACCCATGCAGAGAAACTGACGCTGGCACAGAGCCCGTACCGCACCACCGCCGAGCTCTTCGCCGACTGCTTGACAGCCTGCATCGACGATGTCCTGCGCGGACGAGAGGTCTGGACGAGAGCCGAATTCGAGAGGGCGCGCGACGACATCTCGGCAGGCATCATGGACGCCATGTTCCAGGCGGTCTCGGTGGTCAGCAAGGTTCTCGCGGCGGCTCGCGAAGCCGAGAAGGCGATCAGGGCGGCGTCGAGCGTCGCACTGCTGAGCCCTCTCGCCGATGCCCGCGAGCAGCTCAATGCGCTCGTCTACCCCGGCTTCGTCGCGGCGACCGGCATCGCACAACTGCGACGCCTCGCGGTCTACCTGAACGGCATCACCCACCGCATCGGCAAACTCGCGGAGAACCTCGGACGCGACCGCGTCTGGATGGCCGAGGTGCAGTCCGCGACGGAGCGTTACGTCGCCGCCGGCGGCAGCCTGCCCCTCGCGCCGGACTCTCCGGAGCACCTCATCCGCGCCCGCTGGCTGCTCGAGGAGCTGCGGCTGAGCCTCTTCGCCCAGCACCTCGGGACCGCCGAGCCGGCTTCGCTGCAGCGGATAACGAAGGTGCTCGCCTCCGCGGGTTGAGTAGCGCCGTCCACGGCGCGTATCGCGGGTTGAGTAGCGCCGTCCACGGCGCGTATCGAAACCCCGGTAGCTCGCAGGTGAGGTTTCGATACAGGCGCAGAGCGCCTTACTCAACCCACGGGTGTTCGATACAGGCGCAGAGCGCCCTACTCAACCCGCGCTGACCGCCCCACTCAACCCACAGCGGCGTAAGGTCGAAGCATGTCACAGGCAGTCATCGTCGACGTCGTCCGCAGCATCTCCGGCCGGGGAAAGCCCGGCGGCCGGTTGTCGGGAATGCATCCCGTCGACCTCCTCGCATCCGTGCTGCGCAGCCTCGTCGACCGCAGCGACCTCGACCCCGCGCTCCTCGACGACGTGATCGGCGGATGCATCAGCCAGGTCGGGCAGCAATCGGTCAACATCACGCGAAACGCCCTCCTCGGCGCCGGCTTCCCCGAGTCCGTCCCCGGTACGACGATCGACCGCCAGTGCGGATCGAGCCAGCAGGCAGTCGCCTTCGCAGCACAGGGCGTGATCGCGGGCGCCTACGACGTGGTGATCGCCTGCGGGG
>JAODMW010000116.1 GCA_025464815.1 Microbacteriaceae bacterium | reverse complement strand
GGTCGGACCACCACTGGAACAGCTCGTCGCTCGGCACGCTCCAGCCGAGGTCGTCGCCGGGCGCGGCGATGTAGCCGTCCAGGCTCAGGTTCATGCCAAAGGTCAGTTTCCGCATGGTGTCATCCTCCCGTGAGTCGGTATTCGGTGTACAGACCAGCACGGCGCGGAAAAGTCATCGGCCGGGCCCACGCCGCGGCTGACGAAGCGTCGGCGGGCTGCAGCGTTGTAGCGCTTCGACGTGAGCCCGGCAGCCTCGCCGACGGCCGGTTGAACTCGTCCCTGCATCCCGCCGATGATGCGTCTAATGCAATATTCCGGTGCGCCCGGTTCTGAAAGACATGTGCGTTCCACGGACGAGTCGCATTGGAGTCACGGAAAGTCCTAGACGTTGGGACCGAGGGGAATGGACTGTCCCATCGAGAGGATCTCTGGCCTGAGTTCGATTCAGAGACCTTGCTAAAGTGGAGATCCCGTAAGGGGTCCGTGGGTTCAAATCCCACCGTCACCGCATCGACAAACCCGCTTGATTCGTAGTGTCAGGATGCGGTGAGCACGTGGGCAGAATCTGCCGCACGACATCGTTCGTTATGGAGAGAACTCGATGGACGCGGTCGTAGAGAAATTTCGCGTCGCAAACGATGCCGCAACAGATGTGATTCGCGAACTGACGCAATTCTCGGAGCCGGGACATGCAACGAGGAGTCTGTATTGTCCGCCGGAGCGCCGCGACGTGCTTCGAGAACTGGCGAGCTGATTTAGCCACATCAGCGCTACGCCTCGGGTAACAGGACTGGAGCTCGAAGTCGACGCGATCAGAATCGCGAAGGAATCAATTGAAAGGATCTGAAATTAGTCACGTAGGCCTACTTGCCCACAGCACCGAAGGCGCTGCCCTTAGTTTCCTCACCTTCACTGGCGAAGGCGGAAAACGACTGGGGGAGTTTGATCATCCACAAATAACTCTCGATTGCGCACCGTTGGCCGCAAGCATGCCGCACTATGACTCGGGCAATCTGCTAGCGGTCAGAGCGATCATGACGGACAGTATCGCCCGGTTGGCGAACGCGGGCGCTGATTTTTTCTTCTGCTCAGACAACACTGTCCATCAGGCGCTCGAGCTAGGTGAGCCCGACTTTGCGATCCCAGGGCTCCATATCGCCGAAGTCGTCGCAGACGCTGCGGTTCTCGGAGGCTTTCACAAGGTCGGAATTCTTGGTACTCGGTACCTAATGCAGAGTCGCGTTTATCCTGACGCGTGCGAACGCAGAAACCTGGCGTGGCAGGTGCCCTCACATGAGAATCAGCAAGTCGTGCACGACGTGATTTTCGGGGAACTTTTGGACGGCATCGTCCGTCCCGAGTCAGGTTTGAAGATCGCCTCCATCATGGACGAGCTCGTTCAAGACGGGTGCGACGTCATTGCTTTGGTGTGCACCGAGTTGCCGATGCTTTCCTCGGTCACGGTATGGCCAGTATCGACTCTCGACTCGAACAGGCTTATCTCCATAGCGGCGCTCGACGCTGCGCTATGTGGTGACCTCCCCACATGGCGAGGCGGCGCCGTGGGCTAGCTGAACACGCCCTCCTGCAGTCGGCTCAGCATCACAGTCCATGTGCAGCGCGTAGTTCTTTCCAGACTTTCTTCCACGATCGGCTGAATCTCTTGGTGAGTTCAGCGATGGGCACTCCTTCACTGTGGAGTCGAGAGAGGCATCCCGGATCTCGTCAGCCGTCATGCTCCGAGGTCGGCGCTCCATCGCAAGGCGATTGAGCCTGTGGTGCACTGTCCATTCAGTGGTGCCAAGCTCTCGAGCGATATCCGCTGGTGACAAGATTGCTGCCTTTTTAGGGGTTGATTGCCCACAATTGAGCAGCATTCAAACGTGATTTCGGGATTTTTGCCCACTCTTTGCGCACGTTTGAAAAAGATCTGGAGCGTCGCTTACCTTCTCTCGACCCAGCTTCCAACCAGGATTTGATGAACGCGATCGCAAACCAGGTCGAGATCGGACCGGTTTCGTCCTAAGGAAGTTATTTGTGGCGCTGGTTTGTGAAAAGAAGTAGTTAATCGCCCGCCGGACGTTCGAGGAGTTCGCGCGGCGGCAATCGGCGGCGTTCTGGGCCACGGCGCCCGTTGTAGGCGCCGTGGCTGCCGCCTGCCGCGGGGACGATTCTCGAGTTGCGGATAGCTGTGCCTCAGCGATCCGCACTAGTCGTCCAAAGTTCTGCGCGCCCGCAGTTGAACTTCGCACGACCTGCAGTCACTTGTCGGAATGGGTTGAGTCAGTATCGCGTCGTGCGATCGAGCGCGTGTATGCGCGCCAAACCTGGTTCGGCTTCAGCGGTGGTGCGGGCAGTGGTCTGGCGTCGAGTGGCCGCAGCCCGTCAAGCACTATTCCGAGCATGCGCTGCCACACGTCCGGCGCCACGGGTCGAGTCGCTTGAACCACCGTCGAAAGTGCGACTGCAATGACGGCAAAGTCTGTTTCCGTGACGTCGGCCCGGATCGCCTTTTCCTGAACCGCTCGCGTCACGAGGGCATCTACCCCCTGTTGGATTGTGCCGCGTAGCTCAGCCAGGAGCAGCCCATGTTCGTACCGTGTCGTCATAAGCGCAGCGAACCCCCCGCGCCGCGATTCGATCGTCAACGCTCCTTTTAGGTAGTGGGCGATGCCGTCACTGGGGTCCTCCAGCTTGAGAGCCTCGTCCACTACGGCCAGTACCTCGCGGAGAGGATCAGCAAGCACTGCCTCCCATAAGGCGCCACGAGTCGGAAAGTGACGATACAACGTCGCGTTGCCAACGCCGGCCGCCTTCGCAATTGGCTCGAGTGATGCTTCGAGACCCTCGCGCGCGAAGATCTCCTGAGCTGCTGCCACAATTTTCCCGCGGTTTCGGAGCACGTCCTTTCGGACAGAAAGCCCCGCTGGTTCGCTAGCCATAACAGCGAGCCTAGAACGAATCGGGAATACGGATACCACTCTCCGAATTGAAACGGATACCACTATCCATTTCAACCGGAGCGTCATGACTATCGAATTTGGAATCGCAAGCCTCACCGAGCACGTACGAACAACCGCAGACGGCCGCACTGTCACTGCACCCGAGCGGGTGCAGCAACTCATCGACCTCGGAGTTCGCGCCGACCAACTCGGTCTCGACAACTTCGCGCTCGGCGAGCATCACTCGCCGGATTTTGCGGTGTCATCCCCCGCTGTGGTGCTTGCTGCGATCGGAGCAAGAACCGAACACATCACCCTCGGCACAGCTGTGACCGTTTTGAGCGCTCTCGATCCGGTGCGCGTGTTCGAGGATTTCGCCACGCTCGACCAAACAAGCTCCGGCCGCGCCGAGGTGACCGTCGGCCGTGGGGCGTTCATCGAGCCCTTCACAATCTTCGGCATACCCGTCGAAGAGTACGACGCCGTCTTTGACGAGAAACTTGCGCTTCTCCTGAGACTGCGCAACAACGAGACCCTCTCGTGGCGTGGACGTTTCCGCAGCCCTCTCGTCGATGCTGAAATCGGACCTCGGCCGGCCCAGGCAGTGCTTCCGATCTGGGTCGGTGTCGGCGGCTCTCCCGAGAGCGCAGCACGCGCAGGGAGGCTCGGTCTCCCGATGATCTTCGGATCGCTCGGCCTGCCCATGGCGCAAGTCAAGACGCTCGCCGACATCTATCGCGAGGCCGGCGAGCACGCCGGGCATGGCGATCGGCTTCGCCTCGGATTCGGAGCCCACTTCTTTGCCGGAGCTACTGCCGCGGAGTCGCGCGCAGTGTTTCCCTTTTATCGCGACTTCCTTGGCCCCAAGCGCCCCGGACGAGGCGGCATGGTGGTGACCAGAGCTCATTTCGATGCGGGTTTCGCACCACAGTCGACCCGCTACATTGGCACGACAACCGAGATCATCGACAAACTCGGCGCTCTTCACGAACTGATCCGGTTTGATCGCTTTCAGGCGCTCCTAGATTGGGGTGGCCTTCCGCCAAACCTCGTCGACGATGCGCTGAGTCGCCTTGCAACCGAGGTCGCTCCTGCGCTGCGAAATCGCTCATGAAACAAAGACCCCCCGCCCTGGGATCATCCCGCGACCAGCCCCACAATGATCTCGAGCCTTTGCGACTGCGGCTCGGGCCCCAGACGGGATCCCCGCTTGAGGGTGCACACCCCGTGCAGCGCCGCCCAGACGACCTCGGCCAGCACCCCCGGGGGCCGTCCCGCCGCAAATGGCCTCACCGCGGAGACGATCTCCTGGAATGCGGCCCTCATGACGTCAGGGGTCGCAGCGTTCGCGAAACTGAGGGTCGATCGGGCCACGAACATCGCCTCGTACAGCGCCGGCGACCGGTCCGCGAAATCGGAGTACGCGCTCGCCAGGGCGAGCAGGGCCTGCCGGGGGTCGGCCGTCGTCAGGCGCGCGGAGCTCAGCACTGTCGCCAGTTCGTCGAATCCTTCCAGCGCGATGGCCTCGATGATGGCGTCTCGGCCGTCGAAGTGGGCGTAAATGACCGGCTGACTGTATTCGATCTCGTGCGCGAGTCGCCGAGTGGTCAGGGCATTCCAGCCCTCGGTCTCGGCGATCAGACGCGACGCGGAGAGGATCGCACGGCGACGCGCCTCGTTCTCACGCTGCTTCCGATCTTGAATTGTCATAACGAAAACACTAGCGCTGACAGATTGTCTGTCAAGACTTGCGTATCAGTGCACGATAATCTATCGTTGCTAGAAATTCGAACCGAAGGGAAATTCACGTGGTAATCACTATCACCGGCATGGTGGTCGCAGTCGTGGTTGGCGTCGGCATCATCGTCGTCGGCATCCGATTCATCGTCGTTCCACAGAAGGCGGCGAGCGGCTATGGCGTGGCCAGCGATGCTGCAAATCGATATCTGCTCGTGAAAGGTGTCCGCGACATCGGATCCGGGCTCATCGCGCTGATGCTTGTTGTCGTGGGCCTACCCGCCGTCGTCGGCTGGTACCTGGTCGTTGCGAGTGTCATGCCTATCGGTGACGCGGTCATCGTGGGGCGTACCGAAGGTTTCCCCCGTGTCGCGTTGTCCGTCCACGTCACGACAGCGGTCGTGATGCTCGCCGCTGGCGTTGCCCTCATCCTTACCTGACCGATTCGCTCAACTATCAATCCACGCCGTCCGGTGATAACCATGAACGGAGACATCCCATCAACAATTACACAGGTCTTCTGACCTACCGACCCAGGGATCCCGGATACGACTCCGAGGTCAGCGGATTCAACACCGTCGTCGCCAGCACCCCGGATCTCGTAATCGCGGCTCGCTCAGTGCACGACATCAGCGTGGCGACTCGGATCGCCGCCGAGCGCGGCGACGGGCCACTTCAGGTCGTAGCGACCGGACACGGCGGCGTTCCGGTGACTTCCGGGGTGCTCGTGACGACGCGTCGACTTGACACGGTCCGGATTGACCCGGACGCGCGAATCGCGACGATCGGGGCCGGCGCACGGTGGGCCGCTGTCGTCGCAGCCGCCGCTCCATACGGCCTCGCGCCCGTCGCGGGCGGTTCGACCTCGGTCGGCGTGGTCGGATATCTCGTCGGCGGTGGCCTCGGGCCTCTTGCGCGCAGCCACGGTTACAGTTCGGACTATCTGGTGGCAGCGACCATTGTCACGCCCGACGCAGAGGTCCTCACGGTCTCGGCGGAGCAGCATCCTGATCTGTTCTGGGCCGTGCGGGGTGGTCGGGGCGGCTTCGGCGTCATAGCAGAGGTGCACATTCGCCTCGTCGAGCTCCCGGAACTCTACGCAGGATCGCTCACCTTCAGTGAGGAACACATCGCGACGGTCATGCGCGGCTGGGCCAACTGGACCGCCCACGCCGACGCGCGAGCAACGACGAGTGTCGTCGTCATCAATTTCCCGGATCTGGAAGATTTGCCCGGTCACCTTCGTGGCAGGCGCATGCTCCGGCTGCGGTTCGCTTTCCCCGGCGCCGCCTCCGAGGGCGAGGCCATTGTGAAGCCCCTCCGCGACCTCGCTCCCGCTCTCGTCGACGCTGTGGGAATCCTGCCTATCGACCAGGTTGCGCGAATCCACGACGATCCCGAGGATGCCGGACCCAGCTGGTTCCGTGGATTCATGCTCACGCACATCGACCACGACTTCGTGACGACCTTCCTTCACGCCTTCGGCAGTGGCGGGGACTCGACGTTCATGGTGGTCGAACTTCGTCACCTGGGTGGCGCGACCGCGGCCGATGTCATCGGTGGGTCCGCCGTGGGCGGCCGCTCCGCGGCCTTCTCGCTGAGTCTGGGAAGTCCGTTCCCGCCGATGTTCCCTTCATTGCCGGCTGCAGCGTTGGACGTCGCTCGTCGGCTGGAGCGTTGGCTAGCGCCGGAGACGACCATCAATCTCATCGGCAACCGCATCTCGGAGGGCCGATACGAGAAGTCGTGGCCCCAGGACATCCTCGACAGGCTCGAAGCGGTTCGCTCGTCCGTCGCGATCGATCCCCCCACCCGGCCAGTCACTGCCACTTAGCGACAACTCGCATACCAACAATCCCTGGCGGGCAAATGCTGAGCGTCGGCGTTTGTCCGCCTTCACTATTCGGTGACGAAGACAGCGTGGCCGTTCCACTCGGGGTGAACCAAGGCGTCGACGGCTGCGCGGCCGACGGTGTCAAACCTGGTGTTGTAGTGCCACCAGACCGCTTGGTCAACACGGTGCCGGTAGTGTGGAGAGCCGTCCCCGGGCACGAGGCGCGAGGGTCGCAACAGCGTCGAGTCGAGGTCACTCCCGCGGATGACGTCTTCCATCGCCCGGGTGTCGAGGTTGTTGTCCTTAAGCATCCGCTCGAGCAGCGGCTTGGCGATGAAGCGAGAGACCGGGTCATCGCCGGCCACATAAGCGGCGGCGGCCGAGATGGCGACCAGGCGTCGCACACCGGTGCTCCCCATAGCCTCGATCAGCGCGGACGCGCTATCACGTAGCAGGGTCGAATCGTCCTGCCCGGTGACGTGGCCGATGCAGGATACGACGGCGTCGGCGCCCCGGACGGCGTCCGCCAGCGCAGCTGCGTCACGCCCGTCGGCCACAGCGACGACGGTCCCAGCCGGGGCCGTCGCGCGAGTGCGCACGACAGAGACGACGTCATGTCCGGCGGCCACAGCATGTCTGACGGTGGCGCTTCCGACGCGCCCGGAAGCACCGATGACGGCAATGCGCATGAGTTACCCTTTCAATAGGTGGTGAGTAAGTATTCACTCACCATAGCAGTATCACCGCCCAGCTGCAGACTTAGACGTCGATATGAGAGCGAAGCTCATCTGTCTCAGGTCGGCGGTCATGGGTTTCACTTCTCGAAATCACCACTCGCGAAAGTCGACGTATTGGGCGCTCCGCCAGTTCGGTTCTTCCCGCGACCGTGACCCGTCAGAGCCGAAATATCCGATCGGAGTCGTTGCCGCCATATCCGGCGGCTCGGTCGAGGTGCAGGAATTGCCCAGGCGGACGACCGTGTGCCCGACGGGGGCTGGGTCAGAAGGATCGGTTTGAACCGTTATTGGCTCCGGCGATTACGAGGCTTGCAACGAGGCGTTCGGCGACCGCCGCAGCATCCGGGACGGCGTCGAGGCCGTCGAAGCAGGCTAGGAACGCCTGCTGGAAGGCGGCGCCGCACAGCATGGCGGCGATTGCATACGAGTCGGCCGCTGCATCAATTCTGCCCAATTCGATTTCGCTCGCCACGTAGCGTTCGACCATCCGTAGTGGCGCGCGCGGGCCTCCGCCCTTCTCGGTCAGCCCTGAGCGCCAGGCCACGAGCAGCTCGACATCACTGAAGATCGAGGCGGACATGGGAAACGACGCGACATAAAATGCCATCAGACCCACTGTGACGTCAACGAGATTCTCATGCACTTCGCCCGTGCCAGCGAGCTCCGTTGGGTCCGCGAGGCCGCCGACACGCTCCCTGAGCACGCTCATGTAAATGTCTTGCTTGTCGGCGAAATGTTTGTAAAGCAGCGCCTCCGAATAGCCGGCCTCGCGAGCGATCTCCTTCGTGGTGGCACGCGCTATGCCCTTCTCCCGCATCACGCGAGCTGCGGCATCCAGGATCGTCTCGCGTGCGCTCATCGAATTCGCTCCTCGATTTCTACTTGACAACTGAGTGTTCACTCACCTTATCATTGCGGTTAGTAAACATTCACTAAGGCCCATTCTTGGAGCTCGTCTTGTCAGTTCTTGAAATCACTCGTCTTGTGCTGATCATCGCCCACCTCATCGGTCTCGCCGCGATAATCGGGGCATTCATCCAACAGATGCCGCGACGGAGCGGGTTCGAGTTCGCTCCCATGTTCGTCGGGTCGATAGTCCAGCTGGTCACAGGCGCTGCGCTCATCGCTGTCGATAAAGGTCAGGGCCTGGCCATCATCGACGCGAAGATGGTGGTCAAAATATCTGTGACCCTCGTCATCCTCGCCACGGTCATCGTCGGCGTCGTGCGGCAGCGACGCCTAGTCGGCGCGGGCGGGTCGGACAAGCCGGTGCTGTGGTTCCTGCGGGCGGCCGGCATCCTCGCTATCGCGAACGTCGTCGTTGCTGTGGTCTGGCACTAGCGTTGGCGAGTCTCCATGTTGACGAGCCCTGCCCGCCCTGTCGCACGACCGATGTTATGTATCATCTGATGTCTCAAGACATCGGTGACGTCTGCCCACGGTTTGCCCACTACTAAAGACTTCCGAAGGGGTTTCGACGTGATCTCCGGGACAGTCGTTCGCTGATATTTTCACCGAAATCGAGCGAAAACCGACTCAATGAGAGGGTTGCACCCGCCGCATATCGTCGTGGCCGTGACGGTCACAAGTCCCACACGAGCCCGCCTGTGACGGTTATCGTGGCGGCAGGCCGCTAATCGGTGCGGCGGGGCGCGTGAAGCGATCGTTGCCAGCCACTGCAGCGTTCGCGGCTGTCACCGCGTCTTCGCAGATCTTTCGGAACGACATCACATCGATGCCGAGGCACAGCACGCCGATGTCCTCCTGAAGGGCGGTTGCGCAACCCTCGGCGGTGGGGTTGATGATGGGGCCCCAACAGGGCGATGTTGTGGGCTTTCGCTGCGGCTTTCACTCGAAGAAGAGCTTCCTGGATCTTGTCGCTGCCATGAAGGTTGACGTTTGCGCCCTCGCCGAGTGCATAGGACAGTTCACCTGCGGCGAAGACAATGATGCGCACCTCGTCGATGGCGCAGATCTCCTCGACATGCTCGAGAGCCTCGATTGTCTCGATCATGGGGATGAGAAGTAAGCCAGCGTCGCTCGCGGACGCGTATTCGCTGAACGTGCGCAGCGAGTATCCCGCGACTCGATACGCGGGGCAGATACCGCGGGTACCGTTCGGCGGGTAGAGAAGCGCATCGCGCATTGTGAGCACGTCCGCGGCGGTGCGAACCATTGGAATTACGATGCCCTGGGCGCCGGCTTCGAGAGCGCGGCGCGCCGTTCTCCCTAGACGTCGAAGGCTCCAAGGACGTAGACACCCTCAGGGCTGGAAAGTGGGCGTCAGGCGAGTTGAACATTTCCCCAAACTGAGCACGAAGTGCATGTCTCGCAGGACAGGAGGTGGTCGCGTCCTGAAATTGGGCGATGTACTGCAAATCGCTTCATTCGCCGGTGATCGAGGCACCGTATACCCCGGGTATGCTCATCACCGTGTCGGCAGCTGATGATGAAATGCAGGAGGTGCCGCTGCTCGGCGGCGACGTTACCGAGGGCCTCGTTCGTGTCGGCAACACCGTTCGACGGCCGGGAGCGGTGTGGTCACCGGCCATCGCCCAGCTGCTCGCCGAACTAGAGACCGCGGGGTTTACCGGGGCGCCACGGCATCTGGAAATCGATGATCGCGGTCGCCACGTGCTCTCCTATGTCGATGGCCAGGTCGCCTCGCGACCCTGGCCAGAATGGGTGTCCAACGAGGGCACCGCGACGAGTGTTGCACGGCTGGTTCGTGCGTACGACGATGCCGCTTTATTGATCGGCATTCCCGCTTGGGCAAAAGACCTGACCCGCCGTGATCCGCCTAATGCGCCTGCAACCATCGCCGACACGCCCAGCTTCATCGGACATATGGACATCACGCCCGAAAACGTCGTCTTTCGTGCGGGCGAGGCCGTCGCTCTCATCGACTTCGACTTGGCGCGTCCAGCTACCCGTGTCGAAGAGGTGTGCAACATCCTGCTCTGGTGGGGCGCGTGGATGCCTGAACGAGATCGCGAACTCGTCATGCGATCAGTCGATCCATTCGAACGGGGCGCGCGAATCGTCGATGCCTATGCGCTTGATACTTTCGACCGCGCGCAGGTGGTTGAGGTCGCGCAAAACGAGGCAGCGCGATCGTGGCACTCCATGAAGCATCGCAGCGAGACGATCGGCGGGGGCTGGCGACGCATGTGGGATGCGGGAGTCGGCGACCGCATCCTCCGTCGGCAACACTGGTTGGCGGCCAATGCGGACCTGCTGGACAAAGCGGTGACCATACAGGTCGCGTGACTGGCACGAAGATGCGCCGTTGCGGTCGACTGGCGCAAGCGGACCGAGGCACCTGTCAAGAATGAATGCCACCTCTGCCGCAGTGAATGCCGTCACGACCATGACTCCCGCTGACGGAGTAAGGATTACGTTACTGATTCTGGGTGTACAGCGATCCGAAATCGTGGTCATCGGGTAAATGGCCTTGCCCACAAGTTGCCCACAACCGCAGCGTCCAGGAAGGGTTCCGATGTGATTTCCCGAGCCATTGTTCGCTGATATTTCAGCGAATCTGGGTGAACTCTGGCTTAGATGATGTCCCTAATAGGCTTCAAATCCCACGGTCTCCGCTCACAAAAAGCGCCCTGTAAATGGGTGCTCTTTTGTTTGCCGAGACGGCGGTACTCGAGTCGAACGGCAGCGTCGTATGCACCCGTGACGGACGCTCATTCGAAGGGCGCACCAGGTCGAGGCCGTGTACGGACCCTGACCCGGCCGGCGACGCTCGGCGCACTCACACCCGCTCGGATCAGGCGGCCAGATGGAACGTGCTCGCGAAGCGGTCGAGGAGGTCGCCGCGTCCGCGCAGCACCTCGACCACGCCGGTCGCGATCGCGCGATCGGGTGCGAGCTCGCCGGAGATGAGCCGGCGGATGCCCGGACCCGCAGCGAAGGCGAGGTCCACCGGTCCGTCCCC
>JAODMW010000097.1 GCA_025464815.1 Microbacteriaceae bacterium | reverse complement strand
GCCGATCCCGGTCGGTCTCCTGGTTGCCCTGGTCGTGCCAGCCCTTCTCCTGGACGCTGTGGACGGATGGGTCGCCCGACGCACGAACTCCGCGAGCGAGCTTGGCGCGCGGTTCGATATGGAAGTCGATGCATTCCTGTTGCTCGTGTTGAGCGCGTACGTTTCGCAAACCTTAGGGGTCTGGGTGCTGGCGATCGGCGTGATGCGGTATGCCTTCGTGGCCGCCGGATGGATCTTTCCCTGGTTTCGTCGGCAGCTCCCATTCCGCTATTGGCGCAAGGTGGTAACGGCTGTGCAAGGCATAGCATTGACGATCGCTGGGACAGGGTTGCTCCCCGTGCTCGACGTTCTGCTCGTCGCGATTGCGCTGGCGCTGCTCGTCGAATCCTTTGGCCGTGACGTGGTCTGGTTGGCGGCTAGGCGGGGAGAGCCTGAGTCGCTGCCGGGAGGGCTGCCTCCTTATAGCTTGCACCGGGAACGGGCCGAGTGAATGTAAGGCTGACGGGCGCAAGACGCATGTGCCCGGTATTCCTGTCGGCCTGCGTGGGGTGGACGCGCGATCATGTCGCCCGCCGTGTGCGGAGCGCGACAGGCAAGGTGACGGCGAGCACCACGACGCCGATCGCGTCGATCACGACCGTCTCCGGCACGAGGGTGAAGCTCCATGTCTCGGTAATGCCGAATAGTCCGACTGTCAGCGCGAGCACGAGCGCAAGAAGGCTCGCGATGGTGAACAGCAGGCTGAGGACCGCAGCGAGCTTCAGGAGCCTGCCGCGCAGCGCGAGCATCCCGATCGCCAGAACGATGCCCGCGATGGCGTTGAGAATGAAGAGCACGCCAAGCACGCCCCCGACGCCGTCGAAGACAAGGAAAAGATGAATCCCGCCGATCGCGAAAAGGACGATCGCACTGAGGATTCGCATGACCCTGAGAAGGACCTGGCCGCTTTCAATCATGTGCATGCCTGCTTCCGATTCGAGCCTCCTCGGTGGAGACCTCTTATTAAGGAAACGAGCGAGCCGCAGAAAAGGTTCAATCGATCCGAGGATAGGGAGTGAGCGATACGTAGGGGTTAGCCGTCATGTCGCTTGGGAACGAGTCAGGCGCCCGGATCAAAGCTTTTCAGCGCGGATCGTCGTAGAAGGAATCGAGCGCTTGCGATCGTGCCCGTAGCGCTCGGAGTTGCGGGATCACCTACGGCATCTTCGAACGCTACTTCGCCCACAAGGAGCGGATGGCGGCCCGCCGCGGCAGGGCGCAAGATCCGAGACTCCCTAGGCTCCTGGCCCGAGTCTCGCAGGGCACTGAGCGACCTTGCTTCTAGCGGCGGGGTCGCTCTTGCGGGAGAAGCCCCGGCAATCGGTGGCAACAGTAAGAGTGCGTTCGCGGCTCTGTCGCGGGCGCATTTCCGTTTTGGGCGGGCCGGGTCGCCGTCGAGGAGCTGCGTCGGGATTCAACCGGGAACGCAGTCGCGAGGGATCAAGCGACCCTGTGCGATACCTCGATTCCCGCGGCGAACCGGCGTATGTCGCTGATCGCCATCTCGAGGCCGCGCTGCTGGGTCTGGACGGTAGCTCCGCCGAGGTGCGGAGTCACAATCGCATTGGGGTGAAGGCACAGCACGGGCCAGAGCCCGTCCGGTTCACATACATCAAGCGCCAGCCCACCAAGCAGGCCACTGGTCAGCCCTTCGAGGAGTGCCGATTCGTCTACGAGCCCTTCGCGTGCCGTATTGATGAAGAGCGCACCGGGCTTCATTCCGCCCACGAAGTCTGTCGAAATGAGGTGACGGTTCTCTTCGGTGTACTTCGCGTGGATGCTGACGACATCGCTCCTCGAAGCGAGTGTGTCGAGATCGACCAGCTCGACCTGCTCAGTGGGTCCAGAGTGGAAGGGGTCGTGAGCGATAATGGTCATCCCATATGAGCGGGCCCGCTCCGCGACGAGCTGGCCAATCGCGCCATAGCCGACGAGACCCATGGTGAGTCCCCTCGGTTCCTGCGCGATCCACTTGCCGCCCTCGAAAGTGGAGTCGAGGTGCGTTTCACCGGCCAGCGCACGATCGCGGATAGACGCCGATGCCACAGTGATGCCGCGCAGGAGCAAGTGCACATACGCCAGAGTCAGGTCGGCAACCGATTCCGCGTTCTTTCCCGGGGTGTTAGTGACGGTGACGCCAAGCTCGCGTGCCGCGTCGAGATCGATATTTACCGGACCGCCGCGAAGACAGGCCACTAAGCGGATGTGGGGGTGGTCGGTGAGAAGTTGCCGTGTTACGGGAGCCGCGTGGACCACCAGCACTGTTTCGTCGGTCAGCCACGAGTCAATCGCGACCGGATCCCCCTGGTATTCGCGGAGCTTGTCGATCGGGGGCCGGGCATCCGGATCCACCGACTCGAAGCGCACCCGGAATTCGGGGGTGAGCATCTCGAGGGAAGCCATCGAACTGACGGGCATGTAGCCGTCACCTATGACCAGGACTGATATCGACATCTGTCTCCTTCTTGGGCAAGCAGAAGTATATACAAACATCCGTTCATGGTGTGAACATATGTTCAACTGTCTGTATTCATCTATGATTACTGCAATTGAACGAAGGAAATTCGAGTGACCGAGGTCGGCTATGGATCCGTACGCGATGACGCGCAAGCCGAGCGAGAAAAACTGGTGCGTGTCGCCTGGTACTACTACCGGGACAACCTCACGCAGGCGGAGATCGCGGTAAGGCTTCACGTCTCTCGCCCCACGGTCGCTCGACTTCTCGAACGCGCGCGCTCTACCGGCATAGTGACGATCGACATCGCAACCTCCGGGATCGGTGGTTTCGAACTGTCGCGCACACTTCGCGAAAGGTTCGACCTCGACGAGGTTGTGATCCTCCCCGCGGCCGACGGCTCGCTCTCCGGTGAGGTTACGAACTCACGGCTCGGATTCGAAGCGGCGCAATACCTGCGTCGATACCTCTTGCCCGGCGCGATCATCGGCGTCGGCTGGGGCGACACCGTGCTGAGGAGCCTTCTCGCATTGACTCGACCGAGCCTCAACGGAGTTACCTTCGCCACCCTCACGGGCGGAATCGAGGCCTACACTCGCAAGGTCAGTGGGGCGACCAACAATGGGATTTCCGACTTCATCAGGTACATTCCAGCCCCGCTGCTGGCGTCCAATCCGAGCGTTGCGAACGCCTTGCGCTCAGAGCAGGCGGTAACAAGTGTGCTCGAACTCGCGCGCTCCGCGGATGCAACGATCGTTGGGATCGGTGCCGCAATGCCAACGGCGACCATACTTCAGAACGGGATCGTCAAGGAAGAGCAGATCCGCGAATATAAGGACAAGGGTGCCGTTGGTGACATCATCGGCGAGTTCTATGATCGCCATGGACGTGTGCTCGCCACCGACCTGCAAAAAGTGCGGATCGGCATCGCCATTCGGGAGTTGCGCGCGATGAAGAACGTGATCGCCGTCGCCGGTGGCTCCGACAAGACAGCGGCGATTGACGGCGCACTCGCCGGGGGGTACGTCGACGTGCTCATCACGACCGAGGATGTCGCCCGCCGGCTCGTCGAGATGTAGCCCATCCGTGGCGGTTAGGTTGGCTTTTCGTTTCCCATGCGTGAACAAATGTTCATTCTCTGAGCAAATGTTTGACTGTCCTTTCGGAACTTGTTAGCGTCAGCACGTCGACGAGGACGGTTCGCCGTGTCCAGCAGGACCAACCGGTTGTCGACAGAAGGGCCTGTTCATCGTGACGAACAGCGACAGCAGTTTGCGCGCCGCCGCCATTCCGCGGCTGCGCGTCAGCGGTGTCTCCAAGAGCTTCGAGGCTGTTCACGCCCTTCGCAGCGTCTCATTCGACCTCGCTCCCGGCGAGATCCACGCGCTGGTCGGGGAGAACGGTGCGGGCAAGTCGACGCTCGTCGGCATGATCACCGGCCTTCTCGAGCCCGATGCAGGCAGCCTCGAACTCGATGGCTTGCCTGTGCGGTTTAGAAACCCGCTGGATGCGCGAGCAGCCGGCGTCGCCGCCGTCTACCAGGACCCCAACCTCTTTCCGCATCTCTCCATCGCGGAGAACATCTTCACCGGCCAGTACCCGAAGAGGTCGGGGTTCGTCAATTCCGCCAGCATGCGCGAAAAGGCGCGCCAGCTGCTCAAGCGCCTCGACTTCGAACTCGATGTCGACTCGCTCGTCGCTGGCCTGACCGTCGCGGAGTCGCAGTACGTCGAAATCGCCCGCGCCCTCTCGTCGGACCTGCGTCTGCTGATCCTGGACGAGCCGACGAGCGCGCTCACCCCCGGTGAGGCGAGCAAGCTCTATGAGGTGGTGCGGAGGCTCAAGGCCGACGGAACCACCGTGGTGTGGATCTCCCATCGCATGGAGGAGGTGCGCATCCTGGCCGACACCATCACTGTGCTCCGCGATGGACAGCACGTGCAGACCTCACCGTCGAGCGAACTCGACGACGCGACGATGATCAAGCTCATGGTGGGCAGGTCCGTAACGCTCGAGGCGGTCGCCCGCCAGGACGCGCTCGGGCCCGCACGGCTCTCGGTGAAGGGCCTCAGCATCCCGGGAATCTTCGACGACATCACTTTCGACGTGCACGAGGGGGAGATCGTCGGAGTCGCCGGCCTCGTCGGGTCCGGGCGATCCGAGATCGCTCAGGCCGTCTTCGGCATCGGCACGCATCCAACCGGCAGCGTCACGGTGGACGGCAAGGTGGTGACCCCACGGAGCCCCAGCCAAATGGCGGCCCTCGGCGTCGCCTACCTCCCCGAGGACAGGGACGCCGACGGTGTCATCTCGAGCATGACCATCGAGGCGAATGTGGCCCTTCCGAGCCTGAAGAGACTCAGCCGCTTCGGGTTCATGAGACAGACCCGAGAGAGGGAACTCGCGACGACGCAGCGCACCGCCCTGAGCATCAAAGGGCTCGTCGGTGACCTCGTCAGTTCTCTCTCCGGCGGCAACCGGCAGAAGGTCGCCCTCGCACGCTGGCTCGCGACCAATCCCAAGGTACTGCTGCTCGACGAGCCCACTCATGGAATCGACGTCGGAACCAAGGCACAGGTTCATGACATCATGCGCGATCTCGCGCGAAAGGAGCGCCTCGCGATCCTGATGATCTCCTCCGACCTCCCGGAGGTCCTCGCCTTGAGCGACCGCATCCTCGTCATCTCGAGGGGCCGCCTCGTCGCGAACATCGACATCGCCGATGCCAACCAGGAAAACGTCCTCGCGGCGGCCACGAGCACCAGGACTGGAGCGGCATGAGCAACCCGACCGCCGTCACACGGCGCAGATTGAGCCTCGGAGGCAGCACGTCAGCCCTCAGAGTTCGTTTCCTCGGGGTCGTGATCTTCCTCGCGATTCTTGTCATCGCGTTCAGCCTGCTGTCGCCGCAGTTCTTCACTCTGGGCAACGGGCGAAGCGTGCTCTTCACCGCAGCGATCCTCGCGATCGCGGCCGCCGGGCAGTCGCTCGTCGTGTTGACCGGAAACCTCGATCTGTCGGTCGGATCGATCATGGGCCTCACCGCATATGTGGTCTTCGACCTCGCTGGCAAGAATGCGGCCCTTCAACCCTTCGTCGTCATCCTGGCGCTCGCGATCGGGGCGCTGCTCGGCTTCATCAACGGCGTGTTCGTGACGGTGCTTCAGATCCCCTCCATCGTCGCCACACTCGGTACGCTCTCGATCTATCGCGGCTTCGTCTCGGTCTACGCCAACGCCAAAGAAGTAACGAGCGGAACGCTTCCTCCCTGGATGCGCGCGCTGGCCACCCAGGTCTGGCTCGGCCTCCCTTCCTACGTCTGGATCTCCGCGGTCATCATCGCGATCGTCGCCGTGGCTCTCACCCGGCTGCCCTGGGGCCGCAAGATATACGCCTACGGATCGAACCCCAAGGCGGCTCGGTTCTACGGCCTCAGCAGCACGCGCATCGTGATCGGCGCGTATGTAGGAGCGGGAATGATTGCGGCGATCGCCGGGCTGCTTCTCGGAGCACAGGTTGGGAATATCAACTCCCTTCTCGCGAACGGGATCGAGTTGCAGGTGCTCGCGGCCGTCGTGATCGGTGGTGTCAGCATCTGGGGTGGCTCCGGAAGCGTGATCGGCGCCGCCATCGGCGCCGTCGTGCTCGCGACCATCAACAACGGCCTCGTGCTGCTCGAGGTGCAGGAGTTCTACAGGCTACTGATTCAGGGCGCCGCCATCATCGCGGCTGTCTGGGTCGACGCGATCGTGCAGCGCCGAGTAATCGGGAGCGGTACCCGTCGCAGGATCATGGAGGTCGAGTCATGAAGCGCATGCTCCGTACCTACGGGTGGGAACTCCTGCTCGTCGTCCTCATCGTGCTCGCGGGGATCTGGTCGAGCTTCCTCTCGCCTTATTTCCTTGATCCGGTGAACCTCTTCAGCTCCGCCGGCTTCTTCGTGATCTTCGCGCTCATGGCCTTCGGGCTTTTCCCGATCATCCTGCAGGGCGAGATCGACATCTCGCTCGCGTCGACGCTCGCCGTCGGGAGCGTGCTCCTCGGCAAGCTCTCTCAGCTCGGGTTCCCGCTCGCCGTGGCGCTGCCGATAGTGCTCATCATCTGCGGGATCCTCGGTGCTGTAAACGGACTGCTGGTGGCGGTTGTCGGGCTACCGTCGCTCGCCGTAACCCTAGGCACAATGGGTGCCTACCGTGGCATCGCCTACCTGTTCGCCGGAGATGCCGGCGTCACCACCATTCCGCCTGCCTATGTGTCCCTCGGCTCGTCGTGGATAGGCATAGTGCCGATGACCGTGGTGCTCGCGATAGCGGTCGGAATCGTGTTCGCCGTGCTAACCACATCGACTCGGTTCGGTCGCAATAGCTATGCGATTGGGAACAGCGCAAGCGCTTCGCGATTGGCTGGTGTCTCGGTCGCCGCCACCAGGGTCGCCGCATACGCGCTCGCCGGTGTCGCAAGCGGCCTCGCAGGCTATGTCTGGCTCGCGCAATACCAGTCCGCCCGTGGCGACAACGCCGATGGCAGCATCCTCTTCGTCATCACGGCCGTCGTGCTCGGTGGCGTCTCGATCAAGGGAGGGTCAGGTCGCGCGCTGGGTGTCGCACTCGCGATCCTCCTGCTCGGAACCATCCAGACAGGCATGAAACTCGCCAACATCCCCGGAACGAGCCAGACCCTCGTGATCGGCGCGCTGTTGGTGGGCAGCATCGGGATCCCGAGGATCGTCCAGATCGTCCGGGGTCGGATCGCGGCCCCAAGACCTGCACCAAAAATCGATGTCGACGTGAGGCGCGAAGAGGCCACACAGGAAAGCAAGCGCACCGCTTAGAACATCGAACGATCACCACGCAGGAACCCCTGTATTGCATCCGCAGTACTTCACCAAGAAAGGTCACTATGTTCACTCGCACTCGACAAGGACGTCGCACGGCCGCCGGAATCGCCGCAGCCGTCGCCGCAATCATCGTTTTGGCTGGATGCTCGTCCTCCGCGCCGACGTCTGCCGGGGGCTCCGCGCCCACCGGCAAGGCCGTCAAGATCTTCATGGCGCCGAAATTCACCGGCCTCGCGTACTTCGAGGTCGCTCGCAAAGGCGGCGAAGCGGCCGCGAAGGATGAAGGGTTCACGTTCAGCTACATCGGTTCGGACCAGCCGACCGCAACGGACCAGATCTCGACCCTCACCAACGCGATCCCGCAGAAGCCGAGTGCCCTCGTTGTGAGCGCGATCGACGGCAATGCCGTCGCACCCGCGCTCAAGCAGGCACGTGCGGCCGGCATCAAGGTGGTCACGTATGACGCCGACTCGGCCATCGACGCGCGCGATCTCTTCGTGAACCAACTGGACTACACCCTGGCTGCAAAGACCATGCTCGACGCCGCGCTGCTCAACTCTCCCGATGGAGGCCTTGTCGCATTCATCTCGGCCTCACCCACCGCGGTCAACCACACCGCGCACGTCAAGATCATGAAACACCTCATCGACACGGACGCGAAGTACTCGAAGTTCAAGTACGTGGACACGGTGCAGTTCGCTGGTGACGACGCCCAGAAGAGCCAGGACATCGCACTGAATCTCATCCAGGCAAACCCCACCCTCAAGGTGATCATCTCGTCATCCGCGGTTTCCGCTCCGGCGGCAGAGCAGGCGATCGTGAACGCCGGCCTCCAGGCGAGGGTCTCCGCTACCGGATTCGCTCTCCCCAGCTCCGTTAAGGACTTCATCAAGAATGGCGACTCCAAGGCCTTCGCGCTCTGGGACCCCACCGAGCTCGGATACGTGGCGACCGCTGCGGCCTACCAGCTCGCCACCGGGAAGATCACGGCAAAAGAGGGCCAGGTCGTCGACGCGGGTAAGCACGGAAAGTACACCGTCGGTAAGGATGGAGAGGTCGACTACAACAAGCCGCTCATCTTCACCAAGGACAACATCGACAAATACTCCTTCTAGAACATTCTGGAGGCAGTGGTCGCGAGTACCTGTCGCGACCGCTGCCTCCGTGCACACGATCGGAACAGCATGTCGCGCTACTCCCTGGGAATCGACTACGGCACGAGCTCATGCCGCAGCGTTCTCGTCGACCTCGAGAACGGCGATGAAGTTGCCGAAGCGGTGTACCTCTATCAGTCAGGGGAAGCTGGGATTATCGTCTCCGCGACGGATGCGAACGTCGCGCGACAGGATCCGCGCGACTACGTCGAGGGGCTGCGGCTCACTGTCTCTGGCGCGCTCAGCGCTGCTGCGACAGCCATCGAGGGCTTCCTGCCGTCGGAGGTCGTCTCGGTGGGCTTTGCGACAACGGGATCGACTCCGCTCCCCGTGGACGAGTCAGGCGAGCCGCTCGCCTTCAACCCCGAGTTCACTGACCGACCGGCCGCGTACGCGTGGCTGTGGAAAGACCACACAGCGCACGCGGAGGCCAGGGCCATCACTGAAGCCGCACGCCTTCTCCGCCCCGAGATGATCGACGCCTGCGGTGGTACCTACTCTGCAGAGTGGTTCTGGGCGAAGATCTGGCACTGCCTCGCGACGGATCCCGAGGTCTTCGCTGCCGCGGCGTCCTGGGTCGAGCTCTGCGATTTCGTCGCCGGCGTGATCACCGGTACTTCGCGCCCCGATGTTCTCAAGCGGAGTGTCACGGCCGCCGGACATAAGGCCCTCTATTCCGACCGCTGGGGTGGCCTTCCCGACACCGAGTTCCTTGCCGGGCTCGCTCCCGAGCTGGCGGAACTTCGCGGACGACTCTATGACCGGGCGTACCCCACGACCGACATCGCGGGGTACGTGACTCCGGCCTGGGCGGAGTTGACCGGCCTCGAGGTCGGTATCCCTGTCGCTGTAGGCCATTTCGACGCCCACGCGGCGGGCGTAGCGGGCGGTGTGCGCACCGGCACCTTCGTGAAGGTAATGGGCACTTCCACCTGCGATGTGACTGTGATCGACGAGACGGAGAGCGGCGTGCCGCCCATCATCCCCGGGATGTGCGGCATGGTCTCCGATTCGATGGTTCCCGGCAAGCTCTCGATCGAGGCCGGGCAGTCCGCGGTCGGCGATATCTTCAACTGGTTCGCAGACAAGCTCGCGGGCCGCAGTGACATAAGCGCCGCCCTCTCAGAACTCGGGATCCTCGCGGAGGCCCTCCAGCCCGGCGAACACGGCCTGCTCGCGCTCGACTGGTTCAACGGCAACCGCTCGGTGCTCGTGGACCAGCGCCTCTCCGGCACCATCATCGGTATGACCTTGCATACCGAGCAGCATCATGTACTCAAGGCGCTCGTGGAGGCGACGGCCTTTGGGGCGCGCCGAATCATCCAGTCGATCGAGGATGCCGGCGCGCCGCTCGACCGCATAGTCGCCGCCGGTGGTCTGCCGAGCCATGCTCCGTGGATGATCCAGACCTATGCCGACATCCTCGGCCGCGAGGTGTTGACGGCCCGCACCACGCAAGGGAGCGCCCTGGGCGCCGCGATCGTCTCGGCGGTCGCCGCCGGAGAGTTCGCCTCAATCGAGGCAGCACAAGACGTCCTGGTGCATTTCAGCGATCTCGAATATCGCCCCGACCCGGCGAAGGTCGAGGTGTACGACCGCCTCTACGAAGAATTTGTGTCCGTGCACGACGCGTTCGCCGCAAACGGCCCGCTCGGTCAGGTCATGAAGACGCTGCTCGACGTGCGCGATTCCACACTGGCGGCGACTGCATGACGCTCGATGACATCATCAAGACCGTGCGGGAAGATGTTGCCGCCCTCCACAACGAGCTTGTGACATACGGCCTCGTGATTTGGACCGGAGGGAATGTCTCCGGTCGAATTCCGGGCACCGACCTGTTCGTCATCAAGCCGAGCGGAGTGGACTACCGCGATCTGACACCGGCCCGCCTTATCCTCTGCAGACTGGACGGTTCCGTCGTGCCGGGCAGCGAAGGCAGCGACGGCAGCCCCTCGAGCGATACGGCAGCCCACGCCTACGTCTACCGCAACATGCCTGAGGTAGGCGGCGTCGTACATACCCATTCGACGTATGCCACCGCGTGGGCGGCGCGCGGCGAGGAGATCCCCTGCGTGATTACCGGAATGGCCGACGAGTTCGGTGGCGCCATCCCGGTCGGGCCGTTCGCGATCATCGGTGATGAGTCGATCGGTCACGGCATCGTGTCGACCCTCCGGTCACACCGGTCCAGAGCCGTTCTCATGCAGAACCACGGACCGTTCACGATCGGCAAGGATGCGCGGGATGCGGTCAAAGCCGCCGTGATGCTCGAGGACGTTGCCCGCACTGTCCACATTTCACGTCAGCTCGGAACGCCCATTCCGATTCCGGGCGAGGTGGTCGACACGCTCTTCGAGCGCTACCAGAACGTCTATGGACAGGACCCACAGGGAGCGCTCTCCGATTGAACACGTGGGGCGGTCAGCGCGCCGATCAACGGAGGAAGGCGGCGGCGACGCCGGAATCCACCGGCACGTTGAGACCCGTCGTCTTGCCGAGATCGCCTCCTACGATGGCGATGACTGCGGCCGCGACATCCTCCGGCACGACTTCGAGCTTCAGGAGCGTGCGCTGGGCGTAGTATCCGCCCAGATCCGCCTCGGCCACTCCATATAGCTTGGCCCTGCTCGCGCCCCATCCGCTCGAGAACAGGCCCGAACCACGCACGACCCCGTCGGGGTTGATGCCGTTGACCCGAATGCGGTACTCGCCCAGCTCCGCGGCGAGCAGTCGCACCTGGTGCGCCTGGTCGGCCTTCGCTGCTGAATACGCGACGTTGTTGGGGCCGGCGAAGATGGAGTTCTTCGATGAGATGTAGATGATGTCGCCGCCGAGGGCCTGCGGGATCATTACTTTCGCGGCCTCGCGTGACACGAGGAACGACCCGCGCGACATGACATCGTGCAGCAGGTCCCAGTCCTCAGCCGTCGTCTCCACGAGGGACTTGCTCGTGGAGAGACCCGCGTTGTTGACGATGATGTCCACGCCTCCGAAGGCGATCGTCGACTCCCGCACGACGGAGGCGATCGCGTCCTCATCGCGCACGTCGATGAGCATCGGGACCGCGACATCTGAGACCTCCAGGGCGCCTGTCGCGACCGCTATCTCGGCGGCGACAGAGGTCGCGTTCTCGAGGTTGAGGTCGGCGACAACGACACACGCACCCTCTGCGGCGAGGCGGAGTGCAATGGCCCGGCCGATGCCGTGGCCGCCCCCGGTGACGATGGCGATGCGGGTTGCGAGCGCCTTCGGCGCGGGCATGCGGGCGAGCTTGGCCTCCTCGAGCGACCAGTATTCGATGCGGAACTTCTCGGAGTCCGGGATGGGGAGGTAGCTCGACAGCGCTTCGGCTCCGCGCATGACGTTGATCGTGTTGAGGAAGTACTCGCCGGCGACACGGGCGGTCTGCTTGTCCTTGCCGTAGCTGAACATGCCAACCCCGGGGATGAGGATGATGGCCGGGTCCGCACCACGCATGGCGGGCGAGTCAGGTGTCGCGTGGGCCTCGTAGTACGCCCGGTAGTCGTCCCGATACCTCTCGTGCAGTTCCGCGAGGCGCGCCATCGTCTCCTCGAGTCCGGCGGTCGGCGGCAGGTCGAGCACGAGGGGTCGCACTTTGGTGCGGAGAAAGTGGTCGGGGCAGCTGGTTCCGAGAGCCGCGAGCGCCTCGAACTTCTCGCCTGACATGAAGTCGAGAACGGATTCTGTGTCGATGAAGTGGCCAACGGATGGGCGGTCACTCGAGGCAATCGCCCTGAGTCTCGGTGCGAGATCCGCTGCACGGCGGCGGCGGTCGGCCTGGGTGAGCGCGGCGAACTCGCTGCGTCGCGCACCGAACGGTTCGGCGACCCCGTGCTGCGCGATGTACTTCTCAGCCGTCTCGATGATCTCGAGTGAGTTGCTCTCGCACTCTGCGGAGGTGTCTCCCCACGCGCTGATCCCGTGGCCGCCGAGAATGCAGCCGATCGCGTCCGGGTTTGCCTCCTTGATCGCCGCAATATCGAGGCCGAGCTGGAAGCCTGGTCGGCGCCACGGCACCCAGACAACTCTGTCGCCGTAGATGGTGCGCGTCAGCTCCTCACCGTCCGCCGCCGTCGCGATCGCGATGCCGGAGTCGGGGTGGAGGTGGTCGACGTGCGCTGCCTCGACCAGGGCGTGCATGGAGGTGTCGATGGATGGCGCGGCGCCCCCCTTTCCGTGCAGGCAGAAGTCGAACGCCGCGACCATCTCGTCTTCGCGCTCCGGCCCGGGGTAGACGGCCTTGAGCCCGAGCACACGGTCGCGGCGGAGCACGGCGAGGCCGGACTCCTTGAGTGTGGCGAGATCGCCCCCCGATCCCTTGACCCAGAGCAGCTCGACGGCGAGTCCCGTGCCCGGGTCGATCTCGATTCCCTTCGCCGATGTGTTGCCCCCTCCGTAGTTGGTGAAGCGGGAATCGGCTCCGAGAGCATGGCTGCGTGCGAGCAGGTCAGAGACGGAAGAGTGCTGGGCGTCGGTCATGGGTACTTTCTGTCGAGCTTGGTGGGAAGGGTCAGTGGTGCTTGATCGAGTCGACGCCGCGCAACTGGGCGTCGATGAAGGCGCGAGCTTGCGTGGCGAGGTCCATGCTGTCGTCCCAGAGATCGCGCCAGATCGCGAGCGTGTGGGAGAGTTCGGGCATGACGACCTTGGACGAGAAGCTCTCGAAAGTGATCCACCCGTCGTACCCGATCGCGGCGAGTCCACGGAACAGGCCACCGAAGTCGACGCTGCCGCTGCCGAGGTACCCGCGGTGGCTCTCACCGACGTGCACGTAGCCGAGCAGGTCGCCGCAGGTGAGCACTGCGCTGTAGTTATCGGGCTCCTCGATGTTCATGTGATACGTGTCGAGGTGGATGACGAGGTTCGGGCGATCGACCTCCCGCACGTAGTCGACGGCCTGCCGGGCGGTGTTGAGCAGGTTTGACTCGTAACGATTGACAATCTCAAGCCCGAGCGTGATGCCCGAATCCGCGGCCTCGTCGCAGAGCGCTCTCACCGAGGCGATGGAGTTCTCGCGACCGCGCGGGCTGGCCGGTGCTGCGTATTTGGTGAGGGCCCCGTACAGCACCCCACCCACGTAGGTCGCGCCGAAGTCCCGTGCCACACCGAATGCCTCGCTGAGCTTCGCCTGACCAGCCTTGACGCGCGCCGGATCCTCACTGCTCACGTCGGTCGCGAGCGCAAGTCCGAGGGACGCGGTCGCCTCGATCCCGTATTCGTCGAGAAGGCGCCCGGTCATCGCAGCGTCGATCGAGGCCGGATTCATCAGCAGGATCTCGATGACGTCGTAGCCGGCCTCTTTCGTCGAGGCGATGGAAAACCTGGCATCTGACTCCGACCATCCGCCAGCCCATACCAGGCCATGCGCGCCGATCTTGTTCGCGTATCCACTCATCGTTCGCTCCTTTGGGAATCACAGGAATGGTCCGGTTCACACGCGACCTGGATCTCGCCCGCCTCACCCATGGCCTCATCAGCCAGATTATGAGAACGCAGGAGCAGCGTCAATCAAATGCTCAGCACTTGAACATGTGTTCACACGAGGACCTCCGGCGCCTTGCGATCCGGCAGTCAGGGCGACTATGGTTACTTCCAGTAACCGGTGTACGCTGTGGGAACCAGTACATCAACCGAAACCCAGGTCATCCAGCGGTGACCGAATGGAGACGATCATGAGCCAGGCGACGATTGCGGATGAAACGCTTCGCTCGATGGGGAAACTCTGTATCGAGCACGACCCGGACGTCTTCCGGTCGGTGCTGGATCGCATCGGCGACAAGTGGAGCCTGCTTCTGATCGGAATTCTCGAGGAGGGTCCCCAGCGATTCACCGGCCTGCTTCGGATGACCCCGGGGATTTCGCGACGGATGCTGACGAACACCTTGCGCGCCCTCGAACGCGACGGCCTCGTCACCCGCACGATCTTCGCGGAGGTGCCGCCACGCGTCGAGTACCGGGTGACGGAACTGGGACGCACGCTCTCCGAGCCGGTGCTGAGGCTGGCGATGTGGGCCGCCGACAACCAGGCGACGATCATCGCCAACCGATTCGGCTTCGACGAGAAAGCGATGGGACCGAACTCCGATCTCGACGAGACAATCGTCATTGGTTCCCCTTCGGTTACCAGGGTTCCCTTGAAGTGACCGGTTATCGTCTGGTACATCAGTAACTAGAAGTTACTAATGCACCCGGCACTGCCGGAGAAAAGGAGCCTGCAATGACCACCCGGGATATCGAGTTCGGGCTGAACTCGTTCGGCGAGGTGAGTCGCGATCCTTCAGGGCGCCTGTTGAGTGAGGCGGAGACCGTGCGCCTGATGATCGAGGAAGCTGTTCTCGCTGAATCGGTCGGCATCGACCTGTTCAGCATTGGCGAGCACTACCGGCATCAACACGTCGATTCGGCAGGACATGTGATCCTTGCGACAATCGCCGGCCGCACAGAACGCATCCGGCTGGGCACGTCCGTGACGGTTCTCAGCACGCAGGACCCGGTGCGGCTGTACGCCGAGTTCGCCACCCTCGACGCGGCGTCGAACGGCCGTGCCCAACTCATCGTCGGCCGCGCCTCGTCCACGGAGTCCTTCCCGTTGTTCGGGTTCGATCTCGCGGACTACGAGACGCTCTTCGAGGAGAAGCTCGACCTGTTCACCCGCCTGCTCCGCGACCAACCAGTCACATGGTCGGGCACGGTGCGGTCGCCGCTCACCGACCAGTTCGTGCGCCCGGCGATCGCCCCTGGCAGCATTCCAACCTGGGTGGGTGTCGGGGGCAGCCCCCAATCCGTCATCCGCGCCGCCCGCTACGGCCTGCCACTGATGCTGGCCATCATCGGCGGGCCCCCGAGCAGATTCGCACCATACGTCGACCTCTACAAACGTGCACTCGACCAGTTCGAACATCCCCGGCTGCCGATCGGCATGCACTCGATAGGACTGGTGGCTCGAACCGACGAGGAGGCTCGTGCTGCGCATTGGCCGTATTGGGAGGCAGTCATGAAACTGGCATCGAAGGAGCGAGGGTTCTCGGTGCCCTCTCCTGATCAATACGCGGCGGAGATCGCCGACGGCGCGCTTTTCGTGGGCTCCCCGGAGACGGTGGCGACGAAGATAGCCGCGACCGTCCGCACCCTGGACCTCAGCCGTTTCGACCTGAAGTACGACCTGGTCGGCCTTCCCCAGGTGAGCCGCGCGACGACAATCGAGCTCTTCGGCCGGGAGGTGATCCCCCGGGTCAGGGAGTTGCTCGAGGATGAGCCGGGCCTGTCCGATGATCGCCTGGCGGCGGCGAATACCCCGGGTTCCCATGTCTAGCGGTGGAGATGGCGATTTGCGCCTGGGCATCGTCGGCGCGGGCAAGGTGGGCACGACGATAGCCCGTGCCGCGATCGCGGCCGGGTACGACGTGGCCATATCGGGATCGGGACCCGCGGAACGTATCGCGCTGACCGTCGATGTACTCGCACCGGGCGCCCGCGCCGTGACGACCGACGAGGTCGTCCGCTACGCGGACATCGTCGTCCTGGCCGTTCCCACGCATCGGTTCCGGGAACTTCCCCACGACCTATTCGCCGGCAAGGTCCTCATCGACGCGATGAACTACTGGGAGCCGATCGACGGCGACGATGACGAGCTCGCCACCGCCCCGGCCGGTACAAGCATCGTCGTGCAAGGGCATTTCCCATCGGCACGAGTGGTGAAGGGTCTCAATCAACTCGGCTACCACGAGTTCGAAGAGGGGAGGCGTCCCTCTGGTGTAGAGGGACGCGTCGCCATCGCGGCGGCGAGCGATGACCGCACCGCGCTGCTCGAGGTGCTCCAGCTCATCGATCGACTCGGATTCGACGCTGTCGACGCAGGGCTGCTCGAGGCGGGCGTCGCCCTCGAGCCGGATGGATCGGCATTCGGGGTGGCATACAGCTCCAGCGAGCTGTCGGACCTCCTCTGGCTGCAGGAACGGTCCGCCTGACGGAGTTTCCTCAGCGCGTGATTGGCAAGACATCCAGGACGGCGTACTCACGCGGTCACTTGTCGATGCGTTCGAGCAGGTCCTTCGCCGCCGTGGCGATGTCGTCGTGGTCGTTCTGGGCTGCGCGACTCTCCAGCGAGATCACCGCGCACCGATGCACTCTGCTGAAGTCTCCGAAGGGAAAGCTGTAACGCCCCTTGGTTTTCTCGGACTTGTCGTCGTCCACCCCGAGGAACCATTCCGAGTAATCACCGAAGCCGTGCTTCTCGAGATAGTCGTTCTGATCGTCGGTGCTCGGAGCATGCTCGCTCCAGTCGTCCCGCTCGTCGTGCACGACTTTGCCTTCTCGGATCAACCTCTTCGCATGTTCGAACGCCTTCGTATTGAGCTTTACGGCCACGCTGATCTCCCTCGATCGTCGGAATCTGCGAACGTCCGGGACGATACGCGCGCTCTGTCGGCCTGTCCATCCCACGCCCGGTGCCGGTCGCCGGCGCTACCCTTGCGGCATGGAGCATCCGCTCGTCGTCGATCCGGCCGACCCGCTCGTCGAAAGGGTCCGTGGAATCTGCATGGTCTTCCCCGAGGCGGCCGAGGTGCTGGCCTGGGGTCGCCCGACTTTCCGCGCAGGCAAGAAGGTCTTCGTGATCGTGTCGTCGAGCATGGATCGTCCGTACTCGATCGTCTTCAAACCGGACGCGGATGAGCGGCTCGCCCATCTGCAAGACGGACGTTTCTTCAGCCCTCCGTACTGGGGCCCCGGCGGCTGGCTCGGCATCGACATCGATGGGCCACAGACGGACTGGACCGAACTCGGCGAACTGATCGACACCTCCTATAGGCAGGTCGCCCTGCAGCGCCAGCTCAGAGCTCTCGATTCGCGGTGAGCTATCTCGCTGGTATAGTCGTCAGGTTGGGTTTTACCCGATGAATGCGCCCGTAGCTCAGCGGATAGAGCAATTGACTACGGATCAATAGGCCGGGGGTTCAAATCCCTCCGGGCGCACCAATCAATCGAGACGTTACATTCGTGTGGCGTCTCGATTCGTTTAACCGGCGTGTCGATTGATTGGTGCACCCGGGTGGACGCGAAGCCTCTCGTGGGCCCCCGCTGAGCAGTCCGCCGCATCGCGCATTCCGAGATGCGTAGCAACTACGGGTGACCGCGCGATGTGGCGGCGGCTCAGTAGGGGAGATACATCACGCCCTTCGGACGCAGAGTTTGCCCACATCCGCCCAGCTTTTGCCCACAATCCCACTGTCTCAACGTGGATTGATCGGCGACAGTGGCCCTTCTGGACCGACTCAGACTGTCAACTCGGCGGGTCTATGAGTCGCTGAGCGGTTCGGCACGCTCGCTGGTCAGGTGAGCCGACGTAAGAGCACGACGCGAACCTCATCGCCAACTTCTTTGCCGAGCTTTTTGCGCAGTGCCGCGCTGACAGAAAGCATCAGTTCGCCGGAACCGGTCGGCATCAAACCCATATCCTCGACAACCGCCTCGTCCACTTTTGCATCCACACGCACTGACCGCAGGCTGCCGAACAATCCGGCGCTATTCGGGATTTGGATCGCTGACCACATGTCGCCCTTCACTTCCACTCCGATGCGAGAAGAAAACGCGATGTCCAATGGCATGGGTGGATCGAGTCGAGTGACCATGCAGCAACTCTAGGTTCACCTCATCTTTCGGATGCGTCAATTTCGAGACGGGCCCCAGGTCGCGTCATTAGCCGCCGCCAGTTCCGTTCTAAAGATACGATTGCCCTAACATCGCGAGTCCGGGCGCAGGCTATTGCGCGTGCGCCTCGCGGAGCGCGGACGCGAGGGAAGCTGTCACGGGCGCTACCGGCAGCAGAGTCGCCTGGAAAGCGTGATATATATCGGCCTTTCCCTTTTTAACTTTCGACGCGGGTTTGCCCGCGACGTCCAGCTCATGGTGCCAACTGCCCGCCCGGCGGTCAAGGAAATGATCTTCGGCCCACTGCCACCATTCTTCGTAGTGTCGTTGATACTCGGGGTCGCCAGTTACGCGGTGCATCACGGCGGCCGCCCCTACCGCCTCGGCGAGCACCCAGTGGAGGCGCTCGGTAACCACTGGCTTGCCCTCCCAGTCCACGGTGTAGAGGAATCCTTCGTGTCCGTCGGCGTTCCAGCCGTCACGTTGAGCTCTCGAAAACAATTGGCGCGCAGCCGGAAGCAGCCAGTCCGCGTCGGGTCTAACAGCCCTCAGGTGGACGAGGAGGCGGGACCACTCAATGCCGTGGCCGACAGTGGACCCGAAGGGCCGGAATGGGTCGGCGGGATGCTCCTCGTTGTAGTGCCACAAGGGTGACCAGTTCTCGTCGAAGTGCTCGACAACGCGCCACTGCGCGCGCCGCGCGATCGTGTTCGCGAGGAAGTCCGCGATCTCGAGAGCCTGACTCGCCAGCGCCGGGTCACCAGTTGCGTCGCTCGCGGCGAGGAGCGCCTCGATCGCGTGCATGTTGCTGTTGCCGCCACGATAGGTGTCCAGCGAACTCCAGCCACGGTCCCATTTTTCGCGAAACAAACCAGACTCAGTCTCCCGGAACCGCCCCTGAACAACTTCGAGCGCGCGGGCGAGCAATTCTGCGGCTCCCGGACGGCTAGCGATGGTCGCGCTTGCCGCAGCAAGGACGACGAACATATGAGGATAGGCGGCTTTCTCATCTGCTAACGGACGACCGGTACGGTCTGTCGCGGTATGCCATCCGTTGTATTTGTCGTCGTGCAGTGGGCCGGTGAGCGCCCTGATGCCATGGTCCGCATACTCCGCCGCCCATTCGTGGCCGAGAAGCGCAGCGAGCGAAAACACGTGGGTCATCCGGGCGGTGAGGTAGGTGTGGACTGTGTTGTCCGCCACGAGTGAGCCGTCGGAGTCCAGCCAACCGAACCCCCACTCAGGAAGGCGGGCGTTGCGTGCGAATGCCAGCAGGCGTTCGCCTTCGGCTTCCAAATAGTCCGGACTCCCGGGCCGGAAGTTCTGCGCCACGTCGCGTTCCTACTCGGGAAGTTCGACGGCGAGTCCGGCGAGCGCATTGCGGTTGGCCGACGCGAGCACGGCGTTGACCTCGGCTCGCCAGTCGCGAGCCGGTTGCCAGTCTCGAATCGTCACGGACCCGTGGACGTGGCCCTTCATCGTGCGGCTGACCGCGTGGACGCCTGCGTCCCGCAATCGTGCCACATAGGCCTCGCACTCGTCCCGGCGAGGATCGAATTCCGCATTTACGACATACGCGGGTGCCACTCCTTCCAGATCTGCGGCGAAGAATGGGGAGACGTATGGGTGGACTCGCTCCGCTAGTGAGGAGAGGTGTCGATCGTTCCACGCCACATCTGCCTCGCGGGTCGAATCGTGTGCCGCGGTTGGGTTGCGCCAGGCATAAGACGAGCTCGTCAGGTCGAGACCGGCGATTTCGAGCAACTGCAGAGCGATACGAGGACCGTTCTTATCGCGCGTCATCAGCGCCACAACAGCGGCGAGATTGCCGCCAGCAGATCCGCCGCCGACAGTCACCGCCTCGCGGTAGATGCCATACCGTTCGGCATCGGCGACGAGTCCGGTGAAGGCGGCATAGCAATCGTTGACGCCTGCCGGAAACTTGTGCTCCGGAGCCAATCGATACTCGACGGAGGCGACCAAGCAGTTCGCCTCGACCGCACGTCGGGACAGGAGGCCGTCAGCCTCGCCCGACAGTGCGGATCCGAGGATGAAACCACCGCCGTGGTAGTAGACGTGCAGCGGAAGCTTGCCCTCTGCCGGAGGCCGATACAAGCGGACTGGGACGTCGCCGAGGACCACATCGCTGATCTCGACGCCGTCGGTTGGACCATCCGACAGGTTTTGGTCGGAATCAATCGCCGTGGCTCGAATCATCGCCAGAACCGCCGGATCGCCCAGATCGAGGCTGGCCCCGCCCATCGCTTTGTAGCTTTCAAGCAGCTCACGTACTGGGGCTTCGAGTTCCACAACCCGCCTCCTTGGGGGTAGATAGGATGA